>DASYSE010000079.1:0-75936 GCA_036003705.1 Actinomycetes bacterium | reverse complement strand
GACTACTACCTGGAGATGTACAAGCCGGCGGCCAGGCGCCGGTGGGGGTACTTCGCGCTGCCCATCCTGTACGGCGACCGGCTGGTGGGCAAGCTCGACGCCACCGCCGACCGCCGGGCCGGGGTGCTCCGCGTCAACGCGGTCCACCAGGATGTGGCCTTCGAGGAGACCGTGGCCGCCGCGGTGGACGGCGAGATCGAGGACCTGGCCGCCTGGCTCGAGCTGGACCTCGCCGTGGCCTCCTAGGGCGCGTCGCCCTCCGGCTGGTCGCCCAGCACGGTGACCAGCCACTGGGCGACCGACTGGGCCGACAGCTGGTCCTGGCCGACGGCGCGGTACATCGCCTCCAGGTCGGCGGAGTCCAGCATGGCCAGCGAGCCGTCCTCCTTGGCCCGCTGGAGCGACCAGCCCTGGTCGGCCAGGACCTCGCCGATGGCCTGCTGGCCGGCGTCGACGGCGTCGTCGCGGCGCTGGGAGGCCAGCCACTGGCGGATCTTGACGTGGGCCTGGGGGCTGCGGACGAACCCGAGCCACTCCTTGGAGGGCCCCGGGATATCCGAGTTCGAGGTGAGCACCTCGACCACGTCCCCGTCGGCAAGGACGCTGGCCAGCGGGACCAGCTGGCCGTTGACGCGGGCGCCCATGCAGTGGTGGCCCAGCTCGGTCCGGAGCGCATAGGCCATGTCGACCGGCGTGGCGCCGGCCGGCAGGGTCAGGGCGTCGCCCTTGGGGGTGAAGACCAGCACCTCGTCGTCGGACAGGTCGGAGCGGAGCGACTCCAGGAACTCCCCCGGGTCCGACACCGCCCGCTGCCAGTCCAGCAGCCGGTGCAGCCAGTCCAGGTCGTCGGCGTTGCCGGTGGCGTCGCCCTGGGCGGCGGCGCGGCGGCTGCGCGCCTCCCTGGCCTGCGCGACCACCCCATACTCGGCGGTGCGGTGCATGGCCTCGGTGCGGATGTGGACCTCGACCGGCTCGTCGCCCGGGCCGATCACGGTGGTGTGCAGCGACTGGTAGCCGTTGAGCTTGGGCGCGGCGATGAAGTCCTTGAACCGGCCGGGCACCGGGTGCCAGCGCCCATGGACGGCGCCCAGCGCGATGTAGCAGTCGCTGGCGCCGCCGGCGACGATCACCAGGATGCGGTCCGGGTCGTGGATCTCGCGGCTGCCGAGCTCCAGCATCGTCTGGTAGATCGAGTAGTAGTGCCGGGGGTGGGGGACCACGGACGCCTTGGTCCTGGCCGCACGCAGGTCGGAGGCGACCTGGCGGGTCAGCATGGCGACGTGCTCGCGGCGGCCCGGGTCCCGCTGGTCGACCACGCGCACGATCTCGTCGTGCTCGGCCGGGTGCAGGGTGGCGAAGGCCAGGTCCTCCAGGTCCCGCTTGATCACCTGGAGGCCGAGCCGGTTGGCCAGCGGGGCCAGCACCTCGAGGGTCGCCCGTGCGGTCCGCTGCTGCTTGTGCGCCGGTTGGAACCTGAGGGTGCGCATGTTGTGGAGCCGGTCGGCGAGCTTGATGATCAGCACCCTGAGGTCGAGGGCCATGGCCACGATCATCTTGCGGATCGTCTCGGCCTCGGCGGCGTGGCCGAACTCCATCGTGTCGAGCTTGGTCACCCCGTCCACCAGGTGGGTGATCTCGTCGCCGAAGTCGGCCCGCGTCTGCTCGAGGGTGTAGCCGGTGTCCTCGACGGTGTCGTGGAGCAGGGCCGCGACCAGGGTGGTGGTGTCCATGCCGAGCTCGGCCAGGATGCTGGCCACCGCCACCGGGTGGGTGATGAACGGCTCGCCGCTGGTCCGCTGCTGGCCCCGGTGCTCGCGCTCGGCCACCTCGTAGGCCTGGTGCAGCAGGCGCGTGTCGGCCCGTGGATGGGCGGCCCGGTGGGCGGCGACCAGCGACTCCAGCGGCCGGTCGGTGGTCGGGCCATGGCCGAACGGGTGCATCGACCGGGCGGCCAGCGCACGCACGCGGCGGCCGAGCGGCCGCTGCTGGGCGGCCGGCGGCTGCGGCTCGGGCACCTGGGTGGTGTCCGGCGCGGCGCGGTCGACCTCGAAGCCCACAGGCACCTCCATCCAAGGTCGCCGGGAGCATCCATGCAGACCCCCGGGATTCTATGGTAACTGGGGTCAGCAAACCGTGAGTCTAGCGATCACCTCGTTCCCCTCGTAATCCTCGATGTGGAAGAATCTTCCTGCACCGACGACACGGGGGGCATGTCGTGACAGAGGATCGGCGCCGCACGGCCTTCGTCGACCTGGAGGTGGCCGCCGTCTGGCAGGGGCACCTGCGGGGGGTGGTCACGCGGGAGGAGGTCTACCAGCGGCTGGACGAGCTGGAGCGGCTGCTCTGGCGGCGGGTGTTCGGCCGGCTGCACAAGGTCGCGTCCGGGGCCAGGGCCTATGTCGGCTTCCCGGCCGGGTCGTTGGCCGCCGACCTGGCCGCCCGGGAGGCGGCCGCCGGCACGTCCTGAACGTCCGCTTGGGGCAGGAGGCGGCGGAGCAGCTTGCCGGAGGGACCGCGGGGCAGGGCCGCGACCAGGACCAGCTCGCGGGGAGCCTTGGCCGGCGCCAGCCGCTCCAGGGCGAAGGCGCGCAGCTCGGCCAGGGTGGGTGGGGCCGCGGGGTCGCGCGGGACCACGAAGGCGGCCACCCGCTGCCCCCATTCCTGGTCGGGGCGGCCGGCCACGGCAGCCTCGGCGACGGCCGGGTGGGTGGCGAGCACCGCCTCGACCTCGGCCGGGTGGACGTTGACCCCGCCGCTGATCAGCAGCTCGTCACGCCGGCCCAGCACCACCAGGTGGCCGTCCGGGCCGAGCCGGCCGAGGTCGCCGGTTCGCAGCCAGCCGCCGCGGAGCGCGGCCGCGGTGCGCCCCGGGTCGCCGCGGTAGCGGCGGAACAGCATCGGGCCGCGCAGCAGGATCTCGCCGTCGGGTGCCCGATGGTCGCGGGCCCTCGGCCCCGATTCCCCGGACCCTCGCTCCGGGAGGCCAGGCTCGAGCCGCCCGGGCTCCCCGATCTCCAGCTCGACACCGTCCAGCGGGTGGCCGTCGTGGACCACACCCCCGAACGTCTCGGTGAGCCCGTAGGTGCGGACCAGGCCGACCCCCCGGCCGGCGGCCTCCTCCAGCAGATCGGCGGGGATGGGCCCGCCGCCGAGCAGCACCATCCGGAACCGGGCCATCTCGACGCCGGCGGCCAGCAACCGGCGCAGCATGGTCGGCACCAGCGACACCAGGGTGGCCCGGCCGGCCGCGGCGGCGACGGCGGCCGGGTCGAAGCGTTGCTGGACCTCGACCGGCAGGCCGGTCCGCCAGGCCCGGGCCAGGACGGCCAGCCCGGCCACGCCGTGCACGGGCAGGCAGCACAGCCAGCGGTCGCCCGGCCCGGCCTCCAGCGCGGCCGAGACGGCAAGGGCCGAGAACCGGATCGCATCCGCGCCCAGCTCGACCGCCTTCGGCAGCCCGTTGGTGCCCGAGGTGGCGACCACCGCGGCGATGCCCGGCTCGACCGGCTGGCCGCCGCGCAGGCGGCTCCGCCCGTCGCCGTCCAGCAGGTGGGTGGGCCGGGCGGCGGCCAGCGCGCCGGTCAGCTGCGGCGCGGGGGCGTCCGGGTCGAGCGGCAGGACCGCCTCCCCGGCCTCCCAGGCGGCCACGACCGCGGTGGCGGCGGCCGGGCGAGGAAGGGCGATGGCCACCAGCCGAACAGACTCTGACATGGCCCGGTAGGCTAGCAGGGCCGTCGCCGCCGAGAAGCCTGCCGAGGAGCGCGAACGCCCGTGGAGTGGCAGCAGCAGGGCAACTGGACCGACATCCGGTACGAGACCGCCGAGGGGATCGCCAAGGTCACCATCTGCCGGCCGGAGGTCCGCAACGCGTTCCGGCCCAAGACCTTGTTCGAGCTCAAGGACGCCTTCGAGCTCGCCCGCGACGACCCGGCGATCGGGGTCATCGTGCTGGCCGGCGAGGGCCCCGACGCCTTCTGCTCGGGCGGCGACCAGCGCATCCGGGGCGACGACGGCTACGTCGACGAGCACGGCATCGGCCGCCTGAACGTGCTCGACCTCCAGATCCAGATCCGGCGGCTGCCCAAGCCGGTGATCGCGATGGTGGCCGGCTACGCCGTCGGCGGCGGGCACGTGCTCCACCTGGTCTGCGACCTGACCATCGCCGCCGACAACGCCCGCTTCGGCCAGACCGGCCCGCGGGTCGGGTCCTTCGACGGCGGCTACGGCATGGGGATGCTGGCCCGCACCGTCGGGCGCAAGAAGGCCGCCGAGATCTGGCTGCTGTGCCGCCAGTACGACGCCCAGGAGGCGCTGGCCATGGGCCTGGTCAACACGGTCGTGCCGCTGGCCGACCTGGAGCGGGTCACGGTCGAGTGGTGCCAGCGGATCCTGGAGCACAGCCCGCTGGCCCTGCGGCTGCTCAAGGCCGGCCTCAACGCCGACACCGACGGCCTGGCCGGCGTCCAGCAGCTCGCCGGCGACGCCACCCTGCTCTACTACATGACCGAGGAGGCCCAGGAGGGCCGCAACGCCTTCCGCGAGAAACGCCCCCCCGACTTCACCAAGTTCCCCAAGCGTCCCTGAGCTCCATGAATATCTGGGTCCAGGGGGCGCGGCCTCGGACGCTGGTTGCGGCGGTGTGCCCGGTGCTGGTGGGGACGGCCGTCGCCGGCTCGGAGGGGCGGGTGGTGGCCTGGCGGGCGGGGGCGGCCCTGGTCGTGGCCGTGGCGCTTCAGATAGCGGTCAACTTCGCCAACGACTACTCCGACGGGCTGCGCGGGACCGACCTCCCGGCCCGCCTCGGGCCGACCCGGCTGACCGCGGCCGGCCTGGCCGCGCCGGCCGCGGTCAAGCGCGCCGCCGCGGTCGCGTTCGCGGTCGCCGGGCTGGCCGGGCTGGCCCTGGCCGTGGCCGTCGACCTCAGGTTGCTGCTGGTGGGGGTGGCCGCGATCGCCGCCGCGGTGCTCTACACCGGGGGGCCGCGGCCCTACGGCTACGCCGGCTTCGGCGAGCTGGCCGTGCTGGCCTTCTTCGGCGTGGTCGCCACCTGCGGATCGGCCTACGTGCAGCTCGGCCGGGTCCCGGCGGCGGCCGTCGCCGCCTCGGTGCCGGTCGGGCTGGGCGCGGTGGCGATCCTGCTGGCCAACAACGTCCGCGACATCGACGGCGACCGGCTGGCCGGCAAGCGGACCCTGGCCGTCCGCCTGGGCCGGGACCGGGCCCGCGACCTGTTCGCGGCCGTGGTCGCCGCCATGTTCGCGGCCGCCGCCCTGGTCGGCCTGGCCCGTCCGCCGGTCCTGGTCACCCTGGCTGCCCTTCCCCTCGCCATCCCCCCGGTTCGTCTGGTCCGCACCCGCACCGACGGCCCCGGCCTGATCGCCGCCCTCGGCGCCACCGCCCGCCTCCAGCTCGCGGTGAGCCTCCTGCTGGCCACGGGGCTGTGGGTGTCGTGAGGCCGCGGTCAGCCGGGGATGGCGCCGGCGGGGCCGTCGCCCGCCGGCCCGTCCCGGTCGCCCGCCGGCCTGTCCCGGTCGCCCGGCGCTGCCCCGCTCGGCCGGGCGGGATCGCCGGGCCGGCCGCCAAGGCTGGCGGTCAGGAACTCCTCGATCAGCGTGGTGACCTCGGCCGGGCGTTCCAGGTGGGCGGCGTGGCCGGCGCCGGGGACGAGCGCGACCCGGGCGACCGGGCCGGCGGCGGCGGCCATCTCCCTGGCGATGGCGGCGAACCTGGCGTCCAGCGCCCCGGCCAGCAGCAGGGTGGGCGGGCGCAGGTCGACCAGGCGGTCCCACAGCGGCTCCTGGGCTCCGGGGCCGAGCCGGCGCAGGGCGTCGGCCAGGCCCTCGGCGGTGTTGGCGAGCCGCTCGGCCCGGCCGGCCAGCTCCGGCGGGAGGGTCGCGAACAGCGGCCCGGCCAGCCAGCGGTCAAGGAACGCTTCCACCCCGTCCCGCTCGATGGCGCCGGCCAGCGCCTCGTCGGCGCTGCGGCGCTCGACCCTGGCCGCGGGGCCGGCGATGCCTGGCGAGGCGCCGACCAGCACCAGCGCCCGGACCAGGTCGGGCCGGTCGAGGGCAAGGCGCAGGCACAGCCGCCCACCGAGCGAGTACCCGACGTAGGCGCCCGCCCCCCCGCTCGCCCCGAGCAGCCCCGCCGCCTCGGCGAACCCCACCCGGACCTCGCCCGACCCGCCATGCCCCGGCAGGTCGACCCTGACCACCGGCCACCGTCCCCGCAGCCGCTCCGCCACCGGCTCCCACGCCGCCAGCGTCTGGGTGAACCCGTGCACCAGCACCACCCGGTCGACCGGTGGCTCGGCCGGTCGGGATGCGGCCCGGGGGCGCCTGTCGACCCGCCGCCCCGATGCCCGCGGCCCGCCCTCCATGACGTGGTGCAGGGTCGCGGCCGGTTCGAGGCGACCAGGCACTCCCGATCGACGTCCCGCGGTGTGCTCGGCCATACCCGGAGCCTAGCGTGAGCGGGGCGGGGCGGCGGTTCGCGCTCACGCTGGTCGACGAGCTGGCCAGGGCCGGGCTGACCGATGCCTGTCTGGCGCCGGGATCGAGATCGGCGCCCCTGGCGCTGGCGCTGGCCGAGCATCCGGGGATCAGGGTCCACGTCCATCTGGACGAGCGCTCGGCGGCGTTCTTCGCCCTCGGGACGGCCAAGCGGTCGGGCAGGCCGGCGGCGGTGCTGTGCACCTCGGGGACGGCGGCCGCCAACCTGCACCCGGCGGTGCTGGAGGCCGACAACGCCCGCGTCCCGCTGCTGGTGCTGACGGCGGACCGGCCGCCCGAGCTGCGCGGCACCGGCGCCAACCAGGCAACCGATCAGCTCAAGCTGTACGGGTCGGCGGTGCGGTGGTTCTGCGAGGTCGGCGCCCCCGACGACGACCCGGCCGCCGGTCGCTACTGGCGCTCCCTGGCCAGTCGCGCCTGGGCGGAGGCGAACGGCCCGCCCGCCGGCCCGGTCCACCTCAACCTCGCCTTCGCCGACCCCCTGGTCGCCCCCGCTTCACCATCGGCCCCGTCGGCGCCGGCGCGGCCGCGCCAGGCCCCGGCCGGCGCCCCGGCGGCGTGGCCGCGACTGGGTGGGGAGCCGGCGGCGGGACGGCCGGGTGGGGCGCCGTGGACGGCGACGCCGGCCGGGGTGCGGGCGGCGGCCCCGGGCGACGTGGCCGCGCTGGTCGAGGCCGTGCGGGCCAGCCCGAAGGGGTTGCTGGTCGCGGGCTGGGGGGTGGACCTGGACCCGGCGGCCGTTGACGCGTTCGCGGCCGCGAGCGGGTGGCCGGTCCTGGCCGACCCGCTGTCGGGAGCCCGCCGCGGCCCCTCGGCGGTCTCCACCTACGACGGGTTGCTGCGAGCACCCCGGTTCGCCGCCGCCCACCGGCCGGACCTGGTCATCCGGGTCGGCGGCGGCCCGACCAGCAAGGCCTTGACCGCCTGGCTGGACGAGTCGGTCCCCCAGGTGCTGGTCGACCCGGCCGGCGGCTGGGCCGACCCGGGCCGCGGCGCCACCGTCCGCCTGACCGCCGACCCCTCCGACCTGCTCGCCGCCCTCGCCACCGCCCCCCGCGGACCCGAGCGCCCCTGGCTGGGCGCATGGCTGGAGGCGGAACGGCTGGCTCGGGAGGCGATCGACGGACTGCTGGAAGGGTGGCCCGAGCCGTTCGAGGGCCGGGTTGCGCGCGACCTGGTGGGCTGGATGCCGGGTGGGGGGACCCTGGTCGTCGGGTCGAGCATGCCGGTGCGGGACGTCGACGCGTTCGCCCGTCCCAGAGACGGCCTGCGGTTCGTCGCCAACCGGGGGCTGTCCGGCATCGACGGGTTCGTGGCCACCGCGCTCGGGGTCGCGGCGGCGGGCGACGAGCCGGTGGCCGCCCTGTGCGGTGACCTGACCCTGCTCCACGACGCCTCGAGCCTGCTCGGCGCGGCCGGCCGGCCCCGGGGCGTGGTCCTGGTCGTGTGCGACAACGACGGCGGCGGGATCTTCAGCTTCCTGCCCCAGGCCCAGCTGCCCGGCGACCTGTTCGAGCCCCTGTTCGGCACCCCCCACGGCCTTGACCTGGCCGCCCTGGCCGCCGCCGCCCGGGTCCCCTGCCAGCGGGTGGAGAAGGCGGCCGACCTGCTCCCGGCCCTGGAGGCCGCCCTGGCCGGCGGTGGCACCCAGCTGGTGCTGGTCCACAGCGACCGGGCGGCCAACCTGACCCGCCACCGGGCACTGACCGAGGCGGTCGCCGTCGCGGTCGGCGGATAGGCCCTCGGCCATCCGTCGCCCTCGATCCATGTGGGGGGAGCTCCTGCTCCACCCCACCGCCACTCAGAGGCGCCGGTGCCATGGCGGCGGTGGCCCCGCCAGGGCGGCTGGTCGACGACGGGGCCTGCTCGTCACGAGCCCAGCAGGACCTCCAGCATCGCCCGCAGCTTGTGCTCGGTCTCGTCCCATTCGGCGTCCGGGTCGGAGCCGGGGACGATGCCGGCTCCGGCGAGCAGGCTGGCCCGGCGGCCGTCGAGCGTGGCGCAGCGCAGCGCGACCGCCCACTCCCCGTCGCCGGTGCGGTCGACCCAGCCGACGGGGCCGGCGTAGCAGCCACGGTCGAACGGTTCGAGGGCGGCGATCGCGGCCAAGGCGGCATCTCGCGGCGAGCCGCCGACCGCCGGGGTCGGGTGGAGCAGGCCGGCCAGCTCCAGGGCGGTCGGCAGCGGCCCGGTGAGGTTGGCGGTGATCTCGGTGGCCAGGTGGGCGACGGTGGCCAGCCGGACGACCTCGGGTGGGGCCACCTCGACCCGGTCGGCCACCTTGGCCAGCCCCTCGGCGACCGCGTCGACCACCAGGCGGTGCTCGACCGCCTCCTTCGGGGAGCCGGTGAGACGGGCCAGACCGTCGGCCTCGGCGGCGGCGGTGGCGCCCCTTGGCACCGTGCCGGCCATCGGCCTGGAGGTGGCCACCCGGCCCTGCCGCTTCACCAGCAGCTCGGGGCTGGCGCCGACGAAGCCGCCGCTGGCGTACAGGAACGTCGATCCGCCCGGCCGTTCCCGCAGCCGGCGCAGCAGCTCCGCCCGCGGGAACGGCCGGGCGGCCTCCACCGCCGCCTCCCTGGCCAGCACCACCTTGTCCAGCCGTCCAGTGCCGATGGCCTGGAGCGCGGCGATGACCGCCGCCCGCCAGCCAGGCAACCCGCCGCCTCCGCGGGCCGGCCAGGCGGTGTCGAGCCGTCGGGCGGCCGGCCAGGCGCGGTCATCGCCCGCGGCTGCACGCAGGCGGGCGAGCAGCTCGGCGGCGGACGGATGGTCGACGGGGGCGGGGCCGGTCGTGGTGGCCCACATCTGGCCGTCGGGGTCGGAGCGCAGGAGCAGGGCCGGAACCAGCAGCTCGCCAGGGGTGGCCGCGTGGAACGACAAGGCGCCGACCGCGGCCGGGCCCAGGCCGGTGCCGGTCGGGTCGTCGACCTCGGCGGCGCCCAGCAGGGCGGCGACCGTCTCGGCGGCCCGTTCGATCCGCCCGGGACCGGTGCCGACCGGGATCCGGGCGGCCACCCCCGAACCGACCAGGGTGCCGCCCGGCGCGCCCCACACGAAGCCGGCCTCGCCGGCGAGGTCCAGCGGGTCGAGGTCGCCGCCAAGGCGGACGGTTCGGCTCCAGAGGGGAGCAGGCTGTCTGGGGGAGGGGGGGTCTCGATCGGCCGGACCCCTCCGGCCGGGCCCCGCGGACGCCGCGGGGCCGGGCTCCTCCATTGACGTCATACCGCCATCGTAGGGGCGGGATGCGCCGCCGCGCGACTCAGGCGCCGGCGCCGGGGGCGGCCAGACGGCCGGCGCCCAGCTCGCGGGAGAGCCCGCGGGCGGCCTCCTTGACCGCGGCCACCGCCTCCGCGGCCGGCCCGTCGGGCAGCAGGCGCTCGACCGGGCCGGCCAGGCCGATGGCGCCGACCACCGCGCCCCGGTTGTCGAACAGGGCGGCGGCCAGGCCCGCCTCGCCGACGATCGCCTCCTGGTCCTCGACGGCAACGCCGCCGTCGACGACCCGTTCCAGCTCGGCCTCCAGCGCGCTCCTGGTCGTCAGCGTCCGCCCGGTCAGCCGGGGCAGCGTCCCGGCCAGCAGCTCGTCTCGCGCCGCCGGCTCCAGGTAGGCGACGATCGCCTTGCCGAGCGCGCAGGCGTGCCATGGGATCGACGCCCCGACCTGGAGGATCTGGAGCGAGTTGTCGGGCCGGAAGACGTGGTGGACGAGCAGCACGTTGGGACCGTAGAGGACGCCGACGTGGACGGCCTCGCCGGCCCGCCCGGCAAGGGTCTCGGCCCACAGCAGCGAACGGGCCCGCAGCTCGTTGTTGTCCAGGAAGGCGTTGCCGAGCTGCAGCAGGGCCGGGCCCAGCCGGTACTTCCCCGTCTCGAGATCCTGCTCGACCAGCTGGTGCGCCTCCAGGGTCCGCAGCAGGCCGTACACCGTCGCCTTGGCCAGTCCCAGCCGCTCGGCCAGCTCGGTCACGCCCAGCCTGGCCGACTCCGACCCGAGCGCCTTGAGGATGCGGGCCGCCCGCCCGACCGACTGGATCACGGCCCGCTCACCGGGCGCTTGGCCCCGGCGGCGAACCGCTGGGAGCGGTCGGCGAGCACGGCCTGCTCGAGAGCGGCGAACATCAGGGCGGTCGAGGTTGCGCCGGGGTCCTGGTGGCCGACGCTGCGCGGGCCCAGGTAGGAGGCGCGGCCCTTGCGGGCCTGCAGCGGGATGGTGGCCCGGCTGCCCTCGGCGGCCGCCTCCCTGGCTCCGCTGACGGCGGTCTCCAGCGAGCCGCCCATGCGCAGCTCCAGCTGGTAGGCGGCCAGCGCCGGGGTCAGGGCATCGACCATGGTCTTGTCGCCAACCGAGGCCGCCCCGATCCGCTGCACCCCCTCGAGCGAAGCCCGCAGGGCGTCCAGCAGCAGCCGCGGCCCGAACCGTTCATGCTCCCCGAGCGCCTCGCCGGCCTGGAGGAAGGCGGTGCCGTAGAGCGGTCCGGCCGCACCGCCGACGGTGGAGATGAAGGTCCGGCCGGTCAGCTTCAGGAGCTGACCTGGGACGGAATGCTGGGCGGCGGCGATCCTCGCCATGACCGCGGTGAAGCCGCGGTGCATGTTGATGCCGTGGTCGGCGTCGCCGATGGCGGCGTCCAGCTGGGTCAGGAAGTCCCGCTCCGCCTCCAGGCGGGCGGCGACCTCCCCGAGCCAGCGGCGCACGCAAGCCGCGTCCACGATCCGGGCAGCCTCCCGTCGGGGTCCGGGGAATGGACCCGCCCATGGTACTGCGGCGGCGGCGGGGGCCATGCTCAGCGCCCACCTTCCAGCCCTCCGGCACCGGCCGGCGCTCTCCCGGGCCCCTCGGAACCTGCGCCGCCGGCCTGGGCCCCCCCGGGCCTCTCGGCACCTGCCTGCCCTCCCCCGGGCCTCTCGGCACCTGCGGCGCCGGCCCGGGCTGCCGCGGGTCCCTCGGCACCTGCCTGCGCCCCCTCCGGCCCCTGGGCCTTGACCTTGGCCATGGTGGCCGCGCCCCGTGCCGCCTGGTCGACCTCGTCCAGCCCCGAGCCGGTGCTGGCCTGCACCGCGGCGACCACCGCCCCTTCCACCACCGGGGCCTCGGAGATCCGGACCCGGCCGCGGATCTCCTCGTCGACCAGCTCGTCGATGGCCAGCTGGGCCGAGAGCACGGCCGATCCGAGATCGACCAGCACCAGCACCCCGTCGCCCGCATCGGCCGCTGTGATGGCCTCGGCGATCAGGGTGGCGTCGGTGCCGATGCCGCCGTCGTCGGTACCGCCCGCGGCCAGGATGCGCACCGCTCCGGCCATCTGCCCGGCCAGCTCGACCACGCCCTCGGCGACCTTGGCCGAGTGGGACACGACCACCAGGCCCACGCTCACGGGCCCTCCACCCCCTGACCCTGTTCAACGCGAGGCCCGACCGGCCCGCCTGGCGTTCGATCATGCCGAACACCGTTGGGTCATTACGCACTCGGTTGCTCGCGCTGTCAAGGGGTGGAGGCTCGAGCGGTGGGCCTCGCCCCGCCGTCTAGGAGACGTCCCCGCGGCTGTACTTGAAGGAGACCTTGATCCGGGCCCGGTAGGCCCGGACCTGGCCCTCCTCGATCTGCATGTCGAGCTCGACGACCTCGGCGATCCGCAGATCCCTGAGTGTCTGGGACGCCGTCTCCACCGCTGCCGCCGCCGCCCTCTCCCATGACTCGGAGCTGGTCCCGACCAGCTCGGTGACCCGGTAGACGCTTTCGGCCATGATCGACCACCCTTCCGCCCTGGGCGGCCCCCTGCTGGCCGCCGGCTGCGGGTCACCCTCATCGCGCCGGCCCCCACCTGTCAAGACGGCCCCCCGGATATTGGGCGCCGGCTGGGCATGCGGCCTCTTCGCCCTCGAGGAATGATGCGCCTACCGTGTCGTCGTGCGCCGTGCTCCAAGGAGGCATCCCGATGGCCGTGCTGGCGATGACACCGGAGGTCAGGGAACTACGCGAGCGAGCCCGCGGCCTGATGGACACGCTCGTCTACCCCAACGAGCGGCGGCTCGACCGCGAGGACGACGAGGCCGAGGCGCTGGTCAAGGAGCTGCGGGCCGAGGTCCGGGCGGCCGGGCTGTGGGCGCCCCATATCGGTCCCGAGGCGGGCGGCAGCGGCCGCGGGTTCGTCGCCTACGCGTTCCTGAACGAGCTGATCGGCCGCAGCCCCTGGGCGCCGCTGATCTTCGGCTGCCAGGCACCCGACGCCGGCAACGCCGAGATCCTGCAGCTGTTCGGCACGCCCGAGCAGCGCGACCGGTGGCTTCGGCCGCTGGTCGCCGGGGACATCCGCTCGTTCTTCTCGATGACCGAGCCGGAGGTGTCGGGGTCCGACCCGACGGGGTTGCGCACCACCGCCGTCCGCGACGGTGGTGACTGGGTGATCGACGGCCACAAGTGGTTCAGCTCGGGCGCCGAGGGGGCGGCCTTCGGGATCGTGATGGCGGTGACCGACCCGGGCGCCGAGCCGCACCGGCGGACCAGCCAGATCATCGTCCCGGCGACCACCCAGGGGGTCGAGATCGTGCGGGCGATCCCGGTCATGGGGCACACGGGGCGCGGCTGGAGCACCCACTGCGAGGTCCGCTACCGCGCCGTCCGGGTTCCGGTGGCCAACACGGTCGGCGAGCCAGGGGACGGGTTCCGCATCGCCCAGAAGCGGCTGGGGCCCGGGCGGATCCACCATGTGATGCGCTGGCTCGGGCAGATGCAGCGCGCCTTCGAGCTGATGTGCGGCTACGCGCTCGGCCGCCAGGCGTTCGGCGGGCCGCTGGCCGGCAAGCAGACGGTGCAGAACTGGGTGGCCGACTCGGCCGCCGAGATCCAGGCCTGCCGGCTGCTCACCCTCGACGCCGCCGCCCGCATCGACCAGGGGGACGAGGCGAGGGTCGAGATCTCGGCGGTGAAGTTCTACGCCGCCCGGGTGCTGCACGACGTGATCGACCGGGCGGTCCAAACCCACGGGGCGCTCGGCCTGACCGACCAGACCCCACTGGCCCGCATGTACGCCGACGCCAGGGCGGCCCGTCTCTACGACGGTCCCGACGAGGTCCACCGGATGGTGGTCAGCCGCCGTGTCCTGCAGGTGTTCGAGGGCGGCGGGGTGTGGGATTTCGCCGACGGAGGATCCCGCCACGCTGGGAAGTCGCACTCGGCGGGGACGCCCGGATAGGCTGTCGCAGCATTGTTTGGTATGAGACGACGGGTACGCGCGCTGGCGTGCCGGTCGGGCCCGGTCGGTCGGGCCAGGAGGGGGGACCGATGCCTCCAGAGCAGGACGACAACCGCGAACGGCAGCTCGCGGCGCTGCGCCGCTATGTCTCCGACCTCGACGTCCGGCGGGCGCACAACGGCGCCCAGATCGATCCGATCCAACGCCGGCGACGACCGGCCTGGCCCTGGCTGCTGGTCACCCTGCTGCTGATGGGCGTCTCCCTGGCCGGCGGCATCGCCATCGGCGGCAACCGCAACTCGGGCCAGGCACCCGAGTCGGGGTTCGGGGGCGCGACCGTCAGCAGCGTCGCCGCGGCGCCGACCGCTTCGCCGGAGTGCGCCGAGGCGGTGGAGCGGGCCAACAAGAGCATCGGCCACGCGGTCAAGGTCTCGGGCGCCCTGCGCGAGCACACCGAGATCATGAACGACCTGCTCAACGGCGAGATCTCCGGCGACACCGCCCTCAAGAAGGGCACGCCGTCCCTCATCGTCGGCTCCGCCGAGTCGGCCAAGTTCGACCTGGCGCTCGCCGACTACAAGAAGGTGGTCGACAGCTGCCAGCTCCGCGCCCCCTGACGATCCCCGGCCGGTCGGGCAACGTTCTCCATCTCCCCGCCACCTCCCCTCCGTGCCCTGGGACGATGTTGCCGCGGCCGGGGCGGCCGCCGCCGGTTATGGCGGGAGGGCGCTGCCGGCCAGCCAGTTGCGCCAGGACATGTTCCAGTCGGCGACGCCGAAGCTGTTGCCGGGGCGTCTGGGCGACCCGAGCACCTCGACGATGTCGCCACGGCGGGTCAGCCGGTAGTACCAGGCAGCGTTGGCGGTCGACAGGTTGACGCAGCCGTGTGAGACGTTGGCCCGGCCCTGCGAGCCGGTCGACCAGGGAGCGGCGTGGACGAACTCGCCCGAGTTGGAGATCCGCACCGACCACTGGACGCGCTGGTAATAGCCGCCCGGTGACTCCCGCGGGATGCCGACGGTCGAGGAGTCCATCAGCTTGACCGGCGTCTTCTCGATCACGAAGTGGACGCCGCCGGTGGTCGGGTAGCGGTCGCGGCCGGTGCTGACCGGCAGCACCCGCAGGGTCCGTCCGCCCGCGGTCACCTTCATGCGGTGGGTCCGGACGTCGACCACGCTGACCCGACGTTCGCCGATCCGGAAGCGGACCGTCCGGTCGGCAACGCCCCAGACCCCGTCGCCGGCGTCGGTGCCGGCCAGCCGGAGCCGCAGGGTGACCTGGGACCCGCTGGGCCAGTAGGACCTGGGACGGTAATGGGCCTCGTTGTCGGCGAACCAGTGCCAGGCGCCGGTGACCGGCTTGGAGGACGTCACATCGAGGCGCCGCTCGACCGCGGCCCGGTCGGCCACCGGCTGGCTGAACCAGACCCCGATGGGCAGGCCGACCCCGACGGTCTCGCCGTCCAGGGGCATGATCGCCGCCCGCAGCTCGGCCCGCGGGCGCAAGGTCGTGAAGGTGGTCACCCGCCGGGTCGGGGCTCCGGCGTCGTCGACCGCGTCCGCCACCACCCGGTAGCGGGTCGCCGGCGCCAGGGCGCCGCCGCTCACCCAGCTGCGGCCGTCGTCGGCCAGCTTGCCGGGCAGGCGCCGGCCGCCGACGCCGGTGACCCGGACGGTGCGGAGCCGGCCGCCGCTGGCCACCACCCGGGTGCGGGTGTCGAGCGCGACCCGGGTCGCCCGGTGGGCTGGGCTGACGGTGAGCCGGACCGGCGCCGCCTCGGAGGCTCCGGCGTCCCGCTCCCCCGCGCGCCCGGTCCCGAACAGGCCGGCGCCGCCGCCCCTGCCGCCGTCGCGACCCAGCGCGGCCAGGCCGACCGCGGCCAGCGCGACCATCACCGCGGCGGCCACGGCCAGCGGCAACCACGGCCGCGGGCCGGCGGGAAGGCGCAAACGAGTCATGACCGTCCGAGTGTACCCGGGCCGCTCGCCGGCCCGGATCGACGCATCCACAGGCCCCCGGAGGCCGGTTCGTCCAGGTCTTGAAGGCAGGCACCGCTTTGGTAGGCTTCGCCGGGAGTCGGACGACGTCCAGGGCAGCGGTTGCCCTTGGGACCCGGGAGCCGTTCCAGAAGGGTTGCCCCGATGCGGCGCGCCACCATCGTCGCCCTCGCCATCGCCCTGCTGCCGCCGGTCGGCGTCCTGGCGCGTGGCGCCGCCGCGGACCCGGTGGACCTCCCCGGCCTGGACGGACCGGCCAGCGTCGATCGCGACCAGCACGGCATCGCCCACATCCGGGCCGGCAGCCGCCACGACCTGTTCTTCCTCAACGGCTGGGTGCACGCCCAGGACCGCCTGTTCCAGATGGACGTGCGCCGCCGCCAGGCCGGCGGCACGCTGGCCGAGCTGCTCGGCCCGGGCGCCCTTCTCACCGATGTGCAGCTCCGGACCATCGGCCTGCACCGGGCGGCCGCGCGGTCCCTGCCGGCGCTGTCCGACGACGCCAGGGCGGTGCTGGCGGCCTACGCCGACGGCGTCAACGCCTGGGTGGCCGACCACCCGCTGCCACCGGAGTACGGCGCCCTGGAGCTGACCCGGTTCCGCCCGTGGACGGCGCTGGACAGCGTCGCCGTCGGCAAGCTGCAGGCCTTCGGCCTCTCCTTCGACCTCGACATCGAGCCCACCATCGCCCTGCTCGGCTACCAGCAGGCGGGGCAGGCGGCCGGGTTCGACGGCACCGCCCTGTTCTTCCAGGACCTGTGGCGCTCCCAGCCGTTCACCTCGGCCTCGACCGTGCCCGACGCCTCGGCCTCGACCGTGCCCGACGCCACCGCCGCCGGATCGGGCGCCGCCGCCGGCCGGGCCGGGCTGGCCGCCGGGCCCTCAGGGGACCGGCTGCGCGCCGCGGGCAGGCTGGCCGAGCGCTACGCCGCCACCGCCGCCAGGGTGCCGCTGCTGCGGCAGGCGCTGTCCGGCGACCGCCACCAGACCGGCTCCAACGAGTGGGCGGTGTCGGGGCGGCTGACCGCCGGCGGCCACCCGCTGCTGGCCAACGACCCGCACCTGGCCCTCGACGCCCCGTCGACCTTCTACCCGCTGCACCTGCAGGCCGGGGACACCGACGCCATCGGCAGCGGCTTCGCCGGCGCGCCAGGCGTGATCGTCGGCCACAACCGGTCCATCTCCTGGGGCGCCACCGTCAACCCGATGGACGTGACCGACACCTACGCCGAGCAGCTCCGGCCCGACCCGTCCTCACCGAGCGGCCTGTCCACCGTCCACCAGGGGCAGCTGGAGCCGGTGATCCCGATCCCCGAGACCTTCCGGCAGAACAACCCGGCCTCGGGCACATCCGACGACCTCACCGTGGTGCCGCCTGGCGGCCCGATCCCACCGGCCACGCTGATCGTGCCCCGGCGCAACAACGGCCCGATCATCCAGCTCGACCAGGCCGCCGGGACCGCCCTCAGCGTCCAGTACACCGGGTTCAGCGCCACCAGGGAGCTCGACACCTTCCTGATCTGGGACGACGCCCGCAACCTGGGCGACTTCCGCCGGGGCCTCGACCTGTTCGACGTCGGCGGCCAGAACTTCGCCTACGCCGACGTCGCGGGCAACATCGCCTACTTCACCAGCGCCGAGCTGCCCCTGCGCGAGGACCTCCAGGCCGGCACCGTGAACGGCCTGCCGCCGTTCTTCATCCGCGACGGCACCGGCGGCAACGAGTGGCTGCCGGTCCGCAGCCCGCAGCCCGGCCAGGCCATCCCCTACGAGATCCTGCCCTACGAGGAGATGCCGCAGACGGTCAACCCGCCGGCCGGGTTCTTCGTCAACGCCAACAACGACCCGGCCGGCACCACCCTGGACAACGACCCCCTGAACCAGACCCGGCCCGGCGGCGGCATCTACTACCTCAATGTCGGCTACGACGGCATCCGCGGCGGCCGCGTCACCGCCCTCATCCGGGACGAGCTGGCCGGCGACGGCAAGGTGTCATTCGCCGACATGCAGCGCATCCAGGCCGACACCGCGCTGGTCGACGCCCAGTTCTTCGTGCCCCACCTGGTCAGGGCGCTGGCCAGGGGGCTGGTCGACAGCGACCCGACCCTGCGCGGCCTGGCCAGCGACCGGGCCGTTGCCGAGGCGGTCGGCCGCCTTGCGCGGTGGAACCGGCGCACCCCCACCGGGATCGCCGAGGGCTACGACGCCAGCGACACCGACGGCCGCCTGTCGCCCCCGACCCGGCTCGAGCAGGCGACCAGCGTGGCCGCGACCATCTACGCGGTCTGGCGCGGCCAGCTCATCAAGGGCGCCATCGACGCCCGCATCGCCCCTTACGGGGTGCGGGTGCCCGACGGCGAGCGGGCCCTGACCGCGCTCAGGCGCCTGCTGGAGACGTTCGGCGACACCGGCGGGGTCGGCGCGTCGGGCATCGACTTCTTCGCCGCCGACGGGGTCGCCGACGCCGCCGACCGCCGCGACGTGGTGCTGCTGCTGGCGATGCGGGCCGCGCTGGCCAAGCTGTCCGGCCCCGAGTTCCAGGCCGCGTTCGGCGGGTCGACCGACCAGGCCGGCTACCGCTGGGGCCGGCTGCACCGGGTGGTCCTGGACCACCCGCTCGGCGGGCCGTTCAGCATCCCGCCTGCCGCCGGCGCCTTCCCGCCCCCGCTGGCCGATCTGCCCGGCATCCCCACCGACGGCGGCTTCGACACCGTCGACGCCGCCACCCACGACGCCCGCGCCGACACCGCCGACGAGTTCGGGTTCGGCGGCGGCCCGGCCAACCGCTACGTCAGCGAGCCCCGCGCCCCCGGCGACATCCGGGCCGAGTCCAGCCTCCCCGGCGGCACCGGCGGCGTCCCCGGCACCCCGTTCTACGTGAACCTGCTCCCCGCCTGGCTGACCAACGATACCTTCCAGCTCCAACAGGATGCCGGCGGGTAGGCCCTTCCAGGGCAGGCTGGCCGGCGGCTCGGCAGCGCTGCCGACAGGCCACCCCGGGGCCACGGTCGAGACATCCATGTGAAGGGGCAGGCAAGGGGCAACCCGGCCGACGCCCTCCGGGTCCTCCCCCGGCTCAGCCTGAGGCGGCCGCGCCGCGCTTGGAGGGTTGCAGCAGCGCGGCCCGGTGCTCGCTGGTCCACGAGAAGCCGAGCTCCCTGGCGCAGAGCTCAACGCACAGGTCGAACATGCGCTCGCGGGAGACCTCCGGGTCGTGCAGCACGGCCTGGATGGCCAGCCCGTCGATCAGGGCTGCCAGCCGCAGCGCGAAGCCGTCGGCGTCGATCCGGGAGAACTCGCCGGCCGCCTGACCCTCGCGGACGATCGCGGTGATGGTGGTCCGCCAGCGCCGGTCCATCGCCGCCCGGTCCCTGGCCACGTCCGGGTCGCGGGGCGCCCTGGCCCACAGGTCCAGCCACAGCACCCACTCGTCGAAGTGGTCCCCGGCCTCCCCCACCGAGCATGAGCAGCGCACCAGCTCGACCAGCCGGTCGCGGGCGCTGGACATCCCGGCCACCGCGTCCGCCGTCTCGGCGTAGAAGCGTTCGTCGGCGAACGACAGCGCCTCGGCGAGCAGGATGTCCTTCTTGCCGAAGTAGTAGATGACCAGGGCCGGACTGGTGCCGGCCTGGTCGGCCACGTCCTTGATCCCGGTGTCGCACAGGCCCTTGTCGGCGATCACCTGCACTGCCGCCTTGAGGATCTGCCGCCGCCTTGCGTCGGGTAGCTTGCGTCGTGGGCTCATGCCTGCTCCAGGGATCTCGGCGTCGGGTGCAGTATGGCCTGCCGGGCTTGTCGGGCGCCCAGCCACATCCTAGATTGAACGTTCAGTCAAGAGCAGTGGAGAGGCATGGCCGCGACCTGGGACGCCATCGTCATCGGGGCCCTCACCGGCCTCGACCATCACCCAAGATAATCAGCTCGGGTTCATCGAGAAGGTCGACCAGCTGCTCGAGGAGGGCCGGCTGATCAGGCCGGGGGCTCCTCGGTGTCGAACTGGAAGACCTCGTAGGCGCGGCCGATCACGGGGGCGGCGACGTTGCGGACCGGGACCCCGCCGGGGGTGGTGCCGTTGCGGCTGCCCCGGTGGGCGTGGCCGTGGAGGACCAGATCGGCCCCGACGCGGTCGACCGCCTCGGCCAGCAGGTAGCTGCCGAGGAAGGCGTGGATCTCGCGGGGCTCCCCGGACAGGGTCTCGGCGACCGGGGAGTAGTGGAGCAGGGCGATCCGGCGGTCGGCGTGCAGCCTGCCGAGCGCCTGCTCCAGGCGGCTGGCCAGGGCCTTGGTGCGGCCGACGAACGCCTTCATCTCCGGCTCGCCGAAGTCGCTGGCGCAGGCGCCGGCAAAGCCGCCGCCGAACCCCTTGCTGCCGGCGATCCCGACCCGCCGGTGGCCGACCTCCAGCACCACCGCGTCCCCCTCCAGCACCCGGATCCCGGCGTCCTCCAGCACCTGCGTGACCGCGTCCTGCTGGTCGGAGTGGTAGTCGTGGTTGCCGAGCACCGCCACCGTCGGCACGCCGACGTCGCGCAGCTCCTCGGCCAGCACCTTGGCCTCCTCGGGCCGGCCCCGGTGGGTCAGGTCGCCGGCCAGCAGGAACAGGTCGGCGTGGTCGGCCAGCCCAGCAAGGCGGGACGCCAGCCGGCCGGCCGAGTCGACCCCGACGTGGACGTCGCCGACGGCCGCCACCCGGATCACGGCAGCGTCTCCACGAATGGCTCGGCCGACGCGCCATCGACCGCGGTCAGGTTGCGGATCTCCCGGCCGGGCAGGACCTTGCCCACGACCTCGGCCACGGCGGCCTGCCGTTCGGGGGTGGCGACGGTCCCCGTCAGCACGACCTCGCCGCCGTCGATGGTGACGTCCAGTTCCAGCTCGGCGGTGCGGGGGTCGACGGCCAGCGCCTCGTTGGCGTGGGCGACCAGGTACTCGTCGGGCACCGCCTCGGCGGCTTCCTGCTCGCGGGCCTGCTCCAGCAGCGCCTCGACCACCCAGTCGGGAACCCGCAGGCCTTCGGTCTGGGCGTACAGCAACAGGCTGGCCACCCGGCGCGGCCCTGGGGCGGCCCGGCGCAGCAGATACGGCCAGTCCAGCTCGCCGGTCTCCACCAGTGCCAGCGCGTCGAACCAGTGACGCTGCCGGTGCTCGCGGTGCACGATCGCCTTGATGACCAGCAGGTCCTCGGGGCCGAGGACGTTGAGCCGGAGCTGCCCGAAGCTGGCCTGGCGGACCCTGGAGAGCATCTCGTCGTCGAGCACGATCCCTCCGGTGCTCTCGAAGATCACGTCGACCAGCACCCCGTCCCTGGTCGCCTTGTAGAGCCAGGCCTGGTCGGTCTCCTCGGTGTCGTAGCCGGCGTCGGCGAACGCCAGCAGCATGGCGCGGGCATCCTGCGGCCGCACGCACAGGTCGATGTCGTGGGTCCAGCGGTGCCGGCCGAGCGCGGTCGAGGCGATCCCGCCCATGAACGCGTGGGCCAGGCCGGTGCCGTCGGCCACCCGGATGGCGTCGGCCAGCACCCGCAGGAAGGTCTCCTCGTCGACCTCGGGCAGGGTGCCGGTCCATTCCCGCTCGTGCGGGTGGTCACGGTCGTCCATGCCCTGGCCATTCCACCCGCGGCACCGCCCGAAACGCCCGGAAGGAGCCCGCCTGGAGCGGGAGCGTCCCGGCTGCCGGGTCCTCGCAGTGGGGTAGGGCGGTTGAGTGCCATGGCACAGGCGCTCCTGGGGCCGTGGGGGAGCTCGCTCCCCCACCTGGATCAGGGAGCCGCCTGTCGTGTCGAAGAGAGCTGGGGGGGGCGCCGGCGTGGGGACGCACGAGGCGGCGCGGCGCTGCTGGACCGCTTCGCCTCGATCAGCTTCATCGCCACCCTCCCGGACGCGGAACGCGCGCGGGTGCTCGCCCAGATCGAGCAGGTGGCCGCCGCGGGGCCGTCCCTGGCCGGGTCAGGCCAGATCGGGCTGCCGTACCGCACCGACCTGTACGGTGCACGCGCCGGGATCGGCCATCGGCCGCGGGCCCGCACCGCTCCAACGATCAGGCGCCGGCGTAGTACCGGGGGTCGAGCAGGCACAGGTCGGCCCGACCCGCCGCCAGGACGGTGTTGACCTCGTCGGCGGTGGTGAGGTTGCCGCCGACCATGGTGGGGACGGCGGCGTCGTTGCGGATCAGGTCGCTCCAGCCGACCAGGTGGAAGCGGCCGTAGTCGGGCCGGGTCGTGGCGGTGGCCTGGCCGGCGGTCACCTGGAGCAGGTCGCAGCCGTGCTCGGCCAGGGCCCTGGCGGTGGCGACCGCCTCGCCGGGTTCCAGGCCGCCGGGGGACCAGTCGCTGGCCGCCAGCGACGCCCACAGGGGACGGTCGGGCGGCCAGGCGGCACGGACGGCGGCGACCACCTGGAGGGGGAAGCGCAGCCGCCGCTCCGGCGCGCCGCCGAACCCGTCGTCGCGCCGGTTGGCCAGCGGCGACAGGAACCCGCCGAGCAGGTAGCCGTGGGCCAGGTCGAGCAGCAGCACCTCCACCCCGGCGACGGCGGCCAGCCGGGCCGCGTTCGCGAACTGGCCGGTGACCCGCTCCATGTCGCCGGTGTCCATCGCCCGTGGCACGTCACTCCCCCGCACGTAGGGGACGGCCGAGGCGGCCAGCAGCGGCCAGCCACCGGCGGGCAGCGGCCGGTCGACACCCTGGCGGCGCGGCCGGGTGGCCCCGCGGCGGCCGGCGTGGCCCAGCCGCAGGGCGAGCCTTGCGCCCCGGTCGGCAACCTCCTGGGACAGCCCGGCCCACGGCTCGGCCTGGCCGTCGTCCCACAGGCCGGGGGTGCCCGGGGTGATCCGGCCGTCGGGCGCGACCGCGACCAGCTCGCTCACGATCAGGCCGGCCCCGGTCGCGGCGGCCTCGGCCAGGCGACCGCCGGCGGCGTCGGCCAGGCGGCCGGCGTCGGCGTCGTCCTCCCCTCCGACCGCCAGGGCGATCCGGTTGGCCAGCGTCAGGGCCCGCTGGCGCAGCGGGGCGAACAGCGGCGGCGGCGGCACCAGCAGATCGGGCCGGTTGGCGAAGAACCGGTCGACGGTGGCGGCGAAGCGGGCGTCGCGCCTGGTCAGCTCCAGGTGGCCGATGCGGCCGGAGCGGGTCAGGAGATTGCAGGTGAACTGGACCGGGTCGAAGCCGTCGTAGCGGCGGGCGTTCTCGAACCAGCTGGCGCTGCCGCGCGCCGCCTCCTGGAAGCGTTCCACCACCGGTTGGCGCTCCAGCTCGTAGTCGGTCATGGCCGCCGCCAGGTCGGCCGGGTGGCGCTGCAGGGCCTGGCCGAGCGCGACCGCGTCCTCCATGGCCAGCTTGGTGCCCGACCCGATGGTGAAGTGGGCGGTGTGGGCGGCGTCGCCGAGCAGGACGACGTTGCCGTGGTGCCAGCTCCGGCAGCGGACGGTCACGAAGCTGGTCCACAGCGACCGGTTGGACAGCAGCTTGTGGCCGCCGAGCTCGGGAGCGAACAGCTCCTGGCAGAAGGCGATGCTCTCCTCCTCGCCGGCCTGGTCCAGCCCGGCCCTCCGCCAGGTGCCCTCGGTGCACTCGACGATGAAGGTGCTGGTCTCGGCGTCGAACGGGTAGGCGTGGACCTGGAACATGCCGTGCGGCGTGGGCCGGAACACGAAGGTGAACGCGTCGAGGACCAGGTCGGTGCCGAACCAGACGAACTTGGAGCGGTGCACGTCCAGGCTGGGGCGCAGGTGCGGTTCCAGCAGCCGCCTGGCGGTCGAGTTGACCCCGTCGGCGGCGACCAGCAGGTCCCGGTCGGCGAAGGCGTCCAGGTCGGCCGCCTCCCGCTGGAAGGCCAGCTCGACCCCGACGTCGCGGCAGCGGCGCTGCAGGATCTCCAGCAGCCGCCGGCGGGCGATGGCCGAGAACCGGTGCCCGCCCGAGCGGACGGTCCGCCCGCCGTAGACCACCTCGATGGCGCTCCAGCGGGCGAAGGTGTCGGTGATCTCCACGTAGCTCGGGTAGTCGGCGTCCCGCAACGCCCCCAGCGTCTCCTCGGAGAACACCACCCCCCAGCCGAAGGTGGCGTCGGGGGTGTTGCGCTCCACCACGGTGAGCTCGTGGGCCGGGTCGGCCCGCTTGGCCAGCAGCGCGAAGTACAAGCCGGCCGGACCACCACCCAGGACCCCGATGCGCACCGCTGGGCCTCCTTCAGGCGAGCACGTCGGCCAGGCGGTCGAGCTGGGCCGGGTCGGAGACGGTGGGCAGCAGGACCAGGTGGTCGCAGCCGGCCTCCGCGTAGCCGCGGACGAAGTCGTTGACCGCCCGCCCGCTGGTCAGGTTGCCGGCGGCGATCTTGGAGGCGAACGGCCCGGTGAAGGCGTAGTAGTCGCGCAGGTAGGCGCCGCCGGCGTCGGGGTCGCCGAGGGCGAAGTAGCCCTGGCCCCACAGCTGCGGCCGGCCCGGCCGCTCGAGGTCCCGCCAGGCCGCCCACGCCTTGGCGGCGGCGCCGGCGAATGCCCGCGGCGGGCCGCCGCCGTGGACGTAGCCGTCGGCGGTGCGGGCCATGCGCGCGAACGCCTCCCCCGACAGCCCGCCGGCCAGCAGCGGCGGACCGCCCGGCTGGACCGGCTCGGGACCGACCTCGCCCTTCTCCCAGATCGAGCGGAGCTCGGCCAGCTGGTCGCCGAGGCGCCGCCCGCGGTCGCGCCGGTCGACCCCCATCGCCTGGTAGTCGTCGGCGCGGGCGCCGATCGCCAGGCCGAGGGTGAGCCGGCCGCCCGACAGCAGGTCGAGCGAGGCGGCCTGCTTGGCCAGCAGCACGGTGTTGCGCAGCGGCCCGATCACCACCATGGTGACCAGCCGGACCGTGGCCGTGACCGCGGCCGCCGCCGCCAGGGCCGCCAACGGCTCGACACTGGGATACACCATCCGGTCCAGCACACCGAGGCTGGCGAACGGCCCGGCCTCGGCCCGTCTGGCCCACTCCACGACGCAGCGGCCGTCGGCGCCCGGCGTGGTGGTTGGCAGCCCGACCCCGACCTCCATGGCGGCTCCTCCCGAACTCGTCCCAACCGTGCTGCGCCCCAGCGGGACCATGGTACGGCTGCGGCATGCGAGTCGGGATCGCCTTGGTGGTCATGGCGGCAGCCGCGGCAGCCCGACCGAAGCCGGCCTGGCCATCGACGCCCGGGACGGCCCTGGCCCATCTGGCCGGGCGGCCCGGGGTCGACCCGGCCCGGCTGGTCTACCTCCGGCCAGCTCCGGTGATCCGGTCGAACGGGTTTCGCCCGGGGCGATCCTGGAGAAACCCCGACCAGACGGTCCCCCCATCTCTGCCGTCGGCGCCGAGGAGAACCCGTGCACACGGATGTGGCCAAGGCAGTTCTCGTCCGCAAGCGCTTCGCCCGCCGTCCCGAGGAGGTCGCCGCCGCCCGACGCTTCGTCCGGGGCGGCCTGACCCGCGGCTCCGATGCCTGGGAGACGGCGCAGCTGCTGGTCAGCGAGACGGTGACCAGCAGCCTCGACCAGGCGTCCCCGGCCAGGGGCAGCGGCACGCTGGAGGTCGGCTACGCGGTGATCGGCCGCCGGCTCCGGGTCGAGGTGTCCGACGACGGCGGGCCGGCCCGCCTGCGCCGCCGCATCCACGCCGTCCGGTCGGCCGGCGGGCGCGGGCTGGAGCTGGTGCGCGCGCTGGCCAGCCGTTGGGGCGTGCGCGAGAGCTCCGCCGGGCGGACCATCTGGTTCGAGGTGGACATCAGCGGCGGATGACCGTCCGGTCGAGCACGGCGTCGTCATCGGCGACCACGGTCACGGCCAGCGACCCGGCACCGACCTCGACGGCCGTGAAGTGGTTGCGTTCGGCGCTGGCGGCCCGTTGCGGTGTGCCGGCCGGGCAGGCCTTGTCGACCGGGTACAGGCTCTTGCCGCCGCCGCCGGTGACCAGGTAGGTGACCCCCGCGGCGGAGACGAACCGCTGGTAGTTGTGGTCGTGGCCGTTGAGGACGAGCGCCACCCGGTGGCGCTCGAGCACCGGCACCCACCGCCGGCCGACCTCCCGATCGGAGTCGTGGCGGCTGCACGACCAGGCCGGCTGGTGGAACACGACCACCCGGAGCCGCGGGCCCGGGCCGGCGAGCCGCGCCTCCAGCCAGTCCGCCTGGGCCTGGTCGGGCCGGTTGGCGTCCATGAACAGCAGCTGCACGCCCGGCAGGGTCTTCGCGTAGGGAAGGTCGGGCAGGCCGAGATGGAGGAGCTCGGCGGCGCCATGCCCGGCCATCACGTCGTGGTTGCCCAACGTCACCCACAGCGGCCTGGTCCGCCGCAGCCGCCGGTAGGGCCGGTCGAGCTGGGCGGCGAACCGCTCCGGCTCACCCCGGTCGTAGACGTTGTCACCGGTGGTGACCAGCGCGTCGACCCGGTGCGCGGCCGCCCACCGCTCCATGGCCCCGGCCACCGCCCCCTGAGCCGCCCCGCCCCCGAAGTCACCGAAGGCCACGAACCCGGAACTGACCGGCCCGCCGGCGGCGCCGGCTGCGGTGGTGGGCGGCGGGCCGGCGACTGTGGTGGTGGGCGGCGGGCCGACGGCCGTGGTGGCGCCGCCCTGGCCGGCGCGGCACCCGGCGGTCAGCACGGCCGCAGCCAACCCCGCGGAGAGCAGCATGGCCACCGGCACGACCGGACGGCGTCGGGTTGGACGGATCACGGCCAGCAGGGTGGCAGAGCCAACCCACCAAAGCCCAACCAGCAGGATCGACCAGACCAGGCGGATCGGGCGGCTACCCGCACACCGCCCAGGCGCCCCATGGTGCGCCCGGGATGCTCCGCTGCGGCTGCCCCCGGTAGCATCTGGCCGGTGTGGAGGTGACGGTGGGCGGGACGACCCTCGAAGGGCACGGTGGCGCGCTGGCGACCGCCGTGGCCAGGCGGCACGGGGTGGAGGAGATGTTCACCCTCTCGGGAGGGCACGTGTTCCCGCTGTATGACGGGGCGGTCAAGGGCGACCCGCCGATGCGGCTGGTCGACGTGCGCCACGAGCAGACCGCGGTGTTCGCGGCCGAGGCGACGGCCAAGCTGCTGCGGCGCCCGGGGCTCGCCGTCCTGACGGCGGGCCCCGGGGTGACCAACGGGGTCAGCGCGGTGACCACCGCCCACTTCAACGGGTCGCCGGTGCTGGTGCTGGGGGGGAGGGCCTCGACCGGGCGCTGGGGGACCGGCAGCCTCCAGGAGCTGGACCACCCGCCGCTGCTGGCGACCGTCACCAAGCAGGCGGCCACGGTGGGCGACACCGCCGCCATCCCGGCTGCTGTCGACGCCGGGTTTCGGCTGGCCGGCCGGCCGCACCGGGGGCCGGTGTTCCTGGACTTCGCCTTGGAGGCGTTGTACTCGCAGGCGCAGGCGGAGCTGCCCCACCCGCCACCCCCGAGCGGCCGTGAACCAGATCCCGACGCCCTGGCGGCGGTGGCGCGGCTGCTGGGTGCGGCCGAGCGGCCGGTGCTGGTGCTCGGCTCCGACGTGTGGGCCGACCGGGCCGAGGAGGCCGCCCGGCAGTGCGCCGAGGCGCTGCGGCTGCCCGTCGTCGCCAACGGGCAGGGCCGCGGGATCGTTCCCCCTGGCCCCGGCGGGCTGCTGGTGACCAGGGCCCGGGCGCTCGCCCTGGGAGCCGCCGACCTGGTGCTGGTGGCCGGGGCGCCGCTCGACTTCCGGCTCGGGTACGGCAGCTTCGGGGGGCGCGACGGGGCGCCCCCGGCCAAGGTCGTCCACCTGGTCGACGCGCCCGCCCAGCTCGCCGGCCACGTCGAGCTGGCCGGGGGCGCGGCCGGCGACCTTCGGCTGGTGCTGGACGGGCTGGTCGAGGCGGTGGGCAGGGCCGGGCGGCGGCCGGCGACCGGGCCGTGGCTGGAGCGGCTGCGCGCCCAGGCGGGGGCGGCGGCCGAGCGGGACAGGGAGCTGCTGGGCAGCGAGGCCGCCCCGATCCATCCGGCGAGGGTGTACGGGGAGCTGCGGCGGCTGCTGGCCGACGACGCGGTGGTGATCGGCGACGGCGGCGACTTCGTCTCCTTCGCCGGCCGGTTCGTCGAGCCGGCCCTGCCGGGGAACTGGCTCGACCCGGGACCGTACGGCTGCCTTGGCACCGGCCTCGGCTACGCGATCGCGGCCCGGCTGGCCCGGCCCGCCGCCCAGGTGGTGCTGCTGCTGGGCGACGGCGCGGCCGGGTTCTCCCTGATGGACGTCGACACGCTCGTCCGGCACCGGCTGCCGGTGGTCATGGTCTGCGGCAACAACGGCATCTGGGGGCTCGAGAAGCACCCCATGCGGATGATGTACGGCTACGACGTGGCCGCCGACCTGCAGCCGGGCTGCCGCTACGACCAGGTCGCGGCGGCCCTTGGCGGGGCCGGCGAGCTGGTCACCGCGCCGGCCGAGCTCGGTCCCGCCCTGCGCCGGGCCTTCGACGCCGGTGTCCCCTACCTGGTCAACGTGGCCACCGACCCGCAGGTCGCCTACCCGCGGTCGACCTCAGGGCTGTAGCGTCGTCAGGCACCCCCGACCCCGGCGGCGGGGCGGCCCAGGAGGTAGTCGCGGACCTCGCCGGCGCAGCGCCAGGGGTTGGCCCAGACCTCGTCGCCGGCGAAGCGGAGGACGGCGTAGCCCTGGGCGACCAGGTAGCGGTCGCGCCGCCGCTCCCGCACCACCTGGTCGGAGCTGGACCGCACCGGCCCCCCGCCGTCGATCTCCACGACCACCCGGGGAACCAGCAGGAAGTCGACCCGGTAGGGGCCGATCTTGCAGTTGGGCTCGACCAGCGTGCCCGCGGGCGCGGCGGGCAGCCAGGCGGCCAGCCAGAGCCGTGCCAGGGGGCGCTCGACCCGGCCGAGCAGGCGGCGGGCCGCCGGGTCGGACTTGGCGAGCAGCTCGGCCATGGCGGCACCGAGGGCGGCTCCGACCGGCTGCGGCCCTCGTGGTGGTTCGTCGCCGCGTCCGGCGACCGGCTGTTGCACTGGCACTCCCCTGCTCGGCCCGTACGCGCGTGAGGCTTGGCAAGGTAAGGTTGCAGTATAACTACAACTTTGTAACTACACCATTGTCATCCCGAGTTGAACCCCTGCGGCCGATTGTGGCGATCCCCGCCGGGCGTGCCTGCCCGGCCGACGGATCCGCCGCGTCCACACGAATGGGCGGCCCGGGGGGAGGTCACCCGGCGACGCCGATGTTCTCGTCCACGAACTCGTTGGTGGCGATGTCCTCCGGCTTGAGGTTGGCCTTGGGAGGCTGGCGCTGTGCGGTGAAGATCGGCGTCACGATCTCGATCATGCGCTGCACCCGGGCGGTATCGAAGTTGCCAAGCGTCTTGTCGGGCCCGTTGGTCACGAAGTCCTCGCGCATCTTGGTGATGGCGTAGTCGGCCAGGCCGGCCGAGTAGACCCAGCCGGTGTTGTACTTCTTGATCAGGTCGAGGAGCAGCTGGTTGGTCTTGGCCGGGTTGGCCAGGAAGTCGACCTGGGCGCGCTGGACGATCGGCACCAGCTTCTCCAGGCAGGGCGCGAGCTTCTGCTTGTCGGCCACGCGGATCGACAGCGCCTGGGGATAGAACGGGTAGCCGGCCTCGCTCACCAGCGCGTACTTCACCGGCTTGTTCCACTGCCGGACCTCGTGCTCGTAGATGTACGGCTCCGAGGTGGCGAACCCGGCCTGGGCGACCTTGCCGCCGGCGGCCACGAAGTTGCCCGGCTTGCCGTCGTAGGACCCGTCGACCTGTGACTTCTTCAGGACGTTGGTCCCGGTCAGGTAGGCCATGTAGGTGTCGCCCTCGAAGTAGAGGACCTTGGTCTCGGTCTTGCCGATGTCGGCGATGGTGTTGAACTGCGGGTAGGTCCCCGGGTCCCACATGATCATGAACGGGCTGGTCTCCATGGGCGCCGCCACCGCCAGGGTGGCCTGCTTGGCCGAGAAGCGGATCGCCTCGTCGGTGCTGACCTGCCCAAGGGTGATGTCGGTGTCCTTGTACATCTGCGAGGAGACCGGCTCGAACCCGATCGACGGTCCGCCGGTGCGCACCTCCAGCTGGACGCCGGTGTCCTTGCCCCCGGCGAGCAGCGGCCCGCTCACCCGCTTGTGTTCGGTGTCGATCTTCGGGTTGGGGCCGAGCAGGTGGTAGTAGACCCCGTACTCGGACTCGGGGTCCCAGTCGGTCTGGATCACGATGGGGCTCGGGCACGTCCCCGCCAGGTTGACGCTCGCGTCCGACGGCGCGGTGGAGGCGGGGCTCTTGGGAGTCGCCTCGTCCCCGTCACCGCCGCAGCCAGCGGCGCTGAGGGCGGTCACAGCCAAGACGATGATGCCTAGTCGAACGCTGCGCATGTGGCTTCCTCTCGGGACATGTAGGCATAGTTGGGACATTGGCGGCCTAAGGTTTCACCAGCGCCGAAGGGGCTGTCAACCATCCGGCTCGGTTCCCTGGACACGGGAGTCAGATCGACCGCAACCCGTACAGCACCCGCTCCAGCAGCGCCAGGTCGGGACGGTCGCCGCCCTGTGCGGGCCGGTGGACCATGACCATGCCCTCGTCGGCCATGTCGCCGACCAGCACCCGGGTGACGCCGAGCGGGAGGTCGAGCCGGGCCGAGATCTCGGCGATCGAGAGGATGTCGCGGCACAGGGCGGCGATGGCCCGCTGCTCGACGGTCAGCTTCGGGGTCCGCTCCCCCAGTGAGGTCGTCGAGACCAGCGCCTCGATCTCCAGATCCGTATGTGCCGGCCGGGTGCGCCCGCCGGTCATGGCGTACGGCCGGACCCGTCTGCGGCTTGAGCTGGGCTGATCTTCGGGAGTGGTCACGCGCTGTGCCTCATCTGGCTTGGCGTGGGCGGCTCATGACGGGAGGGTGGCCTGGAGCTCGGCGCGGAGGCTGGGCGTGAGGACGTCGCCGGCGCGGGCCACGAGGACGGTCATCTCGTAGGCGACCACGCCGACGTTGCAGGAGGTGGCCGCCAGCACGGCCAGCAGGGAGCCGTCGCTGATCGACATGACGAACAGGAAGCCGCGGTCCATCTCGACGACCGTCTGGGTGACCAGCCCGCCGTCGAAGCAGCGGGAGGCGCCCTGGGTCAGGCTGGCCAGGCCGGAGGCGATGGCGGCGAGCTGGTCGGCCCGCGGCCGGTCAAGCCGATCGGAGACCGCCACCGGCAACCCGTCGGCCGAGACGACCATGGCGTGGGCCACGCCCGGCGTGGCCTTGGCGAAGTTCCCGACCAGCCAGTTGAGGTTGCGGGCGTCGGAGCTGAGCTGTGCCATCTCGCCCGCCCTCTAGGGTGTGTCCGGTGGGCGCTCGCCCGGGTCCGAGCCTTCGGCCACGGTTCGGCCCCGCTCGATCCCGGTGCGATAGCTGGACAGCATGCTGCGGACCTCATCCGGGGAGCGGCCGGATGCTGGGCCGGGTGGAGGCTGGTCGCCGGTCTCCTCGGTCGCGACCATGCCGGGGGCGAGGTTGGCCCGGGGCACACGTCGTGGCAGGCCTGCCTGGGTCAGCCGCGAGCCCGTGTCGGGCGCCGCCGGGGCCGCCGGGGCGGCCGCCGACGGTGGTGGCGGCGGGGCGGCCGCGGCCGTCGGGGACGGCTCGGACCGGTAGCCGGGCGGTTCGGCCGGTGGCGGGGCCGGCGCCTCCCGGAGCCGGGCCCGCTCGGCCTGGTAGAGCGGGGACTCGTCGTCGACCGCTCGGGCCGGCTCGGGCCGGTACGGCGCCGGCTGCTCGGCCGTCGGCGGGGCCGGCTGGTAGGGACGCTCCTGGGCCGTCGGCGGGGCGGGCTGGTAGGGACGCTCCTCGGCCGTCGGGGTCGGCGCCTGGCGGAAGGGGCGCGGCTCCTCCGCCGGCGGGGTCGGGGCCGGCCGGTACGGCCGGTGCCCGGGGTCGGGGGGCACCGGCGGGGGTGGCCGTCCGTCGGGCTGGGAGGTCGAGCGGTCGGCGGGCATGCCGCCGCCGTCGCCGTCGGGGGCGGCTCCACGGTGCTGGCGCTGGCGGAGCGGCAGCGGCGCCGGCTCGGGCGGGTCGGCCACGAACCAGTCGGAGCGGGCCGCCTCGAAGATCGGCGTTTGATCGCCGGACCGGGCTTGCCGCGGCTCGGCCGGACGCTCCGGCGACGGAAGCTCGGCCCTGCTCTGGACGGCGGTCGCGGTGGCCGGCTCGGGGATCGCCTGCGGCACCTTCGGCCAGACCAGCAGGGCATGGGGCAGCAGGGTCAGTGCGGTCACCCCGCCGTACCAGGAGTGGCGGAGCTGCACCTTGATCCCGTGCCGCTGGCCCAGCCGGCCGACCACGTACAGGCCGAGCACCCGGGAGAGGGCGAAGTCGATCTCCGGCGGGTTGGCCAGCCGCTCGTTGGCCTGGATCAGCTCCTCGTCGCTCATGCCGAGGCCCCGGTCCTCGATCTCGACCACGTAGCCGTGCGGCACCGCCTGGCCGGCGATCTGGACCTTGGTGTTGGGCGGCGAGAACGCGGTCGCGTTCTCGATCAGCTCGGCCAGCAGGTGGATGATGTCGACCGCGGCGTGCCCGCCGATCTCCAGGTCGGCCAGGGGAAGGAACTCGACCCGCTGGTACTCCTCGACCTCGGCGGCGGCCGCCCTGACCACGTCCACGATGGTCATCGGCTGCACCCAGTGCCGTCCCGGGTCGGCGCCCGAGAGCACGATCAGGTCCTCGGCGTTGCGGCGCATGCGGGTCGCCAGGTGGTCGAGGCGGAACAGGTGCTCGAGGGTCTCCGGGTCGGTCTCGTTGCGCTCCAGGTCGTCGATCAGCTCCAGCTGGCGGTCGATCAGCGTCTGGGAGCGGCGGGCCAGGTTGGTGAACATGTCACCGATCGACCGGCGCAGGGCGGACTGTTCGCTGGCCAGCCGGACGGCGACCTCCTGGATGTCGTCGACCGCCTGGGCGACCTGGCCGATCTCGTCCCTGGAGTGGATCCCGAGCGGCTCCACCCGGACGTCGAGGTCGCCGAGCTCGGTGGTCCGCAGCCGCTGGACCGCGTCGGGCAGCCGGTGCTGGGCGATCTCGATCGCCCCGGCGCGCAGCCGCTGCAGCGGCTGCGCCATCGACCGGGCCACCACCAGCAGCGCCAGCAGGGCGACGCCGAGGATCAGGGCGATCAGCAGCGCATTTCGAAGCGCGTCGCGCTGGGCGGAGGAGCTGAGCTCCCCACTCTGACCGATGACGCCGTCCAGCAACCGCGACTCGACGCTGCGCAGCAGCTCCATGTTGGTGGTGCTGGCGGCCAGCCATTGATCCGGGTCGATCTCGTCGCCGGACTGGCGGCGGACGGCGGTGCCCTGGATCCGGTCGACCTGGAGCACCGCCTGCCCCTGGACCACGTCGGCGAACAGGCTGCGCTGCTGGTCGTTGGCGTCGGCCTGGAACTCGTCGAACGCCGCCTGCTGCTGGGCCAGCAGGCCGGAGAAGTCCTGGAAGCCACCGAACTCGAAGCGCTTCTGGAAGGCAAGGGCGTACAGGAGGCCGCGCAGCTGCGAGGTGACCTCCTTGGCGCGCGACAGGTCGTTGAACGACCGGACCGACTGCGCGAGCTCCTCGTCCCCGCCCGGCTCGGCGATGTCGGCGTTCACGTCGAGGAGCTGGTCGACGATCCTCGAGTACTCGGCGAAGGTGGCGCGTGCGGTGAGCGAGGACGACCGGGCGGATTCCCGCAGCGCCGCCAGGTTGTTCAGCCCCGCCCGCACCGCGTCGAACTTGCCCTGCAGGCGCCGGCCGAGGTCGTCGTACAGCGGCGCCTCTGCAGCACGGTAGTCGGCGGCGGCGCGGTCGGCACGCGGCTGCTGCTCGCTGAGCGCCTGGCCCACCGCCTTGTTGTCGCTCTCGACGAAGGCGGCGCTGAGGTCGCGTTCCGCCTGCAGCTCGTGCACCAGCGCAGTGACCTGGCGGCCGAGCTCGGCCAGCCTGCGGCCGTTGTCGAATGCCTGGGCGTTGCGGACCAGGGAGCCGATGCCGAAGCTGGCGAGCACGAGGAACGCGACGGCCGGGATGACCAGGACGGCGATCAGCTTTGATCGAACGCGCCAGTTACGCAGCCCGAACGAGCGTCCGGGGTCGCTGGCGGGCGGAGGAGACGTGTCCATACCAGGGTTTCACTACCTCTCTCGCAGGATGCCGGCTGGCGCCGGATTATACTCAGCCAGCCTGCCCACATCCGTCCTCAGCTGGGAGCCTTGCGAGAGATGTCAAGGATGCGCTGCTTGTCTCGGACGGCGCTGGTCGCCGTGGTCCTGTCGGTTGCCGCCTGCACCGCGTCGGAGCCGGAGCCCGGTTCGAGCTCGGTGCGCGAGGTCCGGATCGGGGTGCTGGCGCCGCGCTCGGGGGCGAGCGCGGCCGCCGGGGCCGACGCGCTGCGCGGCGCCGAGCTGGCGCGTGGGCTGGTCAACGGGGAGGAAGGGTCGGTGCCGCTGGCGGGGGTCGGGACCGCCGGGCTGGCCGGGCTCGGAGGCGCCAAGCTCACCATCGTCTCCGGCGACACCCAGAGCAGGCCTGAGGTCGGTGCCACCGAGGCGGCCCGGCTGGTCTCCCAGGAGGGGGTGGTCGGCCTGGTCGGAGCCTACGACACGGTCGTGACCGAGGTCGCCAGCCAACGGACGGAGCGGCTGCGCATCCCGTTCGTGAACGGCGACAGCCCGGCCGGGTACCTGACCGAACGAGGGCTCGACTGGTTCTTCCGCACCGGGCCGACCGACCGGATGTTCGGCGAGGCGTTCTTCTCCGCGCTCGGGCAGGCCCCCGGCGCCGGAGTGAAGAAGATCGCCCTGCTCTACACCGACGACCAGCCGGGCAACGTCGTCCGCAACCTGACCACCGAGCTGGCCGAGGAGGGCGGCTTCCAGCTGGTCGGCCAGGTCCGGTTCGACCCGAAGATCGGCAATCCCGTGGCGGCGGTGGCACAGCTCCGGGACGGAGGCCAGCGGCCGGACGCGGTGTTCGTCATCGCCTCGACCCCCGGCACCGCCGCCAGGCTGATCAAGGCGTTCGGGCAGGCTCACTACTCGCCGCCCGGGATCCTTGCCTTCGGCGCCGGGTTCCTCCAGTCGACCGTGCTGGGCGCCACCGGGTCGGACGGCGAGGGCCTGCTGTCCAGCACCGCATGGTCGCGGGAGATCGCCAGCCGCAACCCGACCGCCAAGCCGGTGATGGACCTGTACGAGGCGAAGTTCAACCAGCCGATGAGCGAGACCGCGGCCGGGGCGTTCACTGCCGTGCTCGTCCTGGCCGAGGCGATCGACAACGCCGGCTCGATCGACCCACAGCGGGTGCGGGCCGCGCTGCTCAACCTCGACATCCCCGGCCGGGAGATGATCATGCCGTGGAGCGGGGTCCGCTTCGACGCCGCCTCCCACCAGAACGTCGCCGCCAGCGGCGTGGTCGAGCAGCGGGTCAACGGACTGTTCCGCGTCGTCTTCCCGCAGGAGCTGCAGCAGGCGCCGGCGGTCTGGCCGCGTCGCTGACCGGCCTGCTCAGGTCGACCGCTTGGTCTCCGAGTCGACCAGGGACTCGTCCAGGTAGGGCAGGGTCGCGCCGAACCGCTCCTGGAGGTGGGCCAGCGAGGTCGTCGGCGGGTACCGCGGCTCCTCGCCATCGGCGAGGCAGGTCGGGATGACCTCGACGGGGGCGTCGTGGTTCGGGTCGTAGAAGAAGGGGATGGACTGGCGCTCAGCCCCTGAGGTGTTGATGACCCGGTGCAGCGTCGGGGGGAACAGGTCGTTGGTCCAGCGGGCCAGCATGTCACCGACGTTGACCACGAACACCCCCGGGACCGGCTTGGCGTCGATCCACTGCCCGGCCGCGTTGCGAACCTGCAACCCGCCTCGGTCGTCCTGGGCCAGCAGGGCCAGGCAGCCGTAGTCGGAATGGGCACCGGCGCCGATGCGCGCCTCGCTGATCTCCCCCGACTCCGACCCGCTCTGGGGCGGGTAGTGCAGGGGGCTCATGATCACCATGGGGGTGGTGAACCAGGCGTCGAAGTAGTCCTCTGGCAGCTCGAGGGCGATGGCGATGGCGTGCGTCACCTGGCTGGCGAGGCCGTGCACGGCCTCGAAGTACTCCTCCATCGCCTCCCGGAAGCCCGGCACCTCCGTCGGCCACTGGTTGGGGCCGTGGAACGGGAGTCCTCTGCGGACCAGCGGGTGGTCGAGGTCGAGGTCGTTGCCGATCCGGTAGCCCTGCTTGAGGTCCCCCTCCTCCTGCTTGTCGGGGTCGAGGTTCTCCATGCCGATGTCGAACCAGCCGCGGTCGCAGGACGACTTCTCCACCGCCACCTCCGCCTTCTTCTCCCGCGGGAGGGCGAAGAACCGGCCGGCCTCGGCGAAGGTCCGGTCGATGAGCTCCTGGCCCACCCCGTGGCCGGCCAGGTAGGCGAAGCCGACGTTGCGGAAGGCCGCGGCCAGCTCGAGCGCGGCCTGCTTGCGCTGCTCTGGTCCGCCGCCGAGGAACGGCTCGAAATCCACCACGGGAATCTGCTCCACCGGGATGCGCGCGGCCCGCAGGGAGGGCGCGATCTTCGGGGTCATGGGCCAACTCCAATGCTCGGATCGATGAACTCGTTGGTGTACAGGTCCTGTGGCCGCAGTCCCGGTTTCGTCGGCTGCCGCTGGCCGACCAGGATCGGCGTCACGATGTCGATCAGGCGCTGGATCCGGCCGACCTCGAAGTTCCCGAGCGTGCGGTCGGCACCGTTGTTGACGAAGTCCAGGCGCATCTTGCCGATGGCGTAGTCGGCAAGGCCGGGCGAGTACGTCCAGAAGTCGTTGTAGTCCGCGACCGTCTTGATGATGAGCGCGTTGGTCTTCCCGGGATTCTTCAGGAAGTCGACCTGGGCGCGCTGGACGATCGGGACCAGCTTCTCCAGGCACGGGGCGAGCCGCTGCTTGTCGGCCGCGCGGATCACCAGCGCCTGAGGGTAGAACGGGTAGCCCGTGTCGTTGACCAGCGCGTAGTCCAGCCGCTTGTTCCACGCCGGGAGGTCGTTGGCGTAGATGTACGGCTCGGAGGTGGCGAACCCGGCCTGGGTGGTGGCGCCCTTGGCGGCGACGAACCGCTTCGAGTCGCCGTCGTAGGACGGGTCGACCTGGCTCTTGCGGAGGATGCCCGAGCCGATCAGGTAGTCCATGTAGGTGTCGCCCTTGAAGTAGAGGACCTTGGCATCGGGGTTCTGCCCGATGTCGGCGATGATGTTGAACTCCGGGTAGGTCCCCGGGTCCCACATGATCATGAACGGGCTGATCTCCATGGGCGCCGCCACCGCCAGCGTCGGCTGCGTGGAGGCGAACCGGATCGCCTCGTCGGTGTTGACCTGGCCGAGGGTGATGCTCTTGTCGGTGTACATCTGCTCGGAGACCAGCTTGAAATCGGTCGCCGGGCCGCCGGTGCGCACCTCGATCTGGACCCCGGTGTTCCTGCCCTCGGCGAACAGTGGCCCGCTCACCCGCTTGCGCCCGGTGTCGACCTTCGGGTTGGGGCCGAGCAGGTGGTAGTAGACCCCGTACTCGGTCTCGGGGAACCAGTCGGTCTGGACCACGATCGGGTCGGGGCAGACCCCCTTCAGGTTGAGCCTGTCGCCTGCCGACGCCGCGCCGGACGCCGGCCTGGTCGCCGGCTGGTCGTCGCCGAAGGTGCAGCCGGCCGCGGCCAGGGCGGCCGCCAGCAGGACGATCATGCCGAGGCGAAGTCTGGGCACCTGCGCTCCTCCTAGTCGTTCCTATGTGTCGAGCCCACCGGCGGACTCGTGCCAGCTTCCGACCACCCGGCGGGCGAGGAAGCCGAAGAACCAGAACACCACGATGCCGAGCAGCGAGGACAGGATGATCGCCCCGACCATCTGCTCGGACTGCAATCTGGACTGGTAGCGGTCGATCAGGATGCCGATCCCGGGGTTGCCCTGCTTGAAGAAGAAGTCGCCGACGATCGCCCCGATGACCGCCAGGCCGGCGGAGATCCGCAGCCCGGTGAAGATCGACGGCAGGGCGGCCGGGAACTGCAGCTTCCACATCCGGGTGAGGCGGTTGGCGCCGTGCAGGGTGAACAGGTCGTGGTGCTCCTGCTGCACCGACTGCAGGCCGAACAGCGTGTTGGCGACGATCGGGAAGATCGCGAAGATGACAACGACCAGCACCCGGCTGAACGAGCCGAAGCCGAACCAGAAGCCGAACAGCGGCACGCAGGCCAGGATGGGGACGGTCTGGGTCAGGACCGCGTAGGGGTAGAGCGAGCGTTCGATCCACTTGGCCCGGCTCATCGCGATGGCGAGGGCCAGCCCGATGACGATCGCGATCGCCAGGCCGGTGAAGGCCACCCGGGTGGACAGCCACAGCGCGTCCAGCAGCTCCCTGAGGTTGAACGAGTCGAGGAAGCTGACCTGGACCACGTCGTGCGGTGGTGGGACCAGGAACCGGCGTTGCGCATCCAGCAGCAGGTAGCTGACCCCGTACCAGACGCCGAGCACGGCCACCAACACCAACCCCGGAGGACCCCAGGACGCCAGCCAGCCTCCGCGCCCGGGCGGCGCCACCCGTGAGGTTGCCGCCAGCGGCCCCCGCGCGGTCGCCTCGTTGGGCCCGGTGAGGTCGGTGTCGACGCTCATCCGCCCTCCCGCAGGTATGCCGACACCTGGCCGGCCAGGCGAGCGAACCGCTCTTCGAACCGCAGCCGGGGCGAGCGGGGGTACTCGAACGGGACGGCGAAGTCGCGCCGGACCCGCCCGGGCCGGCCCGACATCACCAGCACCCGGGTGGACATGAAGACCGCTTCCATCACCGAGTGGGTCACGAACAGGGCGGTGAACCGCTGGGTGAGGTACAGGTGCAGCAGCTCGTCGTTGAGCCGCTCCCTGGCGATCTCGTCCAGTGCCCCGAACGGCTCGTCGAACAGGAACAGCTCCGGCTGGAGGGTCAGCGACCGGGCCAGCGAGACGCGCATGCGCATGCCGCCGGACAGGGCACGCGGGCGGTGGCCGGCGAAGTCGCTCAGGCCGACCAGCTTGATCGCGTCGTTGGCGCGGCGGCGGCGCTCGTCCCTTGGCAGGCGGCGCAGCTCGGCGAACAGCTCCACGTTTCCCTGGACGGTCCGCCAGGGCAGCAGCGTCGGGTCCTGGAACACGTAGCCGATCTTGTCGGTGTTGACCTGCAAGGCCCCCGCGCTCACCTGGCTGAGGCCGGAGGCGATGCGCAGCAGGGTGCTCTTCCCGCAACCCGACGGACCGACGACGCTGACGAACTCGCCGGCCGGGACCCGGAAGTCGACGCCGTCCAGCGCCGTCGTCCCGTCAGGGAATCGCTTGCCGACGCCCCTGAAGCTCAGGATCGGTGCGGCATGCGACGCAGTGGACGAAGCATCGACCGGGCTCGACTCGGCCAACTAGGCCCGCCCTCGCGTCGACAAGCTGATCGCTGCATTGCGGACCCATGCGCACATCACAGGCATCTTTGTAAATTAGGGAATGCTGGCCCAATAGTTCCCTGGGCCCGAAGGCGGTGTCAACCGCCGCCGCGTCCCGAGGAGTTGCCGGTGAGCGAGCTCAGCGTTGTCCGCGGCAGGCATGTGCTGACCATGGGACCGGCCGGCGATCTCGACGGCGGAGCGGTCGCCTTCGCCGGCGGCCAGATCATGGCCGTCGGCGACTTCGACGAGATGGCACGGCGGTTCCCGGACGCCGAGGTGGTCGGCGACGACCGTGGGCTGGTAGTGCCGGGGATGGTCAACGCCCACACCCACCTGTCGGAGGCGCTGATCCCCGGCATGGGCGAGGACCTCACCCTGTTCGAATGGATCATCCGTCTCGTCGGCCCCGCCGGCAGCCACCTGACCAGGGAGATGGCCATGGTGGGGGCCATGCTCAAGGGCGCGGAGCTGCTGCTGTCGGGGGTCACCTGCGTCAACGACATGTTCTGCCACACCAACATGGGCTCCCTGGCCAGCCTGGGGGCGGTGGACGGGCTGGAGGCGATGGGCCTGCGCGGGCTGGTCGCGTTCGGGGCCGAGGACGCCCTCGACCCCCAGCCGGTGGCCGCCTTCCTCGACGAGCACCAGGCCCTGGCCGAGCGCTGCGCCGCCACCGACCTGGTCGGGTTCCGCCTCGGCGTCGGCACCCTGCTCGGCCAGAGTGACGAGCTGCTGGCCGCCTCGGCCGCCGAGGCCAGGCGGCACGGCTGGGCGGTCCACACCCACCTGGCCGAGGTCAGGGAGGAGGTGGTGCAGGCGCGGCTGCGCTGGGGCGGGACCAGCGCCGAGCGTGCCGCCAGGGTCGGGCTGCTCGAGGTGCCGCTGCTGGCCGCCCACTGCATCTGGCTGCGCGAGGCCGAGATCGCCGCCCTGGCCGCCGCCGGGGTCAGCGCCGTCCACAACCCGGTGGCCAACATGATCCTCGGCTCAGGGGTCTGCCCGGTGCCGGCCCTGCGCCAGGCCGGCATCCCGGTCGGCATCGGCACCGACGGCGCCGCCTCCAACGACAGCCAGAACATGCTGGAGGCCGTCAAGGCGGCCGCCCTGCTCCAGAAGGTGGCCCGGCTGGACCCGGCCGCCATGACCGCCGGGGACGTGCTCGCCATGGCCACCGTCGAGGGGGCCGCGGCGCTCGGCCTGGACGGCCTGGTCGGCAGCCTCGAGCCGGGGAAGCGGGCCGACCTGGTCCGGCTGCGGGCCGACCGGCCCGGCCTCGCCAACGTCCACGACCCCCGCCAGCAGGTCGTCTACTGCGCCTCCCCGGCCGACGTGGCCGACGTCTGGGTCGACGGCCGGCGCCGGGTCGCCGACGGTGCGCTGGTCGACCACGATCTCGGCGCGCTGGTCGAGGCCAGCCGGCCACTGGCCGCCGAGCTGGTCACCCGCGCCGGGCTGGGTGGCCTCTCCCGCCTCGCCGGCCCGTAGACCTGCCGGCATCGCGGCCCACCTGTTCCGGGTGGAGGTCACCGAGCTGGTGCACACCCGGGTCGGCGGTCCCGCCAGCCAGCTGGTGATCGAGCCCTGGCGGGAGGGCAGGGCAGGGGCCGGCGCCGCAGGCGGCGCCGCTAGCCTTCGGGGCCGCCGGCTCGGAGGGTTCGGAGGGCGCGGCCGGCGTCGCGGACCATGGCCAGCCGGCGGCCCAGCCGCCGGCGCCGGTCCCGCCTGCCGGCGCCGAGGGCGTCGAGGACGACGGCGGCGGTGTTGCGGCCGGGGAGGCCGGTGACGCCACCGCCGGGATGGGTGCCGGCGCCGGTCAGGAACAGCCCGCCGACCGGGGTGCGGTAGCCGGACAGGCTGGGCGACGGGCGGAACGACAGCAGCTGGTCGATGCTCATCTCGACGTGGTTGGGGTTGGCGTGCGGGCTGCCGTGACGGGCGACCCACTCGACCGGGCCGGTCAGGCGCCGCTCGACCGGTTCGAGGGTGGCGCCGAGCGCCTTCTCCGCGACCCGCCAGGCGTGGTCGGCGGCCCGCTCCAGCCTCCCCTGGTCCCACGGCCCGGCGGCCAGGCGCCAGGGCACGAAGGTGGACAGCCACAGTGCCGCCCGGCCAGGCGGCGCCCATCCGCCCTCGAGGGTCGACGGGAAGGCCAGCATCAGCGGCGGCCGCTCGGGCAGCTCGCCCAGCTGGATGCTGGCGAACGCCCGCTCGAGGTCGGTGGTCGTATTGGCCGACAGCAGGAACGAACGCTCGAACCCGGGCGGCCCCGGTAGCGCCGGCATGCCCGCCAGCACCGCGTCCACCTTCAGCTCGGAGACGTTGCGCCGCCCCACGTGGATGCGCTCGGCCTCGGCCAGCAGCCAGGGCGGCACGGCGTCCCGGTCGACCAGGCCGAGCAGCAGCCGCCTGGCGTCGACGGCCGAGACCACCGCCCTGGTGGCCGCGACCCGCTCGCCGCCGGCGTGGACGGCCAGCGCCCGCCCGGCGGCGACCTCGACCCTGGTCACCGGCAGCCCGCAGCGCAGCCGGCCGCCGGCCGCCTCCAGGCAGCGGACCAGCGCGTCGACGGTGGACCGCGAGCCGCCGGCGGGTCGGGCGGCGGGTCGGCCGTGCCCGCCGGCCAGCAGCAGCGCGCCCGCGCCGGTGCCCGGGTCGGCCGGGGACTGCTGGGAGTGGGCCGCCCAGTGGGCCATCGGGCCCTGCAGGCGCTCGTCGGCGACCACCGACCGGAGCAGGTCGGCTGCCGACCCGAGCAATGCCTGGAGCAGCCGTCCCGCCTGCGGGCCGAGGGCGGGCTCGGCCAACGCGGCCAGCTCGCGGAGCGACGGCGGCGGGCCGTCCTCGGTCTGCCGGAGCAGGGCGACCGCGGCCTCGGCCCAGCCGGCGAAGCGCCGGTAGGCCTCGGCGTCGCGGTCGCCGACCACCGGTCGCAGCCATTCGACGGTCTGGTCCAGCGACGCGTGGAAGGCCAATGCCGTGCCGTCGTCGCAGGGGGCGAGGGTGACCTGGTCGCGCAGGTGGAAGCGGAGCCCGAACCGGGCCTCCAGCTCCAGGTCGGCGGCGACGCCGCTGCCGCGGATGCCGCCGTGCTCGTAGGCGCCGACCTCCAGCCGCCCGCGCCCGTCCGGCAGGTCGACGGTGTGGATGCAGCCGCCGGGGGTGGCGGCGGCCTCCAGCACGACCACGTCGAGCCCGGCTCGAGCCAGGTAGCACCCGCAGACCAGACCGTTGTGGCCGCCCCCGATCACCACCACCTCGGCCTGGCTCACCTGGCGCCTCCTCGAGGTCGCGGGCCGAGAGCATCATCGCCCTGGCTCCGGGTCCTCCCTCCGGCATCGGTGTCCCGTGTCTCCGACAGCGCGTTGAGGATAGCGCAGGGGGCCGCGGTCGCCGCCTCAGCCGAAGGTGGCCGCGGCCAGCACCTGGCCGAGGCCTGGGGTCGACCACTCGTCGACGATCAGGATCTTGGAGGCCGGCAGGTGCCAGACCCGCTGCACGTAGCCGGCCGCCGGCTTGTTGGTGTTCACGTCGACACAGGTGATCCGCCACTCGCGGTAGGTGGCGTTCCTGCCACCGACCTTGGCGACGCCACGCCTGCTGGGACGGCTGGGGGTCAGCTCGGCCAGACCGTCCCGGTCCTGGGGGCAGCCCTCCACGCCGGCGCCCGGGTGCCAGACCCGCTCCGGGTCGTAGGGGCCGAGCTGGTCGGCGATCGCGATCTGGGTCGGGCCGAGCAGCAGGAAGCCAGGGCAGTCGACCCCGCCGGCGCTGCGCCGGCACGCGCGGCTGGCGGCCACGGCCACCTGGTCGCCCCCGCCGCCGGCCCGCCAGCTCTGGCGCAGCCGCAGGGTCATCCTCCGGAAGGTGAGCACCTGGCCGGCCGGTCCCGTCTGGGCGGTGGTCAGCGGCACCGCGCCGGTGGTGGACGGGATCGCCCCGGTGGTCGGCGCGGCGGTCGTGGTGGAGCGACCGGAGATGCCGGCGGCAGCGGCCATCGTGGTCGTGGAGGAGTCGGCCAGGGCCGAGCCGGACCGGTCGCCGCAGCCGGCCAGCGCGCAGCCGGCGATCAGCGCCGCCACCATGACCGTGACCCTCGAGCGCCCCAAACCGGCACCTCGCGCCGTTACGCCGGCTTGCCGCCGGACCGGCTGTGCAAGCCGCCATGATGCAGCTCGAAGCGCCCGAGCGCGACGTCCCGGTTGGCAGGACCGTGCGCCGGCTCCCCCCGGCCACGCAAGCGCGCCTGTGCCGTCGTCAAGCCGACCCCTTCACGACTTGATCCACGCGGCCGAGGTGGTCAGCTCCTGGAGGACCTCGGGGATGGGCTCGACCCCGATCCCGGGGCCGGTGGGGACGGCCAGGTGGCCGTCGTCGAGCACGAACGGGTCGGTCAGGTCCTGGCGGTAGAAGCGGTCGGAGGCCGAGGTGTCGCCGGGCAGGGTGAACCCGGGCAGGGCGGCGAGGGCGACGTTGGCGGCCCGGCCGATCCCCGTCTCCAGCATCCCGCCGCACCACACGGGCACCCCGCGGTCCCGGCAGGCGTCGTGGACCCGCCGGGCCTCCAGGTAGCCGCCGACCCGGCCGGCCTTGATGTTGACGATCCGGCAGGCGCCGAGGGCGACGGCGTCGACGGCGGCCTTGGCCGAGGTGATCGACTCGTCCAGGCAGACCGGGGTGGTCATGCGGCCGGCCAGCTCGGCGTGGCCGACCAGGTCGTCCTCCGGCAGCGGCTGCTCGATCAGCAGTAGCCCGAACCGGTCCAACCCGGCCAGGTGGGCGGCGTCGGCCACGGAGTAGGCGGCGTTGGCGTCGACCTGGAGCGCCAGGTCGTCGCCGAAGCGCTCGCGCACCGCCCGGACCGGCTCCAGGTCCCAGCCGGGCTCGATCTTCAGCTTGATCCGGAGGTACCCCTGCTCCAGGTAGCCGGCGACGGCGTCCAGCAGCTCGGGCACCGAGTCCATGATCCCGACCGAGACCCCGGCCGGGACCCGGTCGCGGGTGGCGCCCAGGTAGCCGGCGAGTGGCTCGCCCCTGGCCCGCAGCCAGGCGTCGAGCACGGCCAGCTCCAGGGCCGCCTTGGCCATTCGGTGGCCGTTGACGAAGGCCATGGCCGGGCCGAGCGCGTCGGGATGGAGGTCGGGCACGGCGGCGGCGGCCGGCAGCAGGAAGCGGCGGAGCACGTCGGCGGCGCCGTCGGCGTACTCCGAGGAGTAGCGGGGCTCGGCGGCGGCCACGCACTCGCCCCAGCCCTCGGCGTCGCCGGTGACCACCCGCACCAGCAGCACGTCGCGGTCGCGCTCGACCCCGAACGAGGTGCGGAACGGCGCCACCAGCGGCAGCGCCACCCGCCGCAGCTCCATCCCGGTGAGCTTCACCGGGGGCCCGCCGGCGGCGGGCCGGGGCCGGAGCCGGCGGCGGGCGGGGACCGCTGGACCAGGTAGCGGTCGGGGTGGCGGAGGAACCCGGTCACGGCGGCGCCCCCGGCCAAGAGTCCACCGAGGACCTCGCGGATCGCCCGCCGCCAGGCGCGCCGCTGGTGGGGGCCCAGTGCTTCCACGTCGGGCGGGACCGCGACCGTCACCGCCGGGGCGTCGGTGGCGCCCACCACCGGCTCCAGGTCGGGACCGGCCGCCAACGCCTCCTCGGCCGGGACCGGCGACGGCTGGCGAGGCTGGCCGGCGCAGGCGGCCGCGACCGCCGGGTCGTCGAGCCGCCAGGCGAGCAGCAGCCGGTCGCTGGCCATGCCGGCGTTGATGGCGTCGGTCATGGGGCCGTAGAAGTCCTCGAGGTAGCCGGTCGGCAGTGCCCCCAGCTTGGACAGGTTGAACCAGGCGTTGCGGGCGACCAGCGGGTCGAACGTCCAGCCGATCCGGTCGAGCCCGCGGGCCATGGCCCAGGCCCGCTGGTGGACCTTGAGCGCGAACCCGACCCCGCGGTGCTGGCCACCGGGCGCGACCCCGGTGATGTGGGAGTGCAGGCCGCGCTCGGGCCATGCCGAGAAGAAGGCGACGCTGGCCCCGACCAGCCGCGGCCCCGCGTACGCCCCGACCACGTAGTTGCCGGCGTGGGCCAGGGCGCGCAGCAGCTCGACCCCGATCGGCGGCGGGTTGCCCTCGGCCGGCCGCCAGATCTCCTCGAACAGCCGCCTGGCCGCGTGGAGCTGGTCGAGCCGGTGCAGCTCCTTGACGACCACATCGGCGGCGGTGGCCGCGGCCACCGCGGCCCTGGTGGCCTCCGGCGGGGTCGACGCTGGCGCGGTCATGGTCGGGGATGGTAGCCGGGGCCGGGCACAGCGGGAAGCAGGTGCGACAACAGCAGCCCGGCCGGCCCGGCGCCGACCATCCCCACCTGTGCGTCAGGCGTTGGCCAGGGATGTCCCCGCCGACTGGAGGTCCTCGCAGGCCTGGACGACCCTGGCCGCCATCGAGGTCTCGGCCTTGGCCATGTAGGTGCGCGGGTCGTAGGTCTTCTTGATGCCGACGTCGCCGTCGACCTTGAGCACACCGTCGTAGTTCTTGAGCATGTGGTCGGCGATCGGCCGGGTCACCGCGTACTGGGTGTCGGTGTCGACGTTCATCTTGACCACGCCGTAGGTGATGGCCTCGCGGATCTCGGCCAGCAGCGACCCCGAGCCGCCGTGGAACACCAGGTCGAACGGGTGGTCCTTGCCGACCTTCTGGCCGACCGCCAGCTGGAGCTCCTGCAGGAGCTCGGGGCGGAGCTTGACATGGCCCGGCTTGTAGACGCCGTGGACGTTGCCGAAGGTGGCGGCCAGCAGGTAGCGGCCCCGCTCGCCGACCCCGAGGGTCTCGGCGGTGCGCAGGGCGTCCTCCGGGGTCGAGTAGAGCTTCTCGTTCATCTCCCCGACGACGTCGTCCTCCTCGCCGCCGACCACGCCGATCTCCATCTCCATGACGATCCCGGCCTTGGCGCACTCGGCCAGCAGCTCGTCGGCGATCTGGAGGTTCTCGTCCAGCGGCACCGCCGAGCCGTCCCACATGTGCGACTGGAACAGCGGCTCCTGGCCGGCGGCCACCCGCTCCTGCGACAGCTTGATCAGCGGGCGCATGTAGCCGTCGAGCTTGTCCTTGGGGCAGTGGTCGGTGTGCAGGGCGATGTTGACCGGGTGCTTGGCCGCGACCACGTGGGCGAACTCGGCCAGCGCGACCGCGCCGGTGACCATGTCCTTGAGCCGCTGGCCGGACAGGAACGCCGCCCCGCCGGTCGAGACCTGGACGATGCCGTCGCTGCCGGCCTCGGCGTAGCCGCGGATGGCCGCGTTCAGGGTCTCCGACGAGGTCACGTTGATCGCCGGGTACGCGAACCCGCGCTGCTTGGCCCGGTCGAGCATCTCGCTGTACACGCCGGGGGTGGCGATGGGCATGATCACGCTCCTTCGGGTTCCTGCGAGCTGTGGGGAACAGTATCGCCCCCAACATCGCGCGTGGACAGTCCGGACCACGAACCGCGCCCGCCGGCATGGTGGTGGTCGCCTTCCCGGTCGCCGGTCGTGGAAGATGAACGCCACTGCCGTCAGGAGGGGAAGGACGCCCGTGATCGACCGAGACCGGCTCGCCGGGCTGCTGGGGCGCGAGCGCGACCGGTTCCTGGAGCGGCACCCGCGCAGCCGGGCCGCCTACCGGGCCGCCGGGGCCAGCCTGCTCGGCGGGGTCCCGATGACCTGGATGAACAAGGCGGCCGGCCGCTTCCCGGTGTACCTGGCCGAGGCCAGGGGGGCGACGGTCACCGACCTGGACGGTCATCGATATGTCGACCTGTGCCTTGGCGACACCGCGGCCATGGCCGGGCATTCGCCGGAGCCGACCGTCCGGGCCGTGCAGCGGCGCTACGCCGAGGCCGGCGGCGCCACCGCCATGCTGCCGACCGAGGACGCGGCCTGGGTCGGGGCCGAGCTGGCCCGCCGGTTCGGGGTGCCGCTATGGAGCTTCAGCCTGTCCGCGACCGACGCCAACCGCTGGGCGATCAGGCTGGCCCGCCTGGTCACCGGCCGCCCAAGGCTCCTGGTGTTCAACTGCTGCTACCACGGCACCGTCGACGAGACGTTGGTCACCCTGGATCGGGACGGCCCGGCCTCCCGCCAGGGCAACGTCGGCCCACCGGTCGACCCTCGAGCAGGTCCTCACGGCCCAGGCGTTCCAGGCCATGATCGCGCTGGCCGGCCGGTTCACCGAGGGGGTCCAGGGCGTGCTGGACGCCTGCGGGGTCCCCTGGTCGGTCGTCCAGCTGGGTGCGAGGGCCGAGTACCGGTTCACCGCCCCGGCGCCGGTCAACGGCGGCCAGTCGGCCGCCGCCGGCGACCACGAGCTGGACGACCTCCTCCACCTGTACCTGCACAACCGGGGCGTGCTGCTGACCCCGTTCCACAACATGGCGCTGATGTGCCCGGCCACCACCGCGGCCGACGTCGACCGGCATACCGAGGTGTTCGGCGCCGCCGTCGCGGAGCTGGTGTCCGGCGGCGCCTGACCGCGCTACCAGCGGGTGTAGAACAGCACCTGGAACAGGAGCGCCTGGCCCAGCAGCAGCCCGGCGACCAGGCGCAGACCGGACCGCCAGTGCAGCAGCTGGCGGACGGCCACGACCACCGCGAACGGGACCAGGAACTGCCACATGCGCTCGACCTCGCCGCGGGTGTGGCCCCAGCAGGCCGCGGCGAGCAGGGCGGCGAGGGTGGCGGCCTCGAACGAGCCCCAGGCCCGCTCCCGCACCACGCCGACGACCCGCGCGGCCAGGGCCGCGGCCAGCGGGAAGCCGAGGATCGCGCAGAAGGCGACCAGGTCGCCGAAGATCCAGACCCACCAGGTCCGCTGCCCGGTGCCTGGTGCCTGGCTCCAGAAGTCGTGCACGGACCGCACGGCGGCGACCACGTCGTAACCGGTGGCCAGCCACAGCAGCCCGGCCAGGCCGAGCACCACCGTCGAGGTCGCGGCCGCCCAGCGCATCACCCAGCCCCAGCCGCTCTCTGCCCGCTCGGCCATGGCCCTGACGGCCAGGAACGGCAGGATCAGCGCGGCCGCGAAGCTGAGCATGGAGGCCAGCCACAGCAGCACCCCGCCGGCCAGGGTCCAGGGCCACGAGCGGCGGCCAAGCCCCCGGTCGGCGGCGAGGGCGGCCCCGGCCAGCACCGGCGCCCACATGCCGTCGGCCGAGGTGGCCACGTACAGGACCGTCACCGGGGCCAGGGCCCAGCACACCACCGCCAACCGCTCCCCTTCCTCCCCCAGCTCGTCCCGGGCCAGGCCGGCCACGACCAGCAGGCCCAGGCAGCCGGCGGCGATGGTGGCCAGCGCCGCCCCGTCCAGGCCCGCCCAGGCCCGGTCGACCAGCACGTAGAACACGGTCGCGAACGGAGGGTGCTGGGCGGCGAAGTCCGGCAGGGACGGCACGCGGGCCGGGAACTCGCCGAGGAACGCCGGGATCGGGCCGACCTGGCCCACCGCCCCCGGGTACTCGCCCGCAAAGGCCAGCGGCGCCGCCCAGGCGGCCGGCCCACCAGTCAGGGCGGCAACGGCCAGGACCAGTGCGAACACCGCCGCCAGCGACCCGGTCAGCCGCAGCGGTCTGGCCGACCGGGCCAGGGCGAGCAGTGCGGCCGCGGCCAGCAGCGCCACCGGCAGGGCGAAGCCCGCCGCTCGCCAGTCGAGCGACGGCTGCCAGAACAGGTAGGACGGCCAGCTGTGATACCAGGGCCAGCTCGGCACCGAGAACGGGACGCCGCCGAAACGGCGCATGCTCAAGGTCCCGAGCACCCCGACGGCCAGCAGGCAGGCGGCGGCGACCGCGGTCGCCGCCAGGACCGGCCGGTCGCTGGCTGACCGGTCGCCGGTCGGGCTCGGGAACCGGGCGAGCACCTTCATGGCCGGCGAAGCGTATACCGCAAGGCAGCGCGCGAGGGTCAGGCCGGGCCCTGGGTGCGGCTGCGGCCGGTCTCCACCATCAGCTTGTCCATGGCCGGCCTCCCGGGTGGCGTCCTGACCCGTAAGGTAATGGCTGGAGCGGCAGAGGTGGAGCGCGGTGGAGCTGGCAGTCGAGATCGAGGCGGGCGAGGCCGGGTTCGACGCCGGGCGGCTGGCCCGGATCGACCGGCATTTCGCCCGCTACGTCGAGGACGGCCGCCTGCCCGGCTGGCTGGTCCTGGTCAGCCGCCGGGGCCGGGTCGTGCACCTGGCCACCTGTGGCCGGCGCGACCTGGAGGCCGGCCTGCCGGTCGAGGCCGACACCCGGTTCCGGATCTACTCGATGACCAAGCCGATCACCTCGGTGGCGGCGATGATGCTGTACGAGGAGGGGGCGTTCGCCCTCACCGACCCGGTGAGCCGCTACATCCCCTCGTTCGCCGACGTGGCGGTGTACCGCGACGGCCCGGCGTCCGACCCGGTCACCATCCCCGCCACCCAGCCGGTCCGGCTGTGGCACCTGCTCACCCACACCGCCGGGCTCACCTACGGGTTCCACTACGCCAACCCGGTCGACGCCGCCTACCGGGCGGCCGGCTTCGAGTGGGTCGCCCCCGAGGGGCGCGGCCTGGCCGAATGCTGCGACCTCTGGGCCGGCCTGCCGCTGCTGTTCGAGCCGGGCAGCGAATGGAACTACTCGGTGGCCACCGACGTGCTCGGGCGGGTGATCGAGGTGGTGAGCGGTCAGCCGCTCGACCGGTTCCTGTCCGACCGCATCTTCCGGCCGCTCGGCATGCACGCCACCGGGTTCTGGGTGGAGGGGCCGGCGGCCGGAAAGCTGGCCGCGCTCTACAGCCCGGCGCCCGCCGGCGGGCCGGCGGTCCGCAACGACCAGCTCGGCGAGCGGGTCCTGCGGCCACCGGCCTGCCTGGCCGGCGGGGGTGGGCTGGTCTCGACCGGCGCCGACTACCACCGGTTCACCCAGGCGCTGGTCGGTGGCGGCGAGCTGGGCGGGGTACGGCTGCTCGGCACCCGCACCCTGCGCTACATGACCCGCAACCACCTACCCGGCGGCGCCGACCTGGAGACCTTCGGTCGCCGCCTGTTCGCCGAGACCACCTTCCGCGGGATCGGATTCGGCCTCGGGTTCGCGGTGCTGCTCGACCCGGTGGCCAACAAGGTCCTCTCCACCCCCGGCGAGCTGGCCTGGGGCGGCGCCGCCTCCACCTTCTTCTGGGTCGACCCGGCCGAGCAGCTCACCGCCATCTTCCTCACCCAGCTGCTGCCCTCCTCCACCTACCCGCTCCGCTCCGAGCTGCGCCAGCTCGTCTATCAGGCGCTGGTGGACTAGGACGCCGGGTATCGGCGTGAGAGGGCAGTGACCGGTTCCAGGCGGGCCAGCACCGGGGGGAGGTCGCCCGGGTGGACCACGCCGAGGCGGGCGGTGGTGCGGGTGAGGGCGACGTAGAGGTCGTTGGCGCCGCGCGGGGCGCCGGCCAGGATGGCGGCCGGGTCGACCACCACCACGGCGTCGAACTCCAGGCCCTTGGCCTCGGGCACGGTCAGGATCGCGACCCGGGCGTCCAGCACCGACGGGCCCTGGCGGGCGGTGGCCGCGGGCAGGGCGGCGGTGACCACCGCCGCCAGCTCCTCGGCCCGGCCTGCGGGGACCAGGACGGCCAGCTTGCCGTCGCCGACCGCGGCCGCCTCGGCGGCGAGCACACCGGGCAGCTCGGCGTCCAGCCGGCCGGGGACGAGCCGCAGGCTCCAGGGGGCCGTGCGCCCCTCGCGGACCGACCGTGGCGGCTCGAGGCCACCGCCGACGCTGGCCAGCACGTCGGCGGCGACGGCCATGATCTCGGCCGGGGTGCGGTAGTTCACCGTCAGCTGCTCCACCCGCCAGCGCCCTTGGGCGTGGGGGTCAAGGGCCCGCGCCCAGGAACCTGGGCCCCACGGCGCGCCGGTCTGGGCGACGTCGCCGACCACGGTCATCGAGCGGCTGGGGCTGCGCCGCATCAGCATCCGCCAGGCCATCGCCGACAGCTCCTGGGCCTCGTCCACGATCACGTGGCCGAACACCCAGGTCCGGTCCTGGCGGGCCCGGTCGGCCAGGCCGACCTGCGGTCCCCGGGCCCGCCAGCGACCGGCCACCACCGACGGGTCGAGCCTGTTGGTGTCGGGGGCGTAGCGGGCAGCGTCGCCGATGGTGGCGCCGGCGAGCACCTCGCGGGCGTAGGCCAGCTCGGTCCGCTCCCGCTCGGCCTGGCGGGCCTCGGCCCGTCTGGACCTGGCGTCGTCGTCCCCGAGCAGGACGGCCGCCTCGTCCAGCAGCGGCACGTCGGCCGGCGTCCACCAGCCGGCGCCGTCGCCTCCGGTGGGGGCATGGCGGAGCAGCCGGGCCCGCTCGGCCGGCTCGAGCCCGCCGCCGGCCGCCTCCAGCCGCTCGGGCGAGGTGAGCAGGCCAGCGACGAGCCGCTGGGGGGTCAGCCTTGGCCACAGCCCGTCGACCACGGCCCGCACCGCCGGGGCGGCGTTCAGCTCGGCCCGGATCTCGTCCAGCTCGTCGTCCAGCAGCCGCTGGACCGGGAAGTCGTCGGCCAGCAGGTCGTCGTCGGGCAGCTCGACCTCGGGCAGCTCGCGGGTGAGCCCCGCCACCAGCTGATCGGCGAGCGCGGCCACCAGCTCGCGCCGGAACACCGTCCTGGCCCGGTTGTGGGGCGAGCCGGTCGCCCTGGCCAGCTGCCTGGCCCGCTCGCAGGTCGCCCGGTCCAGGCGCAGCCGCTGGCCGCCATGCTCGACCCGGACGTCGTCGTCGGGGAGCTGCTGGCGGTCGGCGACCGCCGCGGCCAGCACCCTGGTCATGCGCGGGTCGCCCCCGGGTACAGCCCCTCGACGGTGGACAACAGCACATCGGTCTCGCCCAGCGACGGCAGCACCTGCTCGATGTAGCGCAGGAAGGTCGGGTTGGGGCCGACCACGAGCACGCCCCGCCTGGCCAGCCGCTGGCGGTGGGTGTACAGGAGGTAGGCGGCCCGGTGCAGGGCGACGGCGGTCTTGCCGGTGCCGGGCCCGCCCTGCACGACCAGGACGCCGGGCAGGTCGGAGCGGATGATCCGGTCCTGCTCTGCCTGGATGGTGGCCACGATGTCGGTCATGCGGCCGGTCCGGCTGGCGGTCAGGGCGGCCAGCAGGGCCGCCTCGCCGCTGAGGCCGTCCCGCTCGTCGTCGCTCAGCGACTCGAGATCGAGCACGTCGTCCTCGATGCCGATGACCGTTCGGTCTCGGGTCCGCAGATGCCGCCGGCGGACCACGCCGCCGGGCGCGGCCCAGGTGGCCCGGTAGAACGGCTGGGCCGCGGGCGCGCGCCAGTCGACCAGCAGCGGCTCGCGGTCCTCGTCCAGCAGGCCGAGGCGCCCGACGTACAGGTGGGTGCCGTCGGCGCGGTCCAGCCGCCCGAAGCAGAGCCCGTCCTCGGCCGCGGCCAGCTGGGCCAGCCGGCCGCTGTGCCGGGCCACGAACGCGTCGCGGTCCACCCGGGCCTGGACGTTGCCGCCGCCGTCGTGGCCCAGCGCCCGCTCCAGCTCCGCCTTGGCGCGTTCGCGCAGGGTGTCCAGCCGCCGGTACAGCATGGTGAGGTAGGCCTGTTCCTGCTCGAGCTCAGCGGCCAGGTTCTGCATTCTTGACAGGGACCCCCATTCGCGCTACGGTTGATGCGACGGTTCGCCCGTCTTTTTGTGGTGCCAGCGCAGGAGAACCACCGTACCAGCGCGGCCCCATCTCCACCACATCCATGGCCGGTGGCGTGCCCGCTACCCCAGCGCGGCGATCGCCCGGGTCAGGATCTCCAGGCCCTCGTCGGCCTCGGCCTCGGTCAGGATCAGCGGCGGGGCGACCCGGAGCACGTTGCCGTACAGGCCGCCCTTGCCGACCAGCAGCCCGCCCCGCCTGGCCTGCTCCTGGGCGGCGGCGGCCGCGGCCGGCGCCGGCGCCCCGGAGCCCGGCTCGACCAGCTCGACCCCGAGCATCAGGCCCTTGCCGCGGACGTCGCCGACCACCGGCTGGCGTTCGGCCAGGCCACGCAGGCCGGCGGCCAGGCGGGCCCCGACCGTGCGGGCGTTGGCCTGCAGGTCGTGGGCGGCCAGGTGGTCCAGGACGGCGAGGGCGCCCCTGGCGACCAGCGGGTTGCCGCCGAAGGTCGAGATCGAGTTCGCGGTGACCCCGTCCATCAGCTCGGCCCGGGCCACCACCCCGCCGATGGGCAGCCCGTTGCCCAGGCCCTTGGCGAAGGTGAGCGCGTCCGGGACGATCCCGTGCGCCTGGTAGCCCCAGAAGTGCTCGCCGGTCCGGCCCCAGCCGGTCTGCACCTCGTCGGCCACGAACAGGATGCCGTACTCGTCCAGGACTTCCTTCATGGCCCCGAACAGGCCGTCGGGCGGGACGGTGAAGCCGCCGACGCCCTGGATCGGCTCGGCGATCATGCAGGCGACCTGGCCGGCGGTGGTGGTGTCGATCACGTCGCGCAGGTCGTCGACGCAGGCCTGGATGTAGGCGTCGTCGGGCAGGTGCCGGAACGGGCTGCGGTAGCGGTAGCCGCCGTGGACGTAGCTGACGTTCACCGGCGTGAAGCTGGACGCCGACCAGCCGCGGTTGCCGGTGACCCCCATGGCGGCGTAGGAGCGGCCGTGGTAGCTGTTGCGCAGGGCCAGCACCTGGTTGCTGCGCCGGGCCGTGGTGGCCAGGAGCAGCGCCGCCTCGTTGGCCTCGCTGCCCGAGTTGGTGAAGAACACCTTGGCGTCGGGGATCCCCGACAGCTCCGCGATCCGCTCGGCCAGCTCGACCTGCTGGCGGATCAGGTACAGGGTCGAGGTGTGCAGCATCCGGCCCGCCTGGTCGCGGATGGCCTCGACCACCTCCGGCGGGTTGTAGCCGATCATGGTGGTCAGGATCCCGGCGAAGAAGTCGAGGTAGGCGTTGCCCTCACCGTCGACCACCCGGCACCCCTTGCCGTCGACCAGCTCGATCGGCTGGTCGTAGTAGAGGGCAAGCCAGGACGGCAGCACCTGGCGGTGGCGGGCGAGCAGCTCGGCGTGCGACATGACCCCTCCGCTGGGCCTGGGCGTTGTTGCCGGGGACGAGTCTCCCGACCCGGGGCGCCGACGGCAAGCCGCCGGCGGTTTGCGGGAGGATGGGACCATGAGCACGGCAGGAGCATCCGAGGCGGCCTCGGGTGCAGCAGCCTCGGTCGGGGAGGCGCTGGTGCGCCCGCCCTCCGACGCGTTCGCCAGGGCCCTGTCCAGCCGCCGGGCCACCATCGACCCGGTGCGGGCGCGGGCCCAGCATGCCGCCTACCGTGCCGCCCTCGCCGGTCTGGTCCGGGTGGTCGCGCTCCCCGCCGACGAGGAGCTGCCCGACGCCTGCTTCGTCGACGACTGCGCGGTGGTGCTCGGCGGCCAGGCGCTGCTCACCCGGCCGGGCGCCTCCTCGCGGGCCGCCGAGCCGGAGCGCCTGGCCGCGGCCCTTGCCGGGCTGGTCGACCAGATCCACCGGATGGCCGCGCCGGCCACGCTGGACGGCGGCGACGTGTTGCGGCTGGGCCGCACCCTGGTCGTCGGCCGCTCGCAGCGGACCAACCAGGCCGGGGTCACCCAGCTCACCCGGTTCGCGGAGGCCGCCGGCGGCCGGGTCGAGGTCGCCGCCGTCCCGCCGGGCACCCTGCACCTGCAGAGCGCGGTGACCGCGCTGGCCGACGACGCCGTCGTCGGCACCGCCGAGCTGCTGGAGCAGCCGGCCCTGCACGGGATGCAGCACAAGGTGGTCGTGCCGCCGCGGGAGGCGGCCGCCTGCAACGTCGTGGCCGTCGGGGCCACCGCGGTGCTGCCGGCCGGCTGCCCGCAGACCGCAGCGGCCGTGCGTGCCCTCGGCTTCGAGGTGCGCGAGGTCGACCTCGGCGAGTTCCACAAGGCCGACGGCGGCGCGTCCTGCCTGTCGTTGCTGGTCTGACCTGGACCACGTGCCAGCCCATGGCCACCAAGGCTGCCGCCCTGGACGGATGCCGGCCGGGAACCGAAGATGGCCGCCGGCGGCTCGTCCCCTTCTCGGCCGGAGCCCGACGTGCAGCGGACCGCGTTCGTGTTCGACCTCGACGGCACGCTGGTGGACAGCGTCTACCAGCATGTGCTCGCCTGGCAGGAGGCGCTGGAGGTCGGCGGGATCCCGCTGTCGGTGTGGCGGATCCACCGGCGCATCGGGATGAGCGGCGGGCTGTTCGTGGGCGCGCTGCTGCGCGAGACCGGGCAGCCGGTCGACGCCGACCTGGTCACCCGGCTGCAGCAGGCCCACGCCGAGGCCTACCGACGTCACGCCGGGCGGCTTCGGCTGCTCCCAGGGGCCCGTGAGCTGCTGGCCCACCTCACCACCCTCGAGGTCCCGTGGGCGGTGGCCACCAGCGGGCTCATGGCGGCGGCCCGGCCGACCCTCGAGCTGCTCGAGGTCCCCGCCGGCGTGCCGGTCGTGACCCGCGACCAGGTCGCGCACGCCAAGCCCGACCCCGACCTGTTCCTGGCCGCGGCCGACCGCCTCGGCACCGACATCGCCGACGCGGTCGTGGTCGGCGACTCGGTCTGGGACCTGCTGGCGGCCAGGCGGGCGCGGGCGCTGGGGGTCGGGCTGCTGTCGGGCGGCTACGGCCGGGAGGAGCTCGAGCGGGCCGGCGCCTACCGCGTCTACGACGACCCGGCCGACCTGCTGCTGCACCTGGACGAGGTGGGCGTTCGGACCCCGCAGGAGGGCTGACCAGCCCGCGCTTAGGTGCCGCTTACCCGGGGTCCCGTACGGTGGTGGTCGTCAGGGCCGTCGAGAGAAGGAGGCTCGTTTGCCTGAAGAGCCGGTCACGACGGCGCGGAGAGGATGGAAGCCTTGGCGTGCCATCCTGGTTGCCGCCGTGCTCGCCGGGCTGGCGGTGGTGCTGTTCGCCACCAGTGCGTTCAGCAGCTCCGGCCGGTCGCCTGACTCGAACGGCGGCACCCCCGCCGTCGAGCAGGTCCAGCAGACGCCTGGGGAGGGTGGGCGTGACTGCCCCGACAAGTCGGGGCGGGACCGTTCCAGCGACCCGAGCGACGCCAGCCTGGACGTGTAGCGCCGTCCACCTGACACGGAGCGCCCGGCCATCACCGGCCGGGCGCTCCAGCTCGCGGTCCCGAGCGGCCCGGTGGCCACCCGCTCCACGCCCCGCCGGTCGAGGTCGGCCACGACCACGGCCGCGCGCCCTCGTCGGCGAGCCGCTCCACCAGCGCCCTCCCGATGGCGCTGGTGACGATCGTGACCGCTCCCTGTAGGTTCATGGCATGCAACGCTACGGCATCACCATCCCGTTCGACGCGGTCCCCCTGGTCGGGCAGCGCGACCTGGTGGCCGAGCTGGCCGGCCTCGGCTACACCGACGTGTGGTCGTCGGAGTCGAGCGGCGCCGATGCGTTCACCCCGCTGGCCCTGGCCAGCGCCTGGGCGCCGACGCTGCGGCTCGGCACCGCGATCGTGCCCGTCTACACCCGCGGCCCGGCCACCCTGGCCCAGTGCACGGCCACCCTGGCCGCGGCCGCCCCCGGCCGGGTCGCGATCGGGATCGGCGCATCCTCCGACGTGATCGTGGAGCGCTGGAACGGCGGCGCCTTCGACCGGCCCCTGGAGCGGGTGCGGGACACGGCCCGGTTCCTGCGGGCCGCGCTGACCGGGGCCAAGGTGACCGAGCGCTACGAGACCTTCGCCGTCGACGGGTTCCGGCTCGGTCTGGTGCCCGAGCGGCCGCCACGGCTGCTGATCGCCGCCCTGCGCCCGGGGATGCTGCGGCTGGCCGGGCAGGAGAGCGACGGCGCGATCCTCATCTGGCTCGCCCCCGGTGACGTCGGCGCCGTGACCCCCTACGTCCACCAGGCCGGCCCGGGCCGGGAGATCGCGGCCCGCATCTTCGTCGCCGCCACCGCCGACGCCGAGGAGGCCCGCGGGCAGGCCCGCCGGGCGATCGCCGCCTACCTCACCGTCCCGGTCTACCGTGCGTTCCACGAGTGGCTCGGCCGGGGCGAGCGCCTGGCGCCGATGTGGCGGGCGTGGGCGTCCGGGGACCGCAGGGCGGCCCTTGCCGCCATCCCCGACGAGGTGGTCGACGAGCTGGTCGTGCACGGCCCCCCGCAACGCTGCCGCGAGCAGGTCCAGCGCTATGTCGACGCCGGCGTGACCACCCCGATCCTGGCCCTGCTGCCGGTCGGCGGGGACGTCCGCGAGATCGTCCGCGGTCTGGCCCCGGCCGCGGTTGGTTCACCTCCGGAGATGTCGCCATGACCATCGCCTACCAGTGGCGCGGTGGGTTCGACAACGCGGCCGTCAACGCCCTGCACGCGGAGTGCTTCGACCATCCGGTGCTCGAGGACGACGACTGGAGGGCCAGGTCGAGCGGCACAGTCTCGGGTGGGTGTGCGCCCGCGACGGGGATGCGCTCGTCGGGTTCGTCAACGTGGCCTGGGATGGTGCCGTCCACGCCTTCGTGCTCGACACCATGGTCACGTCGGCGGCGCGGCGGCGCGGCGTCGGGACCCAGCTGGTGGCCGTTGCCGTCCGCGAGGCCCGCTCGGCCGGGTGCGAGTGGCTGCACGTGGACTTCGAGGATCATCTGCGGGCGTTCTACTTCGATACCTGCGGGTTCGTCCCGACCAATGCGGGGCTGATCGCGCTGTAGCCGAGTGGAGGGACGATGGCACGGTTCGTGGAGCTGCGGCGGCACACCGACAACGACGGCGACGTGCTGACCGAGGAAGGGGTCGCGGCGGCGCTGCGGATCGGTGCCGGGCTGGCCGGGGGGTACCGGGTCGGGGTGTCGACCGGGGCCCAGCGGGCGACCCAGACGGTGGGCTGCCTGCTGGCCGCGCTCGGGCAGCCGGTGCCGGGTGGGGTGGTCGTGGAGGCGGGGCTCCGGTCGGAGCAGGAGGACCGCTGGCGGGCCGCCTTCCAGCGGGCGGGCAGCGGCGAGCTGGAGGCGCTGCGGGGGGCGGACCCGGACCTCGTCGCCGAGGAGTCGGTCACGCTCGGGGCCGCGCTCGGGCGGGTGCTGGAGCGGCTCGGGGACGGGGAGCGGGCGCTGGTCGTCGGGCACAGCCCGACCAACGAGGCGGCCGTGCTCGGGCTCACCGGCGAGCCGGTCGCGCCGCTGGCCAAGGGCGCCGGGGTGCTGGTGGTGGCCGACGGCGACCGCTTCCGGGTCGAGCCCCTGGACGGCTGACACGGCCCAGCCGGCAGGTCGAGTCGTTCGGGCCCTGGATCGGACAGGCCGGGCGGCACGGCTCCGGCCTGCCAGCTGGGCCGTTGTGTATCGTTGACCCATGGCTTCGCGCAAGCTGGTCCTGGATGTCGCTGGTCGAGAGGTGACCGTCAGCAACCCGGACAAGGTGTATTTCCCCCGAACCGGGCACACCAAGCTCGACCTTGTCCGCTACTACCTGGCCGTGGCCGAGGGGGCGCTGCGGGGGGTCTCGCAACGGCCGATGGCCCTCAAGCGGTTCGTCAACGGCGCCGAGGGCGAGTTCTTCTTCCAGAAGCGCGCTCCGGAGTCGCGGCCGGAGTGGATGGAGACGGTCGAGCTGAAGTTCCCTTCGGGGCGCAGCGCCCACGAGATCGTCGTCCGGGACGCCGCCCAGCTGGCCTGGGTGGTCAACCTGGGCTGCATCGACCTCAACCCGCACCCGGTCCGGGCCGACGACCTCGACCACCCCGACGAGCTGCGGGTCGACCTCGACCCGGTGCCAGGGGTGCCGTGGACGGACATCGTGCAGGTCGCGCTGGTGACCAGGGAGGTGCTGGAGGACTTCGGCCTGGTCGGCTGGCCGAAGACCTCCGGCTCCCGCGGATTCCACGTCTACTGCCGGATCCAGCGCCGCTGGACGTTCCCCGAGGTCCGCCGGGCCGCGGTCGCCCTGGCGCGCGAGGTCGAGCGGCGCGCGCCCGACATCGCGACCAGCAAGTGGTGGAAAGAGGAGCGGCACGGGGTGTTCCTCGACTACAACCAGAACGCCAAGGACCGGACGGTCGCCTCGGCCTACTCGGTCCGCCCGACCGCCGACGCCCGCGTGTCCATGCCGCTGCCATGGGACCAGGTGGCCGGCTGCCGGCCGGAGGCGTTCACCCTCGACACCGTGCCCGAGCGGTTCGATGCCGCCGGCGACGCCGCCGACGGCATCGATGGGGAGGCCGGGTCGCTGGAGCCGCTGCTGGAGCTGGCCTCCCAGCACGAGACGGCCGGGTTCGCCGACGCGCCCTGGCCGCCCCATTTCGTCAAGCAGTCCGGCGAGCCGGCCCGCGCCCAGCCGTCCAAGCGGCGGCAGCCGGAGCCGGCCACCCGCCAGGGGATCGTCCCGCCGCCCGCACCCGGCAAGTCGGCCGGGCCGACCGGCCGCCGGCGCACCACCATGCCGCTGATCGAGATCGCCAGGGCGGCCACCGAGGCCGAGGCCCGGGAGGGGCTGGAGCGCTGGAAGGCCCGCCACCTCGACATCTGGCCGCGGCTCGCCCCGGCCGACGTGCTGGTCGACTCCATGCGCGGCCGCAGCACCACCTGGTACCGGATCCGGCTGAACCTGCGCAACGTGCCCGAGGACCGGCGCCCACCCCAGGAGGCCCTCGAGGTCGACTATGACCCCTGGGGCGCGTGAGCGGCCGGCCCCGCCGCGGGCGGGCGCCGGCGGCTGCGGTTGGCGTGCCGGTCGGCGCAGGACGAGCCGGTCGGAGAAGTCCGTCCAGGCCGGGGCGTGGTCGCCGCCGATGATGCCGATGCCGCTTCCGCGGTACAGCTGCCCGTAGGTGGTGAACCGGACCGGGACGAGGCGGCCGCCCAGCTCACCGCGTGGCCGCGCCGCCGTCGCCCTCGAACAGCAGGCTCGCGATGTGCTCGGCGATGGCCATGGAGGAGGTGGCCGCCGGCGAGGGGGCGTTGCGGATGGCCACCACCCGACCCTGGCGGCTGACCCGGAAGTCGTCGATCAGGGTGCCGTCGCGGGCGACCGCCTGGGCCCTGACCCCGCTGCCGGCCGGGAGCAGGTCGGCGGGACGCAGCTCGGGCACGTAGCGACGGGCGGCGTCGCAGAACGCCCGCCGGCTGAGCGACCCGACCAGCTCGCGGACCCCGGTGCGCCAGTGGCGGGCGGCCATCCGCCGGAACCCCGGCCAGGCCAGCGTCTCCCCCACGTCGCCAAGGCGCAGGTCGGTCCAGCGGTAGCCCTCCCTGGCCAGGGCGAGCACCGCGTTGGGGCCGACCAGCACGCCGCCGTCGACCCGCCGGGTCAGGTGGACGCCGAGGAACGGGTAGCGCGGGTCGGGCACCGGGTAGACGAGCCCGCGGACCAGGCCGCGCCGGTCGGGCCGCAGCTGGTAGTACTCGCCGCGGAACGGCACCACCCGCGGGTCGTCATCGTGGCCGGCCAGGCGGGCCAGCCGGTCGGTGTGCAGGCCGCCGCAGATGACCAGCTCGTCGAACCTCCACCGGTCGCCGTCGGCCTCCACCGCGACCCCGCCGGTTTCCTGGGTGATGCGCCGGACCGGGGCGCCGGTGCGGATGTCGGCGCCGCGCCCGGCGGCGTCGGCGGCCAGCCGCCGGGTGACGGTGCGGAAGTCGACCACCGCGGTGTGTGGCGAGTGCAGGGCGGCAACCCCCTGGACGTGCGGTTCCAGCTCCCGCAGCTGCTGGCGGCCGACCATCCGCACCCCCGGCACCCCGTTGGCCAGCGCCAGCCGGTGGATCGCGCCCAGCCGGCCCAGCTCGCCGTCGTCGAGCGCCACAACCACCTTGCCGCACTCGTCGTAGGCCAGGCCGTGGCCGGCGCAGAAGTCGCGCAGCAGCTGCACCCCCCGGCGGCACAGCCGCGCCTTGAGCGACCCGGGCGCGTAGTAGAGGCCGGCGTGCACGACCCCGCTGTTGCGGCCGGTCTGGTGCAGGGCCAGCGCCTGCTCCTTCTCCAGCACGGTCACGGCAACGTCCAGCCCCAGGCCGGCGATACGGTGGGCGAGGGCGACCCCGACGATGCCGCCGCCCACGATCCCGACCCGCCGGGTTCCCATGCCAGGCAGCCCAGGGCCACCGCTCACCGGTGGCGGCCGAACACCGAGACGGCGAAGCAGGCCACAGCCGCGGGGACTCTGCCGCCCGCAGGCCCCCCCGGACCCGGTCCCACTACCGGCTCCCGGCGACGGCCACCACCGCGGGGGGCTCTGCCCCAGGGATCGCCCCCGGACCCGGTCCCATTACCGGGTCCCGACGACGGCCACCACGGCGGGGGCTCTGCCCCAGGGATCGCCTCCGGACCCGATCCCACTACCGGGTCCCGGCGACGACGGCCAGGGTCTGCTCGGCGATCTCCAGCTCCTCGTTGGTGGGCACGACCAGCACGGCCACGGCGCTGCCGTCGGCCGAGACGGTCCGGGACTTGCCCGACCGGGCCCGGTTGCGCTTTGGGTTCAGGCTGATCCCGAGCCCCTCGAGGCCCTGGCAGACGCCGGCCCGGACGCCGTCGCTGTTCTCCCCGATGCCGGCGGTGAACACCAGCGCGTCCAGCCGCCCGAGGGCGGCGGCGTAGGCGCCGACGTACTTGCGGATGCGGTAGCAGTAGACGTCGAGCGCCTCGGCGGCCGCCTGGTCGCCGGCGGCGGCTCGCCGCTCGACCTCGCGCATGTCGTTGGCGCCGGCCAGGCCGAGCATGCCGCTGCGCTTGTTGAGCAGGTCGTCGAGGTCGTCGACCGACAGCCCGGCCTCGCGGTGCAGGTAGAACACGATCGCCGGGTCCAGGTCGCCGCTGCGGGTGCCCATGACCAGGCCCTCCAGCGGGGTCAGGCCCATCGAGGTGTCGATGCAGCGGCCGCCGGCGACCGCGGCGGCGCTGGCCCCGTTGCCGAGGTGCAGCGTGACCAGGTTCAGCTCGCCCGCCGGCCGGCCCAGGTGCTCGGCCGCCTTGCGGGACACGTAGGCGTGGGAGGTGCCGTGGAAGCCGTAGCGGCGGATGCGGAGCCGGTCGCCCAGCTCGGCGGGCAGGGCGTAGCGGTAGGCGCGCGGCGGCATGGTCTGGTGGAACGCGGTATCGAACACGGCCACCTGCGGGGTCTCCGGGAACGACGACATGGCGATGCGGATGCCGAGCAGGTTGCTGGGGTTGTGCAGCGGGGCCAGCGGGACCTGCTCGGCGATGGCCTTGACGGCCTCGTCGTCGACCAGGGTCGGGGCGGTGAGGCGGTCGCCGCCGTGGACCACCCGGTGGCCGATGCCCGCCAGCTCGCCGATCGGCCGGCCAGAGGCCTCGAAGGCCTGGAAGACGCGGTCGAACCCTTCCGAGTGGTCGGCCACCCGGTCCTCCACCACCAGCGGTTCGGCGTCATCTGTCTTGTGGGTGAGGTTCGAGCCGGCCTCCCCGATCCGTTCCAGCAGCCCCGAGGCGAGCACCACCTGCCCGTCCATCTCGAACAGCTGGTATTTGATCGACGAGGAACCGGTGTTGACCACCAGGACCCTAGGCATCCGCGGCCCGATCCACCGGAGCACCCCCTCGCAACCCCGGCCCTTCCAACCGGGGCACCGCTTCGGACGAGCTGCCCGACCAACCGGGGGACCCCTCCGGCGTCCCCCGGACCCCCCCGGCCGGGCCCCGGGGGTGCGACCCGTCCGTCCCTTGGGCCTGGATGGCGGTGATGGCGACGGTGTTGACGATGTCGGCGACGGTCGCCCCCCGCGACAGGTCGTTGACCGGCTTGCGCAGCCCCTGCAGCACCGGCCCCACCGCGACCGCGTCGGCCGACCGCTGCACCGCCTTGTAGGTGTTGTTGCCGGTGTTCAGGTCGGGAAAGATGAAGACCGTGGCCCGGCCGGCGACCTTGCTGTCGGGCAGCTTGGAGCGGGCGGTCTCCGGGTCGATGGCCGCGTCGTACTGGATCGGGCCCTCGATCAGGAGGTCGGGCCGGCGCTCCCTGGCGATCACGGTCGCCTGGCGGACCTTCTCGACGTCGCTGCCCGACCCCGACTCCCCGGTCGAGTAGGACAGCATCGCCACCCGTGGCTCGATCCCGAACTGCGCCGCCGTGCCCGCCGAGGCCACCGCGATGTCGGCCAGCTGCTCGGCGTTGGGGTTGGGCACCACCGCGCAGTCGCCGTAGACCAGCACCCGGTCGGCCAGCAGCATGAGGAACACGCTGGACACGATCGAGGTGCCGGGGACGGTCCGGATGAACTCGAACGCCGGCCGGATGGTGTGGGCGGTGGTGTGGGCGGCGCCCGAGACCATCCCGTCGGCCAGCCCCTTGTGGACCATCATGGTGCCGAAGTAGGAGACGTCGGCCATCAGGTCCTCGGCCAGCTGGTGCGCCACCCCCTTGTGCTGGCGCAGCTGGTAGTAGGTCTCGGCGAAGTCCTTGGCCCACTCCGACCGCTGCGGGTCCTCTATCTGGAGACCGGCCAGCTCCAGGCCGAGGGAGGCGGCCCGGTTCCTGATCGCGTTCTGGTCGCCGAGCACGGTGAGGTCGGCCATCCCCCGCAGCAGCACCTGCTCGGCGGCCTGCAGGACCCGGTCGTCGCCGCCTTCCGGGAGCACGATGTGCCGGCGTTCGGCCCGGGCCCGCTCGATCAGGCGCTGCTCGAACATCAGCGGCGTCACCCGCTCGGTGCGGGTGACCTCGATCCGCCCGAGCAGGGCCTGCCGGTCCACATGCTCCCCGAACACCCCAAGGGCGGCGGCGATCTTGCGCTCGCTGTCGGGAGTGAGCACCCCGCGCACCCCGGAGACGGTCGCGGCCGTCCGGTAGGTGTCGGCGGCGACGGCCAGGACCGGCACCTCCGACCCGCCGAGCCCGTCGATCAGCTTGAGCACCGACGGCTCGGGCACCAGCCCGCCGGTCAGCACCAGGCCGGCGATGTTCGGATAGGTGCCGGAGAACCGGGAGGCCAGGCTGCCGACGATCAGGTCGGCGCGGTCGCCGGGGGTGATGATCATGTCGCCGTCGCTGATGTGCTCCAGGAAGTGGGGAAGGCTCATCGCCCCCACGATCACGTTGCCGACCTCGCGCCTGGTGCTCGGGTCCTGCGCGCCGCTGACCGGCCGCAGGAACTCGGCCGCCAGCGCCTCCGCCACCTCGGCGACGGTGGGGGCGGCCAGCTCCGGCACCTCGGGCAGGACGTAGGCAGGCTCCTCGCCGACCACTTCGTGCACCCGCCCGCGCAGCTCCTCCATGACCGCCGGGTCGACCCGGTTGCAGATGGTGGCCAGGATGGTGCAGCCGCGCCCGGTCAGCGAGCCGTGGGCCAGCTGGACGACCTCCAGCACCTGGTCGACCGTCCGGTCGCTGCCCCGCACCACCAGCAGCACCGGGCAGCCGAGGTGGTTGGCGGCGTCGGCGTTGAAGTCGAACTCCAGCGCCCGCGACGCCTCGGTGAAGTCGCTCCCCTCGACCAGCAGCAGGTCGGTGGTGTCGTCCAGCCGCTTGTAGGCATCGAGGATCCGCTTGAGCAGCTGGTCGTAGCGGCCGCGGTCGCTCATCGCCCGCAGGTCGTCGACCACCGCCCCGCACGACTCCTCATAGGTCTGGGGCAACCGGTAGCGGTGGCGGATCAGCTCGATGTCGGGGTCCCGTACCTGGTCGGAGGAGACGATCGGCCGGAAGTACCCCACCCGCCCCAGTGCGGCCAGCGCCTCCATGACCCCGAGGGCCACCGCCGACTTGCCACTGCCCGGCTCGATCGCGGTCAGGTAGAGGTTGCGGTCCATGGTGTTCACCCTACCCCGTCAGAGATGGTCGAAATCGGCGGAAGGACGCCCTGCGAGGATGGCATAGCCGGGGCCGCGGTCGAAGAACGGCTCGTGGCCGGTGCGGGCGGCCCGCAGCGATGACCGTAGCGCGTCGGAGGCGCGCCGGTCGACGACCGGCTCGTCGGGGATGCCGGTGACCACCACGCCGTAGTCGTCGCGGGCGCCGTCGATGCTCACCTTGCCCCAGCGCAGGTCGCGGGCGACCTGGTCGTAGGGACGGTCGAGGGGGTCGCCCCAGCCGCCGCCCCCGGTGGTGCGGATGCGGATGACCTCGCCGGCCCGGACCGGCTCGGCGTCGGCCAGCGCGTCCACCGTCCGCTCGTTGGGTCCGCCCGGGTCGATGACCACGCCGAACGGCCGCCCGGCGCGCCCGCCGCGGACCCCCCAGCAGGCCAGCAGCGAGCGGTCGGCGATCGACATGAAGTGGGCGTCGCGGAGCATGCGAATGTGCTTCTCGTAGCCCAGCCCGCCGCGGTGGCGGCCGGGGCCGCCGGAGTCGACGGCCAGCCCCAGCCGCTCGACCAGGAACGGCCAGCGCGACTCGGCGAACTCGACCGGGATGTTGCGGGAGTCGGGGACCACGTGGACGGTGTCCTCGCCGTCGGCGTAATGGCGGCCGCCCGACCCGCCGCCCAGCACCTCGCGCATCAGGTAGGGCCGGCCGTCGGCGTCGCTGCCGTAGACCCCGGTGTAGCGGATGGTCTCCTGGTCGGCCGGCATCCGGCCGTCCACCGCCTTGGCCAGGACCCCGGCGAGCACGCCCAGCAGCCGCAGGATGACGAACGTGCGGGCGTTGGTCGGGGCCGGGAAGATCGGGGTCAGCAGCGTCCCCTTGGGCGGGAAGCGCAGCTCCAGCAGGGGCACGACCCCTTCGTTGACGTCCAGCTCGGCCGCGCGCTCCGGCGTCTCGGCCAGATTGCGCAGGATCGGGGCCAGCCACTTCTTGAGGAAGTTGCCGTCGGCGGCGTCGCCGCAGTGGTTGATCGGGCCCTTGGCCTGCGGTGAGGTGCCGGTGAAGTCGAGGATCAGCCGGCCGCCGTCGTCCGGGATCTTGGTCAGGGTGATGCGCTGGGCGTGCAGCCGCGGCGGGTCGACGCCGTCGTGCTCGGCATAGTCCTCCCACACCCAGGTGCCGTCGGGGATCCGGGCCAGGATCTCGCGGCGGAAGGCCTCGGTGGTCTGGTCGACGATGACGTCGAAGCAGGCCTCGACGGTTGCCCGGCCGTAGCGGTCGAACAGCTCGGCGAGCCGGCCCGCACCCATCAGACAGGCCGAGCACTCGGCGTCCAGGTCGGCGGCCAGCGAGTCGGGCATGCGCGAGTTGCGGGTCATGATGGTCAGGGCGGCCCGGTTGGGCACGCCGGCGTCCCACAGCCGGATCGGCGGGACCATCAGGCCCTCCTCGAACACGCTGGTGGCGTTGGACGGCATCGAGCCGGGAACGGCGCCGCCGATGTCGTCGTGGTGCCCGAAGGCCTGCACGAACGCCACCACCTGGCCGCCGGAGAAGACCGGGACGGTGACGCACAGGTCGGGCAGGTGGCCGATGCCGCCCTCGGAGCGGTAGACGTCGTTGTGGAAGAACACGTCGCCCGGCCGCATCGTGTCCAGGGGGAAGTCGCGGGCCACCGGGTGGACCAGGGCCGAGTAGGACCGCCCGGTGAGCTTGCGCAGCCGGGCGTCGTGGATGCCGGCGCGGAAGTCGTGGGCGTCGCGGATCATCGGCGACCTGGCGGTGCGGCCGATCGCGGTCTCGACCTCCCGCTCGATCGAGGCCAGCGTCCCCTGGACGATCTCGCAGGTGACCGGGTCGACGCCGAGGCGGCTCACCGGGACACCACCAGGTTGCCGAACCGGTCGACCTCGGCCCGGAACCCCGGGTGGAGCGGCACCGTGGCGCCGTACTCCTCCACCACCGCCGGGCCGTCCAGCACGTCACCTGGGCGCAGATCCGCACGCCGATAGATCGCTGTATCGACAAATCCCTTCGTCGCGTCGAAGCAGGCGGGGCGGATGCCGGTCACGGCCCGCCCATGGCCCGACGCTCCGCCAGGCAGGCGGCCTGGGTCGCCGGCGGCGAGCTCGGCCAGGACCGGGCGGCGGATGGGGCCGACCCCGGTGACGCGCAGGTTGACCCACTCGACCTGCTGGGCGGGGTCGTCGCGGAAGCAGTAGCCGTACAGCTGCCGGTGGGCGTCGTGGAAGGCGGCGACAGTGGCCTCGGCCAGGGGCAGGTCGACGGTCCCGTCGGGCACCGGCACCCGGACCTCGAACGCCTGGCCGAAGTAGCGCAGGTCGGCCGAGCGCAGGTAGCGGTGGGCCGGACGCGGGAACCCCTCGGCGTCCAGCGCCGCGGCCGCCCTGGCTTCCAGCTCGGTGTAGGTGGCGGCGACGGCGGCCGGGTCGAGGTCGGGATGGCGGGCCACCGCGGTCTGCACGTGGTCGCTCTTCACGTCGACGGTGAGCAGCCCGAAGGCCGACAGGTTGCCCGGGTCGCGCGGGACCACCGCCGCCGGCAACCCCAGCAGCTCCAGCAGCCGGCAGAGGGCCAGCGAGCCGGACCCGCCGAAGGTGGCCAGGACGAAGTCGCGCACGTCCAGGCCGCGCTGGACGGTGACCTGGCGCAGGGCGTTGGCCTGGTTCCAGGCCGAGATCTCCAGCACCCCGGCCGCCACCGCCTCCAGGCCCAGCTCGAGCCTGGCCCCGAGCGCCTCCAGACCCGCGGTGGCGGCGCCAGGGTCCAGCGGCACCTCGCCGCCCAGCAGCTGCGGTGGGATCCGGCCGAGGACCAGGTTGGCGTCGGTGACGGTCGGCTCGGTGCCGCCCTTGCCGTAGCACAGCGGCCCCGGGTCGGCTCCGGCCGAGCGCGGCCCGACCTTGAGGGTGCCCTCGCGGGACAGCCAGGCCACCGACCCGCCGCCGGCGCCGACGGTGACCACGTCGATCATCGGGATCTTGGACGGGTAGGCGCCGACGCGGCCCTCGGTGGTCAGGGTCGGCTCGCCGCCGAGGACCACGCTCACGTCGGTCGAGGTCCCGCCCCCGTCCAGGGTCAGCACCCGGTCGAACCCGGCCGTCCTGGCCACCAGCGCCGCCCCGAGCGCCCCGGCCGCCGGCCCGGACAGCACGGTCGAGATCGGCTGGTGGACGACCTCGGCGGCCGACAGCACCCCGCCGTTGGATTTCATCACGTAGAAGGGCAGCGCCCGGCCGGGCGCCATCGCGGCCAGCCGCCGCCCGATGGTGGCGACGTAGCGACCGACCCGCGGCTTGACCGCGGCGTCGACCAGGGTGGTCATGGCCCGCTCGTACTCCCGGTACTCGCGCAGCACCTCGCTGGAGAGCGACACCACCGCATCGGGGTGCTCCCGGGCGAGCACCTCCCGCATGCGCAGCTCGTGGGCCGGGTTGGCGTAGGCGTGCAGGAAGCAGACCCCGATCGCGGTCACGCCGCGGTCGCGCAGGAACCGGGCCGCCGCCCCCGCCTGCTCCTGGTCGAACGGGCGCAACTCGGCGCCGGTGTGATCCAGCCGGCCGCCGACGGTCCTGACCAGGTCGGCGGGGACGATCCGGGGTGGCTTGACCCAGAAGTAGCTGTTGCCGTAGCCGTCGGGGACGCTCTGGCGGGCGATCTCCAGCAGGGACCCGAACCCGTCGGTGGTGACCAGGCCGAGCCGGCCGACCTCGCCCTGCAGCAGCTGGTTGGTGGCCACGGTGGTGCCGTGGCAGACGGCGGTGACCGCCTCCCCGGTCACGCCCAGCGCCTCGAGGACCTTGGCGATCCCGGCCATGAAGCCGTCGGCCGGGTCGGCCGGGGCCGACGGGGTCTTGGTGGCGACCAGCTCACCGGTGTCCTCGTCGAAGGCGACCACGTCGGTGAAGGTGCCGCCGGTGTCGACCCCGACCCGGATGCGTCGGCGATGGGGGGCCATCGGCTAGCGCTCCGGGGGAGGGTGCGGGAACGGCGTCCTGGCCGGGCGGCGCAGCTCGCCGAGGTGGCGTTCGACCATGGCCAGGTTGCGGTCGGCCAGGTGGTCGAACCGCTGGGGGATGCTCGACCCGGGGGCGACGGTGGCCATGGCGGTGGCCGGGTCGAGGCGGGCGCTGCACCAGCCCTGCTGGGAGGTGGCTCGCGCCACCACCTCGGCCACCGGCGTCACGATCATCGAGTTGCCGAAGTACAGCATCCCGGCCGGGTCGGCCCCGGTGGCGTTGGCCCCGATCACGAACACGTGGTTGTCGTAGGCCCGTGCCCGGTTGGTCAGCTCCCAGATGTCGGCCGAGCGCAGCAGCGCCGACGGACGGCACAGGACCTCGGCCCCGAGCACCGCCTCGGCCCTGGCCAGCTCCGGGAAGTCGCCGTCGTAGCAGACGAGCAGCCCGACGGCGCCGAGCCCGGTGGCGACCACCACGGCCCGGTCGCCCGGGGTCACCCAGCCGCCCGCGGCCCGGTCCTCCAGGTAGAACACGTGGGTCTTGCGGTAGCTGCCCAGCACCTCCCCCGACGGGCCGGCCAGCACGGCGGTGTTGTGGACGGTGCCGCGCTGCCGGCCCCGTTCATAGGTGCCGAACACGACGTGGACGCCCAGCCGGGCGGCCGCCTCCTGGAGCGGCTCGGTGACCGCGCCGGGGACCTCGCTGACCAGCTCCCACAGGACCTCGGGGTCGACGCCGGGGGTGTATCCGGTGGTCGCCGACTCGGGCAGGACGACCAGCTCGGCGCCGGTGGCGGCGACGCAGCGCTCGAGGTGGTCGACGCAGGTGTCGAGGTTGGCCTTGACGCTGCCGGCCCGCAGCGGCCCGGGGGCCGGGGCGACCTGGACGGCGGCCGCGGTGAACGCGCGCATGCCGGTCAGCGCGCCCGGCCCCGGCCGGGACGGCCGGCGCGGCGGGCCAGGTAGCCGCCCACCAGCGCGCCCAGCAGGGCGGCCGCGGCCCCCAGCACCACCCCGGCGGCGAACTCCCCGCCGGGGAGGCCGGCGGTGGCCGGCCGGCGTCCCGGAGCGGTGAACACCCGCGGGGCGGCCTGGCCGGCGGTCGTCCCAGACGCCAGGCCCGCCCCGCCGGCGGCGCCCTGACCGGTGGCGGCCACCGCGGCCTGCGCTTCTCCCCCGCCGGAGGCGGTGGTCCGCGCGGGCCTACCGACTCCCGCGGCCTCGGGACCGACGCCGGTGAGGGCGTCGTCGACGGCGGCGAAGAACTCCCCGGCGGTCCGCTTGGCCACCCCGGCCAGGAGACGCTGGCCGACCCCGCCGATCATGCCGCCGACGACCGCGTCGGCGTCCCAGGTCAGCACGGTGGTGCCGTCGTCGCCGGAGGCCAGCTCGACGGCGACGTCCGCCGACACCGTCCCGGGGGCGCCCGACCCGCTGGCCCTGAGCACGAACCCGTTCGGGGCCCGCTGGTCGGTGAGCCGGACGTCGCCGGCGTAGATCCCCCGAATCGAGGCGACCCCGGCGCTGACCGTCAGCTGGTAGGCGTCCTCGCCGACCTGCTCGAGGCGTTCGCAGCCGGGGATGGTGCGGACCAGCACGCGCGGGTCCCTGAGGGCCGCGTACACCGCCTCCACTGGCGCGTGCAGGGTGGCGTTGCCGGCGATCTTCATGCATCACCCTTCCGGTTGCGCGTCCGAAGCTCCCACAGCTCCGACGGGGAGATCGGCATCCGGTCGACGAAGAACCCCTCGGCGTCGGAGATGGCGGCGGCCAGCACGGCCGCTCCTGGGATCACGCCGGCCTCGCCGGCCCCCTTGATGCCGAGCGGGTTGAGCGGCGTCGGCGTCTCCAGATGGTCGGTCTCGATCTTGGGCACCTCGGAGGCGTAGGGCATCAGGAAGTCCATGAACGAGGCGTTGAGCAGCTGCCCGCTCTCGTCGTAGACCAGCCGCTCGTACAGGGCGCCGCCGACCCCCTGGGCGACCCCGCCGTGGATCTGCCCCTCCACGATCCGCGGGTTGATCAGCCGGCCGCAGTCGTGGACCACGCAGTAGCGCAGGATCCGGACCTCGGCGGTCTCCGGGTCGGTCTCCACCACCGCCGCGTGCATGCCGTTGGCGAAGGTGGACCGGATCGGCGAGTAGTAGTCGGTCGCCTCCAGCCCCGGCTCGTCGTCCTCGGCCACCGGCGGCGACTGGAGGCCGCCCCCGACCACGAACTGGGTGGCCAGCCTGGCCTGCTCGTCGAAGGCGTAGCGCAGCGGGTTGGCCAGCACCGCCACCGTCGGCAGGGCGATCCCGGTCCCCGGCGCGCCCTTGACCCTGACCATCCCGTCGGCCAGCTCCAGGTCGCCCGGGTCGGCCTCGAGCGCCTCGCCGGCGATCCGCAGCGCCTTGGCGCGCACCTTGCCGGCGGCGAGGGCGACCGCGTTGCCGCTCATCACCGCGGCCCGGCTGGCGAAGGTCCCGACCGCGTACTTGAAGCGGCGGGTGTCGCCGGTGACGACCGTGACCCGCTCGACCGGCACCCCGAGCTCCTCGGCCGCCACCTGCGCGAACGCCGTCTCGTGGCCCTGGCCCTGGGTGGTCAGCCCGGTCGCGACCAGCACCGTGCCGTCGGTCTCGACCCGGACGTGGGCGCCCTCGTAGGGCCCGACCCCGGTGCCCTCCACGTAGCAGGCCAGCCCGATGCCGACCCGCCGGCCCGCCGCCCTCGCCTGCTCCCGGACGGCCTCGAACTCCTCCCAGCCGACCAGCCGCTTCAGCTTGGCCAGGGTGGCCGGGTAGTCGCCGGAGTCGTAGATCAGCGGCCGCCCGTCCTGGAAGGTCAGCCGGTGGTCGTAGGGCATCTCCTCGGGCTGGATGAAGTTGGCCTCGCGGACCTGGGCCCGGTCGCGGCCGAGGTGGCCGGCGATCGCGTCCATGGTCCGCTCCATCGCGAACACCCCCTGGGGCCGTCCGGCGCCGCGGTAGGGGGTGACCATCACGGTGTTGGTGTACAGCGAGCGGAACTCGACCCGGTAGGCGCCCGGCTTGTAGGGGCCGAGCAGCTGGGTCGCGGTGATGATCGGGACGATGATCCCGTAGGGGGTGTAGGCGCCGTTGTCGTGGAGGAACTCGACGTCCAGGCCGAGCAGGCGCCCGTCGTCATCGAAGCCGACCCGCACGGTGTGCCGCTGGCCGCGCTCGTGGGCGGAGGCGACGAAGTGCTCGCGCCGGTCCTCGGTCCACTTGACCTCCCGCCCGAGCCGGATCGCGGCCCACGGGACCAGCACCTCCTCCGGCCAGGGGTGCATGATCTTGACCCCGAAGCCGCCGCCGACGTCCGGGGCGACCACCTCGACCCGGTCCACCGGCACGCCCAGCTTGACCGCGAGCGCGAACCGGACCGAGGTCGAGGTCTGGGTCGAGCTGTAGACGCGCAGCGAGCGGTCGGCGGCGTCCCAGCGGGCGTAGACGCCCCTGCCCTCGATGGGCATGGAAGCCGACCGCTCGATCTCCAGCTCCAGCTCCAGCCGGTGGGGGGCGGCCTGGATGGCGGCGCGGGCGTCGCCCACCTCCTGGAGCATGCGGGCGGCGACGTTGTCGGGCACGTCGTCGTGGACGCTGCGCTCGGCCCGGACGGCGGCGTCGAGCCCGACCACCGGCGGCAGCGGCTGGTAGCCGACCGCGATCCGCTCGCAGGCGTCCTCGGCCAGGTAGCGGTCGCGGGCGACCACCATCGCCACCGGCTCGCCGACGTGGCGGACGGCCCCGTTGGCCAGCGCGTGGGCGGTGCGGGGGGCGTGCAGCCGTGGATGCGGGATCAGCAGAGGCAGCGGCTCGGCGACCGGGCCTTCGAGGTCCTCGTAGGTGTAGATCGCGACCAGCCCGTCGACCTCGAGGGCCCGGCTTACGTCGACGTCGACCACCCGGGCGTGGGCGTGGGGGCTGCGCACGAACGCCGCGGCCAGGGCCCCGCTGCCCAGGTCGTCCAGGTAGCGGCCGTCGCCGGCGACCAGCCGCGGGTCCTCCCGCCGGACGATCGGCTCCCCGAACATCCGCGTCGTCACCGGCCGCGCCCCTCCCGGCGCTGGAGCTCGGCGGCGCGCAGGACCGAGGCGACGATGTTCTGGTAGCCGGTGCAGCGGCACAGGTTGCCGCCGATCGCCTGGCGCGCCTGCTCCTCGGTCGGGTCAGGATGGTCGCGCAGGTAGGCGGTGATGGTGGTCACGAACCCGGGGGTGCAGAAGCCGCATTGCAGCCCGTGGCAGTCCTGGAAGGCCTGCTGCACCGGGCCCAGGCCGCCGTCGGCGGTCCGGCAGCCCTCGACGGTGGTGATCTCGGCCCCGTCGACGCTGACCGCGAACAGCAGGCAGGAGCGCATCGGCAGCCCCCCGACCAGGACCGTGCAGGCCCCGCAGACGCCGTGCTCGCAGCCGAGGTGGGTGCCGGTCAGGCCCAGGTCGTGGCGCAGGCAGTCGGCCAGCAGCCGCCGGGCCGGCACCCGCACGGTGTGCGGCACCCCGTTGACCACCAGCCGGGTCTGGTGCAGGGTCTCGGCCATTGGGGCATCCCTCCGGAGTTCCCCAACCCCCTCCGCGCTCACCGGGCCGCCTCCGCTCGCTGGGCCGCGTGGGCGGCGGCCGCCCTGGTGGCGCGGGTGGTCAGCACCCCGGCCAGGTGGCGGCGGTAGGCGGCGGTGGCGTGGATGTCGTCCTCGGGGTCGACCGCCTCGGCGGCCAGCCGCCCGGCGGCGGCCCAGTCGGCGGCGTCGTGGGGCTGGCCGCCGAGCGCGTCGGTCAGGTCGACCGGCACCGGGACCGGCCCGACCGAGATGCAGGCCGCCCGCGCCGCCTCGACCCGGAGCCCCTGGTCGAGGGTGACCAGCACCCCGACCCCGCAGATGGCGTAGTCGCCGTGGCGGCGGGCCACCTCGACCCAGGCGCTGCCGGTGCCGGCCGGTGGCCGCGGGAACACGGCCGCGGTGGCCAGCTCTCCCGGGTGCAGCGCCGACTCCAGCGGCCCGAGGAAGAAGTCGGCCGCGGCCACCTGGCGCCGCCCGCCGTCGCCGGCCCTGGCCAGCTCCATCGTTCCGCCGAGCAGGACCAGCACCGCCGGCAGCTCGGCTGCCGGGTCGGCGTGGACCAGGCTCCCGACCACCGTGCCGCGGTTGCGGATGGTCGCGTGGGCGATCTCGCCGATCGCCTGGCGGAGCAGCGGGACGGCGTCATGGGCCTGCGGGTCGTGCTCGACCCGGGCATGGCGGGCCAGGGCGCCGACCCGGACCGCCGCGGGGTCGCAGCTGACCTCGTCCAGCTCGGCCAGCCAGTTGACGTCGACCAGGTGGCGGGGGGCGGCCAGGCGCATGTTGAGCAGGGGGACCAGGCTCTGGCCGCCGGCCAGGACCTTGCCGTCGTGGCCGACTTCGGCCAGCATGGCCAGCGCCTCGTCGACCGTGCCCGGCCGGTGGTACTCGAACACCGGTGGCTTCATTGGCGCATCATCTCGCAAGCTGGCAACGGAGGAAGCCAAGAACGGATATCGTGCACACAGATCCGTGGGGGTGGGACAGATGAGGAGGAAAGCCATGAAGGCACGCAGGTGGCGCCGCGGGGCGCTCCTTGGTCTGGTGCTGGCCGTCGCCCTGGTGGCGGCGGGCTGCGGCGAGAAGAGCGACACCGGCGGCGGGAGCACCGGGACGACCGCGAGCGCGGCCCCGGCGGTGGACGAGGCCCTGGCCGCGAAGGTGCCGGACTCGGTCAAGTCCGACGGCATGATCGTGGTCGGGACCGACACGACCTACTCGCCGAACGAGTTCCTGGACACCGACGGCAAGACGCCCGTCGGCTGGGACATCGAACTGTTCGCCGCCGTCGCGGCCAAGCTCGGCCTGAAGGCCGACTTCCGGCCGGCCAAGTTCCCCGACATCATCCCGGGCATCCAGTCGGGCAAGTACGAGATCGGCGTGTCGTCGTTCACCATCAACAACGAGCGCAAGCAGCAGGTCAACATGGTCAGCTACTTCAACGCCGGCACCCAGTGGGGGGCCAAGACGGGCAACCCCACCGGCGTCCAGCCCGACGACGCCTGCGGCAAGAAGGTCGCCGTCCAGACCGGGACCGTCCAGGAGACCGAGGACCTGCCCAAGCGGCAGGCGGCGTGCAAGAGTGCCGGCAAGCCGACCTTCACCATCGACAGCTACCAGGACCAGGGCCAGGCGACGGCCGCGGTTGTATCGGGCAAGGACGACGCCATGCTGGCCGACTCCCCCGTGGTCGCCTACGCCGTCAAGCAGACCAACGGCCAGCTCGAGCTGCTCGGTGACATCTACGAGGCGGCGCCGTACGGTTACGTGGTCAAGAAGGACCAGACCGAGTTCGCCCAGGCGACCGCCGACGCGGTCAAGGCGCTGATCAGCGACGGCACCTACAAGACGATCCTCGAGAAGTGGGGCGTCCAGGCGGGCGCCATCGACAACCCCGCCGCCAACCCCTGACCGGCGGGACCGGGGGCCGAGCATGACCGAGACGAAGACGCCGGAACGGGCACAGCCCGAGGCCATCACGGCCGTGCCCGTCCGGCACCCTGGCCGGTGGGTCGCGATCGTGGTCCTGGCGATCGTGGCCGCGATGTTCGTCCACATGCTGGTCACCAACGAGGCGTTCCAGTGGCGCTTCATGCTCGACAACATGTTCCGCCCGCCGGTCATCGAGGGCGTGAAGACGTCGCTGACCCTGACCGTGCTGTCGATGGTCATCGGGGTGGCGCTCGGGGTCGTGATCGCCATGATGCGGCTGTCCCCGAACCCGATCCTGTCGGGGGCGGCCTGGCTCTACACCTGGTTCTTCCGCGCCGTGCCCCGGATCGTGCTGCTGATCCTGTTCGGCAACCTGGGCATCCTCTACGCCCGCTACGAGTTCGGGCTGCCGTTCGACCGCCAGCTCGGCAACCTGTTCGGGATCGACCTCGACGCCCGCCTGTTCGGCCTCGACGCCCGGACCATCCTGACCGGCTTCATGGCCGGCCTGCTGGGGCTGGCCCTGTCCGAGGCGGCCTACATGGCCGAGATCGTGCGGGCGGGCATCCAGTCGGTCGACCCCGGGCAGCAGGAGGCCGCCCAGGCGTGCGGCATGGGGCGCGGCGTCACCCTGCGCCGGATCATCCTGCCGCAGGCGATGCGG
>DASYSE010000078.1:0-10260 GCA_036003705.1 Actinomycetes bacterium | reverse complement strand
CCGGCCGGTCCGGGCCGACCGCGCCGTCGCCGGCCGGCTGGGCGTCCCCCGCGGCGAGCTCCTCCTCTACCTCTGGCAGGTGGACTACGCCCTGGACGGCGCCGCCGTGGTCTCCTCGCACGAATTCCACCTCGCCGACGCATTCGACTTCTCGGTGGTCCGGCGAGGCCCCGGAAGGAGGCTCACATGACGGGACAGGCCGGGACGACACAGGTCGGGACGGCCATGCGGCTCAAGCGGGTGATCGACCCCGCCGGGGTCTCCGTCATCTGCGCCCTCGACCACGGGATGACCTCGCCGACCTTCCTGGAACCGCTGGCCGACATCGGGGCCCGCACCGCCGAGGTGGTCGCCGGCGGGGCCAACGTGATCATGATGTCCAAGGGCATGATCCGGCTTGCCGAGCCGGCGTTCTCGCCAACGACGTCGCTGGCGCTGCTGCTCTCGGCGTCGGCCAACCCGGCCGACGCACAGCCCGAGGTGGTCCAGATCGCCCGGGTCGAGGAGGCCCTCCGGCTGGGCGCCGACGCCGTGGTGCTGTTCACGGCGCTGGGCGGAGCCGCCGAACCCGGGATGATCCGCACCCTGGCCGGCGTCGGCCGGGAATGCGCGGCGCTCGGCATGCCGCTGATCGCCGAGGCCGAGTTCCCGACCACCTACGCGGCCGTCGAGCAGCTCAAGGAGCAGTACGGCTTCGAGTACCTGCGCCGCAACGTCCGGCTCTGCGCCGAGCTCGGCGCCGACATCGTCAAGACGAACTGGCCAGGTGACCAGGACTCGTTCGGCCGCCTGGTCGAGGCCGCGGGCGGCATCCCGGTGGTGCTGGCCGGCGGTTCCCGCCTCCGGGACCTGGAGCTGCTCAAGCGGATGGAGCTGGCCACGGCGGCCGGCGGCATCGGCTGCTCGGTGGGACGCAACATCTTCATGCACCGGTCGCCCCAGGCGATCACCCGCGCCCTGTCCAGGGTGATCCGGGAACGGTGGACCGCCGACAAGGCCTTCGGCGAGCTGCAGGAGACGGCCGGCGAGGGTGCGTCGTGAGGGCCGCGTTCATGACCGCCCGCAAGGCGGTGGAGGTTCGTGAGGCCGACGAGCCCGTCCTGGACCCGCGCGGGGCCATCCTCCGCGTGGAGGCGTGCGGGATCTGCGGCACCGACGCCCGGACCTTCTTCAACGGCGACCCGCGAGCTCCCGCCCCGTGGATCCTCGGGCACGAGCCCGTCGGGATCCTGGAGCGCGTCGGGCCCGACGCCCTCCTTCCCCCAGGGGTGAAGGCGGGCGACCGGGTGTTCCTCGGCTCCATCCTCACCTGTGGCCAATGCCGGCAGTGCATGGACGGGTTCCAGAACCTCTGCGAGCATCACCTCCTGTACGGCTATGATCCGTTCCCCGGCGCCTACGCCGAGCTGGCGGCGGTGCCGCCGATCGCCACCAAGAACCTCATCCCACTCCCCCGCGACCTGCCGTCGGACCTGGCGACGGTGGTGGACCCGTTGGCCTGCGCCCTCAACGGGATCGAGGTGCTGGACATCGGCCTCGGCGACACGGTGGTGATCCTCGGCGCCGGTCCGATCGGCTGCTGGCAGTCGGTCATGGCCCGCGACCAGGGGGCGGGAAAGGTGTTCCTGTGCGACCTGAACCGCCGTCGCCTTGACCTCGCCCTCGACGTGGTGGGCGGGTTCGTGGACGACGCGTGGGTCGCCGGTGAGGACAACGGCATCGCCGACCTGATGGCCCGCACAGGCCCGGCGGGGGCGGAGCGGATCAGCGTGGCCGCACCCTCCAAGCAGGCCCAGCAGGCGGCCCTCGAGATGGCGGGCAAACGCGCGCGGGTGGTGTACTTCGCCGGCCTGCCCAAGCACGACCCGGTGAGCCCGCTGGACATGAACCAGCTCCACTACAAGGAGCTGGCCATCCTCGGCGCCTACGGCGCCACCCACCGCCAGTACCGGATCACCATGGACTACCTCAGCCGGCGGCGCAGCGAGCTGGCGCCGGTGGTCACCCACCAGTTCCCGCTGGACAAGATCGACCAGGCGTTCGAGACCATCCGTTCGGGTGCGGGACTGAAGACGGTGGTCGTGCCATGACCGCTCCCTACGTGATCGGCTGTGACATCGGCAGCCAGGGAACCAACGCCGCCCTCTACGCGGCCGATGGCCAGCTGGTGGCGTCGGCCTACCAGGCCTACGACGTCTCCTTCCCCCATCCGAGCTGGGCCGAGCAGGACCCTCGCCTCTGGACCGCGGCGCTGCACGCCACCATCGCCCAGCTGATGCGGAAGGTGCCGGAGGGGCCGTCGGCGGTGAAGGGTCTGTCGTTCGGGTCGCAGCTGGACGGGATGGTGATATGCGACGCCAAGGGAGATCCCCTGCGGCCGGCCATGATCTGGATGGACCGGCGGGCCGAGCCGCAGGCCGCCGCCGTCGCCGGGCGGCTGTCGCGGGCCGACTTCTACCATCACACCGGGGCGAACCTGGATTCGTCGCATGCGGCGTTCAAGGCCCTGTGGGTCCGGGACCAGGAACCCGCGGTCTTCGCCGACGCCACCAGCCTGATGCCGCCCGGATCGTACGTGCTGCGCGAAGCGGCCGGCGTCCTCGCCGTCGACTACTCGAACGCCTCGTCGCTGGCCCTGCTCGACCCGCGGACCCGGACCTGGTCCGCGCCCGTCCTGGACGCCGTCGGCATCGACCCGGCGATGCTTCCCGAGCTGGCCCCCGGGACCCGGCCGGTCGGGCCGGTCACGCGGGCCTTCGCCGAGCACACCGGCCTGTCGCCCGAGACGGTGGTGGTCGTTGGTGCCGGGGACGAGATGGCGGCCACCCTGGGCGCCGGCGTCTTCGCTCCAGGGGAGGTGTGCGACGTGGCCGGCACCGCCGAGCCCGTGTGCGCCGCATCCGCCGGGCCGCGCGAGGACCCGGCCATGCTCGTCGAGTGCCACCCGCACGCCGACCCCGACGTCTGGCTGCTGGAGAACCCCGGGTTCGTCTCGGGCGGGAACCTTCGCTGGTGGCGGGACCAGTTCTCGCCGCTGGAGCGGGACGCGGAGGCTCGCGGGCAGGGCGACGCCTACGAGCTGATCACCGCTCCGGCGGCCGACGTGCCCCCCGGCGCGGAGGGGCTGGTCTACCTCCCGTGCATGCAGGGGGCCATGGCCCCCGAGTGGAACGGGGCCGCCCGGGGGGTCTTCTACGGGCTCACCCTGGCCCACACCAAGGCCCACATGACCCGGGCGCTGCTGGAGGGGAGCGCCTACGCCCTCCGCGACATCCTCGAGGGCATGCGCAACGCCGGGCTGGAGGTCCGCCGGCTCACCATCGTCGGGGGTGGGGCCAAGGGAGCGCTGTGGCGGCAGATCAAGGCCGACGTCACCGGCCTTCCCGTCCGTGTCCCGACCAGTGTGGAGACGACGGCCACCGGCGCCGCGATCCTGGCCGCGGTCGGTGCCGAGGTCCACTCGAGCGTCGCCGAGGCCGTGGCGGCGTTCGTCGCCTACCAGCCCGAGGAACAGGTTCCCGATCCCGAACGCCAGGAGCAGTACGCCGACGCCTACCGCCGCTACCGCAACCTCTACTTCACCTTGAAGCCGATCTTCGACCAGCCCTGAACCCAGGCCCACCCACCACAGCGGTGACCTGGCACCAGTGGCCGCCGGTGGTCGAGTGGCGGCTGCTGCGCTCTGCGGAAACTGTCTCCTGAAACCGCCGATGCGGGTCAGGCCAGAATGCGCAACGGCTCCTCGAGGATGGCCTTGAGGGCGGCCAGGAACTTGGCGCCGGTGGCGCCGTCCAGGGCGCGGTGGTCGATCGACAGGGTGAGCTTCATTCGCTGGCGGGTCGCCAGCTGACCGTCGCGGACGACCGGCTCTTCGTTGGTCGTGCCGACGGCCAGGATGGCGGCCTCCGGCGGGTTGATCACCGCGGTGAACTGGTCGATGCCGAACATGCCGAGGTTGGAGATGGTGAAGGTGCCGCCGGTGTAGTCCTCGGGGCGGAGCTTGCCGATGCGGGCCCGCTCGATCAGGGCCTTGGCGTCCTTGGAGATCTGGCTGACGCTCTTCTGGTCGGTGTCGCGCACCACGGGGACGATCAGGCCGCCCTCGACGGCCACGGCGATGCCGACGTGGACGCGCCGGTGTCGCAGGATCTTGTCGCCGGCCCAGGACACGTTGATGTCGGGGTGCGCGCGCAGGGTGATCGCGCATGCCTTGATCAGCAGGTCGTTGACCGACAGCTTGGTCCCCTCGTCGGCCAGCCGCTGGTTCAGCTCGGCCCGCAGCCCGAGCAGGGCGTCGACGTCGACCTGGATGGTGAGGTAGAAGTGCGGGGCGCTCTGCATGCTCTCGACCAGCCGGCGGGCGACCGTCTTGCGCATGCTGGTGAGCGGGATCTCCTCCACGTCGGCGCCCGCAGCGGGCTGGGCCGCCGCCGGCGCCTGGACCGCCGCAGCAGCCGGCGCCGCCGCAGCCGCCGGCGCCGCGCGGCCGCCGTCGCCAGCCGCCAGAGCCTCGACGTCGGCCTTCACCACCCGGCCGCCTGGACCGCTGCCGGTCACGGTGGACAGGTCGATGCCCTGGTCGCGGGCGATGGCCCGGGCCATGGGCGAGGCCTTCACCTGCTCGCCCGCGGCCGCCGGGGCCGCGGCGGAGGTCTCGACCTCCGGGGTGGTCTCGATCTTGGCGACCTGCTCGGCCGGGGACGCCGCCGCGTCCGGGACTGGCTGGGCGGGAGCGGCGGCCGGGGCGGATGCCCCTTCGTCGCCGGCGCCGACGATCGCGATCGGCTGGCCGATCGGGACGGTCTCCCCCTCCTTGACCAGGATCTGCTGGAGCACCCCCTCCTCGAAGGCTTCCAGCTCCATGGTGGCCTTGTCGGTCTCGATCTCGGCCAGCACGTCGCCCCGCTGCACCTGGTCGCCCGGCTGCTTCAGCCAGGCGGCCAGCGTGCCCTCCTCCATGGTGTCGGACAGACGCGGCATGATGATCTCGGGCATCGCGACTACCTCCTGGCCGCTAGCGGCGAACGCCTGTCGCGTCCAATGTCTCGTGGATCACCTTGACCAGGTGACTGGCACCGGGCAGCGCCGCCACCTCCATCGGCTTGGCATAGGGCAGCGGCACCTCGGCGGCGGCGACCCGCCGGACCGGCGCGTCCAGGTGGTCGAAGGCGCCCTCCTGGATGGTGGCGGCCACCTCGGCCCCGATCCCGTAGGACAGCCAGTCCTCCTCCAGCACCACCGCCCGGTTGGTCTTGCGAACCGAGGCCACCACCGTGTCGCGGTCAAGCGGCCGCAGGCTGCGCAGGTCGACCACCTCGGCGTCGATGTCCTCCTCGTCCTGGAGGCGGTTGGCGACGTCCAGGGCGATCTTGGCCATACGGGAGTAGGCGATGATGGTCAGGTCGCTGCCCTCCTTGACGACCTCGGCGCGGCCGAACTCGATGGTGTAGTCGCCGTCGGGCACCTCGCCCTTGGTGTTGTACAGGGCCAGGTTCTCGATGAAGATCACCGGGTCGTTGTCCCTGATCGCGGTGCGCAGCATGCCACGGGCGTCGGCCGGGGTGGCCGGGGTGACGACCTTGAACCCGGGCACATGGGCGTACCAGACCTCCAGGTTCTGCGAGTGGGTGGCCGCCAGCTGCTGGCCGCCGCCGCCGGGGGTGCGCAGCACCATCGGCACCGGGGTCTGGCCGCCGAACATCCCGTAGATCTTGGCGCCGTGGTTGACCAGCTGGTCAAGGGCCAGGATCGAGAAGTTGATGGTCATGATCTCCACCACCGGGCGCAGCCCCAGCATGGCCGCGCCGATGGCGGCGCCGACGAAGCCTTCCTCGCTGATCGGGGTGTCGACCACCCGCTTGGGGCCGAACTCGGCCAGCAGCCCGGCGGTGATCTTGTAGGAGCCTTCGAACACGCCGATCTCCTCACCCATGAGATAGACGTTCTCGTCGCGCAGCAGCTCCTCGCGCAGCGTGTCATGCAGCGCCTGTCGGTAGGTCATTACGGCCACGGTTGCATCACCTCCAAGCTGGGGTCAGGCCGGCGCCACCGTAGGGTCGCCGGGCAGGCCGCGCGGCGCGTTGGCGACCGGGCTGGCGTAGACGTCGTCGAACAGCTCCGCGACGTCCGGGTCGGGGCTGGCGTCGGCGAAGTCGATGGCCTGCTGCACCTCGCGCTCCACCTCGGCCTCGAGCTCGCCCACGGCCGCCTCGTCCAGCGTCCCGGTCTGGATGAGCCTGGCCCGGAAGGCGACCACCGGGTCCTTGGCCCGGCCCTGCTCGACCTCCTCCTTGGAACGGTAGCGGGCCGGGTCGACCACCGAGTGACCGCGCATCCGGAAGCTCACCGCCTCCAGCAGCGTCGGCAGGCGCTCGTTCCGCGCCCGGTCGACCGCTCGGCGTGCGGCGTCACGCACGGCCAGCAGGTCGTTGCCGTCCACCCGTTCGCTGGCCATCCGGTAGGCACAGGCCCGCTTGTACAGCTCCGGCTCGGCCGACGCCGCCTCGACCGTGGTCCCCATCCCGGTCAGGTTGTTGATGATCACGAAGATGATCGGGAGCTTCCACAGCTGGGCCATGTTCAGGCACTCGTGGAAGGCGCCGGTGTTCACGGTGCCGTCGCCCATCTGGCACATGACCACCTCGTCGCCGTCCCGGTAGGCGATCGCCTGGGCGGCGCCGGTGGCCAGCGGGATCTGCCCGCCGACGATCGCGTAGCCGCCGAGCAGCCGCGCGCCCACGTCGAACAGGTGCATCGACCCGCCGCGGCCGCGGGACACGCCGGTCGCCTTGCCGAACAGCTCGGCCATCACCGGGCCCGGCTCGATCCCCTTGGCCAGCGCGTAGCCGTGCTCGCGGTAGTTGGTGAACAGGTAGTCGCGTGGCTCCAGGGCCGTCATCAGCCCGACCACGGTCGCCTCCTCGCCCAGGTTGAGGTGGCAGTAGCCGCCGATCTTGGCCCGCTGATACATCTCGACGCAGCGTTCCTCGAACCGGCGCATCAGCCACATCATCCGGTAGTGGTCGACCAGGGCCTCCGGCTTCTCGTCGGCGAACGCGTCCGCCGCGCGCTTCGCGCCCTGGCCGCGCCTCCGCGGCGCGGTCTTCTGGTCGGTCGCCATCACGGTCCTCCTCATCGTCACCGGCCGGCTACGGGCGCTACTCGCCCGGCGGCTGTTCCTGCCGGGTGAAGCGGTCGCTTGGCTCACCGCATCGTGGGCAGCGCTCGGGCGGCTGCGAGCCACGCACCGGCTCGCCGCAGCTCCCGCAGGTCCACTCCAGAGCGAGCAGCTCGATCAGGTCGGAGCGGCTGACAATGCCGACCAGCCGCTGCCCGGCCACCACCGGCACGCGCCGGATCCGCATCTCGATCAGCAGCGAGCGGACGTCCTCGACGTCGGTGTCCTCGGTGACGCTGATCACCGTCGACGACATCACCTCGCGCGCGGTCGCGCCCTTCTTGACCAGCAGGTCGTGCTCGCTGACCAGCCCGACCACCGCGCCATCCTGGTCGGTGACCGGGACCCCGCTGATCCGGTGTGCGGTGAGCAGCTCGACCACGTCCGTGGTCGGGGTCTCGGGCTCGGCGGACACGACCGGCGTCGTCATGATCTCCTTGACCTTCACACGCTCACACCTCCATGGGCACTGACGCGGTCGTTGCGGTGGCTAGCGGCGGCGTGGCGGGGGGATGTGGACGGGCAGGCCGAGCGCCACCATGGCAGCCTCCATGGTCCCCTCGCCCAACGTCGGGTGGGCGTGGATGGTATCGGCGATGTCGCTCAGGGTCGCCTCCAGGTGCATGGCCTTCACCCCCTCGGGGATCAGGTCGCTGGCGCCGGGACCGATGATGTGCACCCCCAACACCTCCCCGTACCTCCGGTCGGCGACCACCTTGACCAGCCCCTCGGTCGACCCGTAGGTCTGGGCGCGACCAAGAGCGCTGAACGGGAACCGGCCGACGACCACATCGTGGCCGGCTTCCTTGGCCTTGGCCTCGGTCAGCCCGACGCTGGCCACCTCCGGGTGGGTGAAGGTCGCGGCCGGGACCGCCCTGTAGTCCATCCGCTCAGAATGCCCGGCGATCACCCCAGCGGCGACCAGCCCCTGATGGCTGGCCACATGGGCCAACAACACCGTCCCGGTCACGTCCCCGATCGCGTAGACACCCGCCGCGCTGGTCCGCAGCTGGTCGTCCACCTGGACCCAGCCCCGCTGATCGGTGGTCACCCCGGTGCGCTCCAGGTCCAGCCCTTCGGTGTTGGGCCGGCGGCCGACCCCTACCAGCACCACGTCGGTCTCCACCTGTTCGGGGTTCTGCCCGTCGGGGTCGGCGATGGTGACCCGCAGGGCGGCCCCCTGCTTCCTTCCCTTGGCTGCCGGGGCGATCTCCGAGACCGTCCTTCCCGTCTGGACCTTGATCCCCCGCTTGGTGAACGAGCGGCCCAGGGCCTTGCCCATGTCCTCGTCCTCGGCCGGGATCAGCGTCGGCAGCAGCTCGACCATGGTCACCTCGGCGCCGAAGGCGTGGAACAAGGTGGCCCACTCGGCCCCGACCGCGCTGGCCCCGATGATCACGATCCGCCGCGGCACCTCGCCGAGCAGGAACGCGCCATCGGAGGTGACCACCCCGGGCAGGTCGATCCCGGGGATCGGCAGCAGCACCGGCGTGGAGCCGGTCGCCACGATCACGTTGCGTCCCTCCAGCCTGGCCTGCGGCCGGCCGTCGGGCGCGGGCGGCGCGTTGTACAGCGGTCCCCCGGCACCCAACGGTGCGTCCCCGACCCCGACGACCTCAACGGCTTTCGGGCCGACAAACCGCGCATGCCCGCCGACCACCGTGACCCCGTTGGCCTTCAGCAGCCCGGCCACCCCGTCGGTCAGGCCCTTGACGATCCGCTCCTTGCGCTTGACCACCGCCGAGTAGTCCAGCCGCACGTTATCGGCCAGCACTCCGAACTCGGCGCTGTGCTGCATGGTCTCCAGCACATCAGCCGACCGCAGCATCGCCTTGGTCGGGATGCATCCCCAGTTCAGGCAGACCCCGCCGGGCCGCTCCTTTTCCACCAGCGCGGTCCGCACGCCCAGCTGGGCCGCCCGGATCGCCGCCGGATACCCCCCCGGACCACCTCCCACCACCACAAGGTCGAACTCCTGCTGCTCTGCCTGCTCGGCCATGCACCCACACCTCCTGCGCCATGCCACCCCGCCGTGCTCACACCCCTGGAGCATGGCGTTGCCCGGCCACCAATGCAAAGGGTCCCCTGGTTCCCGGGTCGCAACCATCCGTTCGCGCCCGCCGTCTTCCGCCAGGCCGGAAATTTGACCTGGTTCAGGGTGCCGACCGGGTGGCGCTACAAGGTCGTGCCGAGCCAGGCGACGACGGTGGCGCGGTCCAGGGCCGCGACCGGCCGGATGGGCAGGACAAAGCGGACAGGATCCTCCCGAGGCCGACCCCAGCCGGATGCTCCGGCGGAGCCTCGGACCTGGCGGGGCCTCCGTCGGTCCGGCGGAGTCGTTGACGGTTGCCCGGCCGGATGGTCACATTGGACCCATGGAGAAGCTGTCACTTGATGCGCTTGCTCGCGAGCTGATGAAGTCGGCGACCGCTGCTTCGGCCGGCCGGAGCGCACGGACCGTCCATGGTGGACACGAGCATGTGCTGCGGCAGACGCTGGTGGCGCTGACCGCCGGGTCGTCGATGTCGGAGCACGAGAATCCCGGCGAGGCGACCGTGCACGTGCTGCACGGTCGGGTGCGGCTTGTCGCCGAGGCCGCGGAGTGGGAAGGGCGCGACGGTGACCTGCTGATCGTTCCCCAGGCGCGGCACACGCTGCATGCTCTGGAGGACGCAGCCGTGCTGCTCACCGTCGCCAAGTTGCCATAGTCGCCGGGTCGTCCCGGTCGCCGTGGGTGCCCTGGCGGCGGCGTGAGCGCAGACATCCCGCCAAGTGTGCCTGCTTGCCGATAGGCTGGTGGTATGCGCCATACCCGGCTGTACCGCGATGGGGTGCTGGAGGCCAAGGACTTCCCGGCCGCCCAGATCTCCGACTACCTCAAGGAATCGGGCACGGTGGTCTGGTTGGACCTGTGCGAGCCGGACCGGCAGGACCTGGCGGTCGTGTCCGAGGAGTTCGCCTTGCACCCCCTGGCGGTCGAGGACGCCGTCCAACAGCACGAGCGGCCCAAGCTGGACCGCTACGAGGACCATGCGTTCCTCACCGCCTACGCGGTCAGCCTTGACCCGGCCACCGGCAGGCTC
>DASYSE010000077.1:0-2152 GCA_036003705.1 Actinomycetes bacterium | reverse complement strand
TGCTGTTCTGGTCGGCGGTGGCCGGGGTCGACCCGAGCCCGGCCCGTCTGTCGCCGCCCGCCCGGATCCTCTACCTGTTCCTGGCCATGCCCCAGATGACCTTCCTCGGGCTCGCCGTCTACAGCGCCAGGCATGTGCTCTACCCCGCCTACGGGACGGGCCCGGCCGCCCTCGCCGACCAGCGGCTGGCCGGGGCGCTGATGGGGGGCAGCGGCGTGTTGGTGTTCCTCCCGGCCGTCGGCGTGCTCCTGCTGGACTGGTGGGCCAGGGAGGAGCGGGCGGCCGCTCGGGCCGACGTCCGCCTGGATCGCGCCCTCGGCCTGGGAGGTGACCCGTCGTGAGGACCCGTTACGATCGTTGCCTGCGCTGCGGCACCAGGGTGGCCTGGGGCCAGTCGGTGTGCCGGCGTTGCAACCCGGCCGGCCTGCCCACCCCGAGCCCGTCCCAGTACCACGGCACGGTGCTGCTGGCGGTCCTGGCCGGCGTGGTCGTGCTGGTGCTGCTCCTGCTGCTGAGCGGGCACTGACCGCTCGAGCCCGGCCGCCGCCGGCGCCGCGGCTCAGTGGCGGTGGGCGCGACGCACGTCGGCGAACCAGCCGACGGCCGCCGCCACGAACAATGCCAGCCCGAGCGGGACCAGGATCCTGCTGGCCACGACCGCGCCGACCACCAGGGCGAGGGCGGCGATCGAGAACGCAAACGGCCAGATGGTCGGGGGCACGTGGACCAGGGTCGCCGCCTTGGGGCCGGGGGTGGCGTGCTCGGCGGCCGCCTCCTGGTCGGCCCGCCGGGCCGCTGCCCGCAGCACCAGGCCGGTGTAGCCGAAGGCGACCGCGGCGATCCCCATCAGGGCCGGGCCGGCCGGGTCGCGGCCGGCGCCCTGGTGGCTGGTCACCCAGTAGACGCCGGCGGCCAGGGCCAGGAAGCCGCTGAGGCCGAACAGAATCCGGGTGGCCAGCCGCATATCAGCGCAGCCCCACCAGGTAGAAGGTGGCGAACAGGCAGATCCACACCACGTCCACGAAGTGCCAGTAGATCGCGCCGGCCTCCAGCGAGTCGTGGCTGGCGTCCGACAGTTGCCCGCCGAAGCCCTGCAGCAGCACCAGCAGCAGGAACACCACACCGCCGAACACGTGGGCCATGTGCAGCCCAGTCATCACGTAGAAGAGCGAGCCGAAGATGCCGTCGCGCACGCCGAAGCCGAGCAGCGAGTAGTCGTACAGCTGCAGGCCGAGGAAGGCGACCCCAAGCAGGATGGTCAGCCCGAGCCAGCCGAGTAGAACACGGGCCCGGTCGCGGCGGATCGCTCGGACGCCGAGCTGCAGGGTCGCGCTCGAGCTGACCAGCACCACGGTGAGCGCGGTGGCCAGCCCCGGCTCGAGCCGCGGGAAGCCGGCCGGCGGCCACACCGGGTTGACCGAATAGATGGTGAAGTAGGCGCCGAAGAAGGTCGCGAAGAACATCGCCTCGGAGGCGACGAACACCACCATGCCGAGCACCGGCCCACTGATCTGGCGGACCGCCCGCTCGTCGCTGGTCAGGTCGACCGCGCTCATAGGGCCACCCCCTTGGTGTTCCCCCAACCCCTCCCGCTGCTCATGCCCGGCCCTCCGCCGCCTGGATCCGGGTCCGCTCGCGGGCGTCCCGCAGCGGCCGGTTGGAGCGCACCTCGGGCAGCCGGTCGAAGTTATGGGGCGGCGGCGGCGAGCTGGTCGCCCACTCCAGGGTGTTGCCCTGCCAGGGGTCGGCCGGGGCGGTGCGCGGTCGGCGCAGGGTAACGATGACGTTGACGAGGAACACGAACAGGGAGACGGCGATCACGAACGAACCGGCCGTGGCGAGCTGGTTCAGAAACGTCCAGCCCAGGTCGGGTAGGTAGTCGGCGACCCGGCGGGGCATGCCCCGCAGCCCCAGCTCGTGCATCGGGAAGAACGTGAGGTTGAAGCCGAGGAACATCAGCCAGAAGTGCCACTGGCCAAGCTTCCTGGACAGCAGCCGCCCGGTGATCTTGGGGAACCAGTAGTAGGTGGCGGCCATGATCCCGAACACGGTGCCGCCGAACAGCACGTAGTGGATGTGGGCGACCACCCAGTAGGTGTCGTGGATGGCGAAGTCCATCGCCGGCGAGGCCATCCACACGCCGTCGACCCCG
>DASYSE010000076.1:0-14816 GCA_036003705.1 Actinomycetes bacterium | reverse complement strand
TCTTCGAGGAGCGACGTGAAGCTCACGGTGTAGCCGTCGAGCTCGCCGCGCAGATCCACCACCGGGCCAGCATCCTGGCGTTGTGGCGCGCTGTCCCTTGAGACCTTCGGCATCTCCATCGCCTCCTTCGTCTGAGTCGTGACGCAGGCTAGATGCCGAGAGGTTACGCCGTCGTGAGGTGTTCGACCCGCTGGCCCCAGGGAAGTGATGAACTGCGTGACAACGGCCGGCCACTTGAGTGGACGCCAGCGGACAGCGGCGGATGGATCCGCGCAGGTCATGGCGAGATCGACCCTGATCGCAGAGCTGTCTGAGAGGCTTCCGGAAGAGGAGATCAATGCCGCGCCCCTTCGGGGCTTGGCCTCGCTGACTTGGCCACCGACATCGCGCCTCAGCTTCACTTGCTTGGGACATCGCTGGGACGTGCAACGTCCACTAAGCGGCCTGCCGAAAGTTCTGCATGTAACCGAACCGCCGGCGGCCATGATCGACTGGGCGGTGATCGGTCGCGAAGGCGGGCAGACTTGTCTGGTGCCTGATCCAGCCTCGATGGAGGCGCCATTGATGACTGAGCAACCAACCGTGCACCAGCCAGCCGCGAGCACGCGGCCATCCAGGACAGCATGGGCCGCCTATGCGGCGTGCGTGCTGGCGCTGCTGTCTGCCATACCCAGCTTCTACTGGGCCGCCGGTGGCACCATCGGGCTTGACACCGTCGGTGGGGCGATCGAGGAGCTGGCTCGCGCCCGTGACCCCGCCGGCGTGGCGTTGGGCATCGGCGCCGGGGTGCTCAAGGTCGCGGGCGTGGTGCTGGCGCTGGCGCTGGTCCGCCCGTGGGGCCGTAGGGTGCCCCGCCGGCTGCTGGGTGGGGTTGCCTGGGCGGCCAGCGTGGTGTTAACGCTCTACGGTGGCCTGCTGGTCGCGGTGGGGGCGTTGGTGTTGGCTGGTGTGCTCCGTCCGGCTGGCCCGGTTGATCGCACGGCGCTGCGGTGGCATGTGCTGCTGTGGGACTTGTGGTTTCTGGTCTGGGGTCTGCTGCTGGGCCTGGCGGCCTGGCACTACGGTCGCCAATCCCGCGCTCGGGGAGCGCGATGAACAGCCAACGACCAGGGTTTCGCGCAGAACTTCTGGCTACCCGCTTAGCGGTGGCACCCAACCCGGTGTAGGAAGACCCGTCGCGATCGGAACCTGCCAGACTCACCAGAACAGGAGACCAAGCCACCGACCCCTGGAGGGTGGCCATGACTGAGCTCGACGACTTTCTCACCCCGACCCTCGCCCGCCAGCTCGAAGCGGAAAAGGCGTTGCACAGCGGCGACCCGGGACCGCGGCTGGCGATGTGGTCAACCCAGGACCCGGTGACCGTGCTGGGGGCGATGAAGACCGTCATCGGCCCAGAGGAGGTGCGCCAGGCCTTCCACTGGCTCGCGACGCGGTTCTCCAACCTCACCGACTACCGCTTCGAGCTGGTGGCCGCCGACGCCAGCGGGGACCTGGCCTACACCCTCGGCTACGAGCACATCTCCTGTTCCATGGACGGCGGGCCGGTCGCGCCGTTCACCCTGCGTGTCACCCACCTCTACCGCCGCGAGAACGGCGAGTGGAAGATCGTCCATCGCCATGCCGACTCCCCTCCGAGCGGTCAGCCCCCTCCCGCCGACGCATCGACGGAGTAAGCGTTACAGCTCGGGCCTGGTCCGCGCTGGGTCCGCACGGCATCGGGAACGGCTGGTCCTCGGCGGGCACAAGCGGTCACGGCCGGTCCGCAAGAATCCCAGGTCACAGCGCATTCACGGCGACGACCACGGAACGCGTAGCGGCAAGATGGCGGGTTCGAGCCCCTCCTCCGGACCCCGCCAGCGGCGCACCGACCTGCAGCCTGCGGCGAGTCGCGTCATAGTGAACCCAGCGACCACCTCATGGCGAACGTCACCCGAAGCGGGACCGGTGCTCAGAAGCCGGAGACGCACATGTCCGCATCCGACAGCACTTCGCAGCATCTGGCGTATCTGCGGGAGGCCTACGTCTACAAGGTCAACGCTGCGCTGGAACAAGGCCGCGAGGACCTGGCCGCCGAGCTGGCCGACGACTACCTCGATGCGGTCAGGATCGCCCTGGAGGCCGTCTCCCACCAACGGGGATAGGCGGTCCGCGCCCATGGATCGCCTCGACGAGTTGCTGGGCAAGGGCTGAGCTTCCGAGCACCTGACCCGCGCCGGCAGTGAGAGGACCGATGACGGGTTGAGCACACCAGGGAACGAGCGGCTGGTGACCCGCCTGACCCGCGCCGGCAGGTGAGAGGACCGATGACGGGGACGACCAGCGGGCGGGCCGGGGCCGAGGGCCCGCCCGCGGCGGTGCTGGAGCGGTTCGCCGAGGCCAGGGTGGCCAGGCTGGCCATGATCTCGACCGATGGGCCGAGGCTGGTGCCGGTCACGTTCGCCTGGCACCGGGGGACGGCGGTCTGGGCGGTGGACCGGGTCAAGCCCAAGCGGCCGGGCCCGCTCAGACGGATGCGCGACCTGGCGGCCGACCCGCGGGTCGCGCTGCTCGTCGACCACTACGCCGAGGACTGGACCGCGCTGTGGTGGGTCGAGCTCCAGGGGACGGCGGCCACCCTCGAGGTGCCGGCGGCCGAGGCTGCGCTGGACGCACTCGCGGAGCGCTATCCCGCCTACCGGGCCGATCGTCCGCCCGGCCCGGTGGTGGCGGTGGCCCCGCGCCGCTGGGTGTGGTGGTCGGCCTCGTGAACCGGCCGAACCGTACGAACCATCGGGGATCGGGGTTTACCTCGCTGTACGGACGGACATGCTAAGGTTCGCAGGCAGCAAACTGACAGGTCCCGCCCTGTCCCCGCGGGCCGACCGCACCTTCGTGGAGGTCGCCATGTCCGCGGCAGTAGAGGTCGGTGTCGACCCGGTCGATCCACCGGATCTCCACGAGCCGCCAGAGGCGCTCGAGGTCCGTCCGGAGGACGAGGTCGCCGTCCAGCGCGTGGAGCAGTGGTTCCGCGCCTACGCCCAGAGCCGCGACCCGGTTCTGCGCGAGCGCATCATCCTCGCCTATCTCGGCCTGGCCGACCGCCTGGCCGAACGCTACCGGAGCAACCGGGCCGTCCCCCTCGAGGACCTGCGCCAGGTGGCCCGGCTCGGGCTGATCAAGGCGGTCGACCGCTACCAGCCGGAGCGCGCCAACCCGTTCATCCCCTATGCCGTGGCCACCGTCGTCGGCGAGCTCAAGCGCCACCTGCGCGACGCCAGCTGGCGGCTTCGGGTACCGCGCGGGACCAAGGACCTGGCCCTGCGGCTCTGCCGGGCCATCGACGAGCTGCCCCAGCAGCTCGGCCACTCCCCCACCGCCCCGGAGCTGGCCGCCCATCTCGGGGCCAGCATGGAGGAGGTCCTGGAGGCGATCGAGGTCGCGCAGACCCGCTCGGCGCCGTCCCTCGACCAGCCGGCCGGCGAGGACGGCGAGGCCGTGCTCGGCGACTTCGTCGTCGACCGGCGCCACCACGAGGAGCTGGAGGACCTGCTGGTGCTGCCCGAGCTGGTCGGGCGGCTGCCCGAGCGGGAGCGCAGGATCATCCTGCTCCGCTACGTGGAGGAGCTGACCCAGGACGAGATTGCCGACCGCATGCAGATCTCCCAGATGCACGTCTCGCGCCTGCTTCGCCGGGCGATCGAGCGCATGCGCGGCCAGCTGGTCGAGGCGTAGGTCGCCGGTCAGGTCCGGAGTGCGTCAGCCGGCCGGTTTGGATGCGATCCGGCTGGCAACGCCCCTCGGGGAGGGCCGAGACCCCGCCTTCCTGTGCCTCAAGGGTGCCTGGTCCAGGCACCCTTGAGGCTGCAACCGCAACGACCGCTAGTCCTCATCCGCCTGCGCGAACTCGCCGTGACGCCGCCGGGTCCACCGGACCCAGCGGCGCTGGGTGGTGGCGGCGTCGGGGTGGATGAAGTGGGAAACCCGGGGCGGGTCGTCGCCGATGTGGAAGGAACGCACCCGGTCACGGACGATGAGGTCCTCGGCCGTGAAACGCTCGTGCTGGCGGAGGTGCTCGGCCCAGGAGCGGACGACGTAGGTCTCGACGAGGCGGCCCGGGTCGGCGACGTCCTCGAACACCCCCCAGCGGTAGGCCCCGTCGCGCCGGCGGACCCGGCGCATCGACCGCATGGCCGCGGCGAACTCCTCGGTCCTGGCCGGGTCGATCCGGTAGGAGACCAGCACCAGCACCGGCCCGTCGTCGGGATCCGGGTCGATCGCCGTGGCCGGCTCCGGCCGCACCGACGGCGACAGGTCCAGGCCGGCGATCCCCTCCAGGCGCCAGCGCAGCGCGGCCAGCAGCCCGAGGCCGAAGCTGGCCGCGGCGGCCAACAGCGCCACCCGCTCGCCGACGCGGCCGGCGACAAGCCCCCACAGGGCGCTGCCGGCGGCCAGCCCACCCTGGAACACCAGCAGGTACACGGCCAGCGCCCGAGCCCGCACCCAGCGAGGCACGGCCGTCTGGGTGGCCACATTGAAGGAGGTCAGGATGGCCAGCCAGGCCGCCCCGGCGGCGACCATGGTCAGCCACACCAGCGGTACCGAGCCCAGCGTGGCCAGCCCCACCGTCGCCGCGGCGAACAGCAGCGTGCCGGCCACGACCCGCCGGTCGATCGGGACCGCCCGCCGCAACCTTGGCAGTACCACCGCCCCGGCGATCGACCCGATCCCCAGGCCGCCCAGCAGCAGGCCGAAGCCGGTCGCGTCCAGCCCGAGCCGGCCCCTGGCCACCACCGGCAGCAGGGCCCACAGGGCGCTGGCGGGCCAGATGAACAGGCCCGTGCGGACCAGCACAGCCCGCAGCAGCGGGGCGAAGCGCACGTAACGGACCCCGGCTCCGATCGCGCCCAGGACCTGCTCCCCGGCCCCGAGGTCGTCCTGGCGACGGCGGCGCCAGCGCCACAGGACCGCCAGCACGCCGACGAAGGACACGGCGTTGAGCCCGAACACGGCCGCCGGCCCGGCGGCCGCCACCACCAGCCCGCCGATGGCCGGGCCGACCGCCCGGCCGATGTTGAAGCCGACCGAGTTGAGCGCCACCGCCGAGGGCAGCTCCCGGCTGTCGACCAGCTCGGGGATGGTGGCCTGCCAGGCCGGGGCGGTGGCCGCGTTGCCGAGCCCGAGCAGGAAGGTGAGGGTCAGGACCACCACGGGGGTGGCGGCTCCCACGACGGTCAGCACGCACAGGGCGGCCGCCGACACCAGCATCCACGACTGGGTGACCAGCAGCAGCCGCCGCCGGTCGACCACGTCGGCGGCGGCGCCGGCGGGCAGGGCCAGGAGCACGATCGGCAGGCTGATGGCCGTCTGGACCAGGGCGACGAGGGTGGCCGAGCCGGAGACGGTGCCGACCTGCCAGACCGCCCCGACGCTCTGCATCCAGTAGCCGACGTTGGAGACGATGGCGGCGGCCCACAAGGCCCGGAACACCGGCCGGGCGAGCGGCGCCAGCGCCGGCGGCGGTGCGGACCGGTCGGCGGGTGCGTCAGCGGCCACGGCGGGCTCAGTGTAGCTTCGTGCCATGCCGGCACCCATCGAGGACTACGCGCTGATCGGCGACACCCACACCGCCGGGCTGGTGAGCCGGGATGGGTCGATCGACTGGCTGTGCCTGCCCCGGTTCGACTCGCCGGCCTGCTTCGCCGCGCTGCTCGGCGACGAGCGCAACGGCCGCTGGCGGCTCGCCCCGGCCGGGCCGGTGCGGGAGGTCCGCCGCCGCTACCTGGGCGACACCCTGGTGCTCGAGACCGAGTACCGCACCGACGACGGCGTGGTCCGGGTGGTCGACTGCATGCCGCCGCGCCAGGTGGACCCCGACGTGGCCAGGGTCGTGGAGGGGGTCAGGGGCCGGGTGCCGATGCGGATGGAGCTCATCATCCGCTTCGACTACGGCTCGATCGTTCCCTGGGTGCGGCAGGTCGGCGGGGCCCTGCACGCGGTCGCCGGGCCGGACTCGGTCTGGCTGCGGACCCCGGTACCGGTGCGGGGCGAGAACTGGACCACCCTGGCCGAGTTCACCATCGCCGAGGGCGAACGGGCACCGTTCATGCTGACCTGGCACGCATCGCACCGGCCGTCCCCGCGGCGGATCGACCCCATCCAGGCGCTCAGCGACACCGAGGCCTGGTGGGGCGATTGGGCCAGCCGCGTCACCTACGCCGGCGGCTGGCAGGACGCGGTGATCCGTTCCCTGCTCACCCTGAAGGCACTCACCTACGCCCCGACCGGCGGCATCGTCGCCGCCCCGACCACCTCACTGCCCGAGGCGCTCGGCGGGGTCCGCAACTGGGACTACCGCTACTGCTGGCTGCGGGACTCCACCTTCACCCTGTCGGCGCTGATGCTGGCCGGGCTGGCCGACGAGGCCAAGGCCTGGCGGGAGTGGCTGCTGCGGGCCGTCGCCGGCCAGCCGCGGCAGATGCAGATCCTGTACGGCGTGGGCGGCGAGCGGCGGATCACCGAGCAGGAGCTGGACTGGCTGCCCGGCTACCAGGAGTCCCGGCCGGTCCGGGTCGGCAACGCGGCCGTCGGCCAGTTCCAGCTCGACGTGTACGGCGAGGTCATGGACACCCTGCACCTGGGCCGGCGCATCGGCCTCGAGGCGCACGACGCGGGCTGGGACCTGCAGCAGGCCCTGCTCGACTTCCTGGAGTCCAACTGGCACGAGCCGGACGAGGGCATCTGGGAGATCCGCGGACCGCGGCGGCATTTCACCCACTCCAAGGTGATGGCCTGGGTGGCGGTGGACCGGGCGATCAAGGCGGTCGAGCTGGACGGCCAAGAGGGCCCGGCGGACCGCTGGCGGGCGCTGCGCCGCGACATCCACGACGAGGTCTGCCGCGAGGGCTACGACGCCGAGCGCGACACCTTCGTGCAGTTCTACGGGGCCGATCACCTGGATGCCAGCCTGCTGCAGATCCCGCTGGTCGGGTTCCTGCCCGCCGGTGACTCGCGGGTCAAGGGCACGGTGGCCGCCATCCAGCGCGAGCTGATGGCCGACGGGCTGGTCCACCGCTACCCGCCGGAAGGCTCCCAGCAGGTGGACGGCCTGCCTCCCGGCGAGGGGACGTTCCTGGCCTGCACGTTCTGGCTGGCCGACAACCTGGCCCTGATGGGCCGGCGCGAGGAGGCCCTGGCCATCTTCGAGCGGCTGCTCACCCTGCGCAACGACGTCGGGCTGCTGGCCGAGGAGTTCGACCCCTCCACCGGGCGCCAGCTCGGCAACTTCCCGCAGGCGTTCTCGCATGTCGCCCTGATCAACACCGCCAACTACCTGTCCGAGGGCCCGGTGCCGGCCTGGGCCCGCCACAAGGACTGACGGCCGTGGCCGAGGTGGTCCGGGTCACCCAGGAGGTCGCCATCCCCCTGGCCGAGCTCGAGTTCCGGACCAGCAGGGCCTCCGGCCCCGGCGGGCAGGGCGTGAACACCACCGACTCGCGGGTCGAGCTCCGCTTCGACCTGGCCGCCTCGCCTTCGCTGCCGCCGGAGGCCAAGGCGCGGGCGCTGCGCCGGCTGGGGCCGCGGGTCGACTCGCGGGGGGTCCTGCGGGTGGTCGCCCAGGCCCAGCGGAGCCAGCTCGCCAACCGGCGGGCGGCCGTCGAGCGGTTCGCCGAGCTGCTGGCCGGTGCCCTCGCCACCCCGCGGGCCCGCCGGCCGACCCGTCCGACCAGGGCCGCAGCCAGCCGCCGGGTCGAGACCAAGCGCCGCCGTTCCGCCACCAAGCGCCTGCGCGAGCGCCCCCGCCGTCCCGAGGACGACTGAGCGGCCGAGGTCGCTACCCGGCCAGCTCGACCCTGACCGACAGGGTGTCGGCGGGACTGGTCAGGACCAGGTCGGCGATGTGGCCGGCGCGGCAGAGGTCGCCGGCGACCTCGGCAAGGACGGCCAGGCGCTCGGGACGGTCGGCCACCGTGACCCGGCCAACCGGTGCGCGCAGCGACAGCTTGGCCAGCGTCTTGGCCCGGCGGATCTCGGCGAGGACGGCGATGGCGGCCTCGAGGGCCAGCGGGCTGGGTCGCTCGACACCGGTGGCCGCCCGCAGCGGCCCGCCCTCCGGCCATGGGCTCCGGTGGACCGAGCCGGAGCGCCACCACGACCACACCTCCTCGGCCACGAACGGGAGCACGGGGGCGAACAGGCGCACCATCGTCTCGAGGGCCAGGCGCAGCGCACCAATGGCCGACGCCTGGCCGGCCCGACCGGCTTCCCCGTAGGCCCGCCCCTTGACCAGCTCCAGGTAGTGGTCGCAGAAGGTCCAGAAGCACGCCTCGGTCGCCTCGAGGGCGCGGGCCGGCTCGTAGGCCCCGAAGGCGGCGGTCGCCTCGTCCACCACCCCGGCCAGCCCGGCCAGCATGGCCTGGTCCAGCGTCTCGGTGGCCCTGGTCCCCTCCGGCCCGTTCAGGGTGAGCACGAACCGGGAGGCGTGCAGCAGCTTGGTGGCCAGGCGGCGCCCGACCCGCAGCTGGCCCTCGTCGAAGGTGGTGTCGACCCCGGCCCGCTTGCCGGCCGCCCAGTAGCGGACGGCGTCGGCGCCGAAGCGTTCCAACGCGTCCCGGGGGGTCAGCGCGTCCCCCCGGGACTTGGCCAGCTTGCGCCGCTTGGGGTCCACCACCCAGCCGGCGATGACCGCGTGGGCCCATGGCAGGGTGTCATGCTCGACGTGGGCCCTTGCCATCGAATAGAACAGCCAGGTGCGGATGATGTCGTGGCCCTGGGGCCGCAGGTCCATGGGGAACACTCGCGCGAACAGGTCGGGGTCGTCCTCCCAGCCGCCGGCGATCTCGGGGGTCATGGCGGAGGTCGCCCAGGTGTCCATGACGTCCGGTGCGCCGACGAAGCCGCCTGGCCGCCCGCGGTCGGCGGGGCCGTAGCCGGCGGGCACCTCGGTGGACGGGTCGACCGGCAGCCGGGTCTCGTCCGGCACCAGCGGGTGGTCGTGGTCGACGCCGCCGTCGTCGGCGAGCGGGTACCAGAGCGGGAACGGAACCCCGAAGAAGCGCTGGCGGCTGATGCACCAGTCCGACGAGAGCCCGTCGACCCAGTTCTGGAAGCGGGCCCGCATCCATTCGGGATGCCAGGACAGCTCGCTTCCCCTGGCCAGCAGGGCGGACTTCAGGCCGACGGTGCGGACGAACCACTGTCGGCTGGTCAGGATCTCCACCGGCTGGCTGCCGTGCTCGTAGAACTTGACCATCTGGGTGATCGGGGCCGGCGGCGCGGCGAGGGCGCCGGCCTGCCGCAGCATGGTCGCGACCCGCTTCCTGGCCCGGCCCACGGGCAGGCCGGCCAGCTGGTCGTGGGCCCGCTGGGCGGCCGCCGGGTCGTCGCACTCGAACCCCCGCTCGCCCCAGGCGACGGCACGGATGGTCCCGTCCCGGTCCAGCACCGGCCGCATGGGCAGGCCGAGCTCGCGCCACCAGATCAGGTCGGTCGGGTCGCCGAAGGTGCACAGCATGGCGATGCCCGTCCCCTTGCCAGGGTCGGCCAGCCGATGGGCCAGCACCGGCACGGCGGCTCCGAACAGCGGAGTCCGCACGGTCTGGCCGTGCAGCGCCTCGAAACGATCGTCGTCGGGATGGACGACCAGGGCGACGCAGGCGGCCAGCAGCTCCGGGCGGGTGGTGTCGACCTCGACCGCGGCTCCGCCATCGGGCAGGTCGATGGTGAACCGGACCCGGTAGGACATCCCCTCGACCTCGCGGTCCTCCAGCTCGGCCTGGGCGACCGCGGTGTGGAAGTCGACCTCCCACAGGGTCGGCGCGTCGGCCTGGTAGGCGAGGCCCTTGCCGAGCAGGCGCAGGAACGCCCGCTGGGACGCGCGCCGCGCCTGCTCCCCGATGGTGGCGTAGGTGAGCGACCAGTCAACGGAGAGGCCGAGCCGGCGGAACAGCGCCTCGAAGTCCTGCTCGTCGTGCATGGTGAGCTGGCTGCAGAGCTCGACGAAGTTGGGCCGGGAGACGGCGATCGGCTCCCTGGACGGCCACTCGGGCGGCTCGAAGGCCGGCTTGTAGGGCAGCGACGGATCGCAGCGGACCCCGAAATGGTGCTGCACCCGGCGCTCGGTCGGCAGGCCGTTGTCGTCCCAGCCCATCGGGTAGAACACGGCCCGGCCGCGCATGCGCTGGAAGCGGGCGATCACGTCGGTCTGGGTGTAGGAGAAGGCGTGGCCCAGGTGCAGCGAGCCGCTGACCGTCGGCGGCGGGGTGTCGATCGAGAACACCTCGAGCCTGGAGCGGGTCCGGTCGAAGCGGTAGACGCCGCTGCGCGCCCACCGGTCGGCCCACCTGCGTTCGAGCCCGTCGAGAGTCGGCCTGGTCGGCGGCTTCGGCTGCATGAGGGGGCTACCTTACCCGCGGTCGAGTGCCTGGGCGAGGTCGGCGACCAGGTCGTCGGGGTGCTCGACGCCAACCGAGAGCCGGACCAGGTCGGCCGGGACCTCGGCGTCGGTGCCGGCAACGCTGGCGTGGGTCATCTCGCCCGGCAGCTCGATCAGGCTCTCCACCCCGCCGAGGCTCTCGGCCAGGGTGAACACCTCGGTCGTGGCCACCATCCGCCTGGCCGCCTCGACGCCGCCGGCCGGCCGGAAGGCGACCATGCCCCCGAACGCGGCCATCTGGCCGGCGGCAAGCTCGTGCCCGGGGTCTGAGGGCAGGCCCGGGTAGCGGACCTCGGCCACCTCCGACCGGCCGGTCAGGAAGGCGGCCACCCGCATGGCGTTGTGGCTGTGCGCGCGCATCCGAAGGGCCAGGGTCTTGATGCCGCGCAGGGTGAGCCAGCAGTCCATCGGCCCCGGCACCGCCCCGACGGCGTTCTGGAGGAACTTGGCCCGCTCGTACAGTTCGGGCACGCGGGTGACGAGCGCGCCCCCGACCACGTCGGAGTGGCCGCCCAGGTACTTGGTGGACGAGTGGACGACCAGGTCGGCGCCGAGGTCGAGCGGCCGTTGCAGGAACGGGGTGGCGAAGGTGTTGTCGACCGCGCACAGGGCGCCGGCGGTGTGGGCCAGGTCGGCGGCGCCGGCGATGTCGACCACCCCGAGCAGCGGGTTGGTCGGGGTCTCCACCCAGACCAGCCGGGTCTCCGACCGCAGCGCCTGCTTGAGCTGGTCAAGGCTGGTCATGTCGACCACGCTGAGCTGGAGGCCCCAGCCGGCGAACAGCCTGGCCGCGACCCGGTAGGTGCCGCCGTACACGTCGGCCGACAGCACCATGTGGTCGCCGGGAGCAAGCGTCTGGAGCACGGTCGAGGTGGCGGCCATGCCCGAGGCGAAGCACAGCGCACCCCCCGTCCCGCCTGGAGCGACGCCCTCGAGCGACGCCAGGCACGCCTCCAGGCCGGCCCGGGTGGGGTTGCCGGTGCGGGCGTACTCGTAGCCCTTGTGCCGCCCCACCCCCTCCTGGGCGAAGGTCGAGGTCTGGTAGATCGGCGGGATCACCGCCCCGGTGGCCGGGTCGGGCGCCGACCCGACGTGCACCGCCCTGGTCTCGAAGTCCATCTCCTCGAAGCTCACGCCGTCCCCTCGCTGCCGTCCCGGATGTCGCCGGCCAGCATAGGCCGCACCGGAGCTACCGGGAGGCGGTGCGGGTGGCGAGGTGGTCGAGGAGGTCGGAGCGGGTCATGACGCTGACGGCGCGGCCGTGGTCGGTGACCAGGACGGCGGTGGAGCGGCCCTTGGACAGCAGCTCGAAGGCGGCGTCGGCCGGCTCGTGCTGCTCTATGGTGGGGAACGGGGGGTCCATGACGTCGACGACCTGGGCGTCCAGCACCTCGGGCTTGTGGAACAGGCGCTCCAGCAGGGAGCCCTCCTGGACCGAGCCGACCACGCTGGAGAGGTCGCTCGGGTCCTCGCCGTGGACGACCGGGAGCTGGCTGACCGAGTAGGCGTGGAGGCGGTCGATCGCCTCCTTGACCCGCTGGTGGGAGGCGACGGTGACCAGCGGCGGGGTGTCGCGGTGGGCCTTGCCGCCGAGCACGTCGACGACGGTGGCCGCGCCCCGGCGGGCCAGGAAGCCGTGGTCGCGCATCCAGTCGTCGTTGTAGATCTTGGACAGATAGCCGCGGCCCGAGTCGGGCAACAGGACTGCGATGGTGGTGTCGCGGCCGTACTCCTTGGCCACCTCGACCGCGGCCACCATGGCCAGCCCGCAGGAGCCGCCGACCAGCAGACCCTCCTCACGGGCGAGCCGGCGGGCCATCAGGAAGGCGTCCCGGTCGGAGACGGTCACGTAGCGGTCGACCACCGAGCGGTCGAAGGTCTCGGGCCAGAAGTCCTCGCCCACCCCTTCGATCAGGTAGGGGTGCACGTCGTCGGAGGTGTAGATGGAACCCTCCGGGTCGGCCCCGACCACCACCAGCTCCGGCTTGCGCTCCTTGAGGTAGCGGCCAGCCCCGGTGATGGTGCCGCCGGTGCCGACCCCGGCCACGAACACGTCCAGCTCGCCGCCGGTTTGCTCCCACAGCTCGGGCCCGGTGCTGCGGTAGTGGGCCTCGGGGTTGGCCGGGTTGGCGTACTGGTTCGGTTGGTAGGCGCCGGGGATCTCGGCGGTGAGCCGGTCGGCCACCGAGTAGTAGGACTCGGGCGAGTCGGGCGGTACCGCCGTCGGGGCGATGACGACCTCGGCCCCGTAGCCCCTGAGCAGGGCGATCTTCTCCTGGCTCATCTTGTCCGGCATCACGAACACGCACCGGTAGCCCTTGAGGGCGGCCACGATGGCCAGCCCGGCGCCGGTGTTGCCGCTGGTCGGCTCCACGATCGTGCCGCCCGGCTTGAGCTGCCCTGCCTGCTCGGCCCGCTCGACCATGGCCAGGCCGATCCGGTCCTTCACCGAGCCGCCGGGGTTCAGGGACTCGACCTTGGCCAGCAGGGTCGGGGCCAGGCCGCGGCCGAGCCGTGACAGCCGGACCAGCGGGGTGCCGCCGACCACCTCCAGGATCGAGTCGTACACCTCCATGCCGGGAAGCATAGCCCTCAGGAGATCGGGTTGCCGTCCTGATCGATCCCCTCGAACAGATCGGTCTCGTGCTCGCCGACCGGGACCAGCGACCTGGCCAGGGTGAAGTCCTCCCAGGGGTAGACCTCGGCCATCACCTCGTCGGGCATGGCGAACCAGAAGCTGTCGGGGTCGATCTGGGTGGCGTGGGCGATCAGGGCGTCGCGCCGCCGGCCGAACCAGGCGGCGACGTCGACCTGGGTGGTGATCACCGGCTCCGGGAAGCCCTCCTCCCCCTCCTCCTCGTCCCAGCGCTTGAGCCACTCGGCGAACGGGCTGTCGATGCCGCGGGCGACCGCGCCGGCGTGGATCGCCTGCATCCGGCCGTGGCTGAAGTTGGCGTGGTAGTAGAGCTTGAGCGGCTGGTGGGGCGGCCCGGCCTCGGGGTAGCGGTCGGGGTCGCCGGCCGCCTCGAAGGCCGCCACCGAGACCTCGTGGGTGCGGATGTGGTCGGGGTGGGGGTAGCCACCGCGCTCGTCGTAGGTGAGGACGACCTGGGGCCGCTCGGCGCGGATGAGGCCGACCAGGCGGCCGGTCGCCTCCTCCAGGGGGACGTTGGCGAACGCGTCCGGGTGGAGGTTGGCCTCGGTGTCGGCCATGCCCGAGTCGCGGTAGCCGAGCCAGTGGTAGGCGGTGACGCCCAGGATCTCCAGGGCCTTGGCCAGCTCCTGGCGGCGCAGCTCCGGCATCCGCTCCAGCACGCCCGGCTGGTCCATGGCCGGGTTGAGGATCTCGCCGGCCTCACCGCCGGTGCAGGTGACCAGGACGGTCCGCACGCCCTGGTCGGCGTAACGGGCCATGGTGCCTGCGCCCTTGGACGACTCGTCGTCGGGATGCGCATGCACGGCGAGCAGGGTACGGGACACGGCCGCGGACTCCTCGGGATGTGGCGGTGGGTCGATCGACAAGGGTAGCAAGCCGGCGTCGCCCAGCCGCCTTGATAGGGTGGACATAGGTTGTTCGTTAGGAATGGATGATTCGTTTGGTTTGGGTATACTGAGGCCTGGCCGGCGGTTCTCCCGGCGGTCATCGGGAGGGGGTCGTTGGTGAAGCTGGTGCAGCGCCTGGCCCGGCTCGGCGAGCTGCTGCTGGCGCTCGCCGGGCCGGTCGCCGCACTGGGCGCTCCACGCAAATGGAGCTGAGGGCGGCCAGGCGACCGCGGCCGAGCAGGCCAGCCTGGTCAGGGGCGAGCAGGCCGTGATCCGCCAGCTCCAGGAGAGCGACCGGCTCAAGCGCGACCTGCTGACCACCGTCTCCCACGAGCTGAAGACGCCGCTCACGGTGATCCTCGGCACGCTCGGGACGCTGAGCAGCCGCGGCGCCGCCCTCGACCCGGCCGAACGGCGCGAGTTCGTCGACATGGCGGTACGCCAGGGCAGCCGCCTCAAGGAGCTGATCGAGCAGCTGCTGCTGGCCGGCCGCTTCGAGCAGACCAGCCGCGAGCCGACGCAGCGGTCCCTGGTCGACGTCGCCGAGGTGGCCCGCGAGGCTGCCCTGGCGGCCGGGGTCTGCCATCCCGGCCGCCACATCCAGGTCGAGGCCGGCGGCCCGCTGCCGGTCAAGGCGACCGCGGAGGTGGTGCTCCAGGTGCTCGGCAACCTGCTCGACAACGCGGTCAAGCACTCCCCCGACGGCACCCCGATCCGGCTGGAGGCGCTGCGGGTCGGTGCCCTGGCGGTGCTGGCGGTCGAGGACACCGGGCCCGGGGTCCCGGCCGCCGAGCGCGACCGCATCTTCGAACGGTTCACCCAGCTGGACTCCGGGGCCACCCGCCGCGCCGGCGGGGTC
>DASYSE010000075.1:0-2526 GCA_036003705.1 Actinomycetes bacterium | reverse complement strand
CCGTGCAGGAAGGTCCGGTGATCAGTCGGTGTACCAAGGTTACGTAATCATCGGTTGGGCTCGGCGGTGCCGGGCGATCTCAGGGTAGGCCGGCACAGCGCGCTGGTCAAGGAAGAGCAGGTCAGAAGGGGTATCAAGCAGCCATCAGCCGGTCCAAGCGATCGGGTCAGTCAAGACCGACAAGCTCCCTGGACACCGCCTCGGCCAGCTCCGCCGGGTAGCCCCGTCGGGCTAGGTAGGCGGCCAGCCGCCGCAGCCGGGCCGCCGGTGGCAGCTCGCCGAGCTGGGCCAGCCGGGTCTCCGCCACCTGCCGGCAGCGGTCGGCCCGCAGCTCGTCCGGGACCGCCGCCTGGGCGGCCCGCTCGGCCACCGCCGGGTCGACCCCACGGTCGCGCAGCTCCAGGGCGATCGCCGGGGCGTCCAACCCGCGCGCGGCCCGCACCTCGGCCACGTCGGCGGCCAGCGCCGCGTCGTCCACCAGGCCGACCCGCTCCAGCCGGGCCACCGCCTCGGCGACCGCGGCCGCCGTGTAGCCGCGTTCCTGCAGGCGCCGGACCAGCTCGGCGCGGGTGCGCGCCCTGCCGGTGAGCAGCCGCAGGGCGGCGGCGTGGGCGGCGTCGGCCGACGCCGCCCGATCGCCGTCCAGCGGCGCCCCTCCCCCGGGTTGCACCCGCCTGGTCCCCACCGTCGCCCTCCTCCCGACCGTCATGGGGTCGCGTCCGCCGTCAGAGCTTCCCCTGGTCCTTTTCGGGGTCCGGGGTGGGCTCGGGTTCCGCCGGCGCGGCCACGCCGAGCTGGGCCTTGATCTTGCCCTCGATCTCCTGCGCCAGCTCCGGGTTGTCGCGGAGGAAGGCACGGGCGTTCTCCCGCCCCTGGCCGAGCTGGTCGCCGTCGTAGGTGAACCAGGCCCCCGACTTCTTGATCAGCCCGACGTCGACCCCGACGTCCAGCAGGCTGCCTTCCTTGGAGATCCCCTGGCCATAGATGATGTCGAACTCGGCGGATTTGAAGGGGGCGGCCAGCTTGTTCTTCACGACCTTGGTCCGGGTTCGGTTCCCGACCACGTCGGGGCCGTCCTTGAGGGACTCGATCCGGCGGATATCGAGGCGGACCGAGGCATAGAACTTGAGCGCCCGACCCCCGGAGGTGGTCTCGGGTGAGTTGTGGACGACGACGCCGTCGGCCAAGTAGTTATGGCTGCCCTCGACCTCGATGTCGAAGCGGTGGGTGCTTCGGGAGCGCGGCTTGGGGGCGATGGAGAGGATGGGCATCGGCATCAGCTCACGCCGCATCGGCGCGAACACCGGCTCGACCTGGAACTGGCCGCGGTAGCGCGGCAGCAGCTTGTACTGCATGGACTGGTGGACGAAGGGGGCGACGAGGGCGTGGAGCTTGGCCGTCTCGTCCTTGGGGAAGACGAGCACGGCCTTACCGGCGCGCTGGACGAGCTTGGCCCGGATCCCCCAGGTGTCGGCCAGGTAGTCGACCAGCCGGGAGCGGGTGGTCGGCTCCATCGCCTCGATGCAGATGTCGGAGCGGCCGCTGCCGTCCCGGGTCCGCTCCTGCACGCCCTTGGCGCGCAGTGAGAAGCTGCCGTCGTCCATGTACCAGATGGCCAGGGAGAGCGGCGTCAGCCGCTTGAGGTAGTCGTGGCCGAAGACCTTCTTGCCGCCGATGTAGACAGCCTGCCGCAGCTCGGCCAGCTCGGGGAGGGGCTGCAGGTCGAAGAAGACCGCGCCCTTGGCGTTCGTGCTGCGGCTCACGCCGATGTTGGCGAACAGGGACGCCTTCCAGTCGGCGTAGGCCACCTGGCGGGCGCCGTGGCCGAAGCGGAGTCTGGCCCCGTGGCCGCTCCGGGTGGGGCTCAGGGCGCTGTCGCCCATCAGCCCGCCCAGGAGGACCTCCCACTGGAAGCCGGACAGGCGGTGCGGGATCGCCTGCATGACCCGGTCCCCGACGGCCAGCTCTCCGGCTTCCCGCCAGCCGGCCGGGGTGCGGATCTGGTGGTTGGGCGTGCAGGCGAACGAGGAGTGGCCGTTGCCGGCTGGGCGGGCCACGGTGAACTGGAGGAACCCGTCGGTGCGGCCGTTGTCGAACCAGCCGACGACCTTCTTGGGCACGACCGTGCCGGCCTCGGGGTCGTAGGAGAGAACCTCGACCGGCAGCCGCTGGTTGACGATCTTGCCGATCTTCTCCTGGGTGCCGTCGGCCAGGGTGACCCGCGTTCCATAGGAGAGGCATCCGAAGAGGACACCGATTTTTTCCCGCAATTGGTTGATGAAAATGGCAGTGGTCTTGGACTTCGAGATCGTCCCCGAGAGCTTGCGGAGGGCCTGGCTCATGAGGCGGGCCTGGAGGCCGACGTGGGAGTCGCCCATCTCGCCTTCGATCTCGGCGCGGGGGACGAGCGCGGCCACCGAGTCGATCACGATGACGTCCAGGGCGCCGGAGCGGACCAGCATGTCGGCGATCTCGAGGGCCTGCTCGCCGGTGTCGGGTTGGGAGATCAGCAGCTCGTCGGTGTTG
>DASYSE010000074.1:0-36604 GCA_036003705.1 Actinomycetes bacterium | reverse complement strand
GTCATCTTCGGGTTGACCCCCTCGTGGGCGCTTCCTTCGGGTTGCTGGATACCACCGGGCCGCCGACACCGTCAACGTGGGCGGCGACGCCTTGTACGGTCGATCCTACCGCCTCCCGACCCCCGCCGAGACGGGGACCCGGGTCACGCGGCCAGGCCGGCCAGGAACGCGGCTGGCCCGGTCAGGGCGGCGGGTCGCCCGGTAGGCCCGGTGGAGGTCGCGCTCCAGCGAGGCCAGACGGTCGGTGAGCCGCCGCGGGACGGCGGCGGGGCCGACAGGCGTGCGTGGGCGGCTCCGGGCGCTGGACGGCGCGACGGCCCTACTGTAGAGGGCGGTCGCAACGGAGATCCTGGGAGGAGCGGATGCGCTACCGGTACGCGGTCCGCATCGGGCCGCAGCACGTCGGCCATCGGGTGGTGGTGCGCTGGCGGCGGCCGGCGGCCGGCGGCGACGAGGTGGCCGACGTGGTCGGCCCGCTGGAGGCGGCCGACGAGCGCGGCTTCGCGGTCCGCAACCGCCGCGGCGAGCTGATCCAGATCCCCCGCGAGCGCGCCCTGGCCGCCAAGGTCATCCCGCCACGATGAGCGTGCTGGAGGTCACCAACACCCTGACCCGGGCCAGGGAGCCGGTGCGCCCGCGCACGCCCGGCCGGGTCGACATGTACACCTGCGGGCCGACCGTGTACCGCTACGCCCACATCGGCAACCTGCGCACGTTCCTGCTCGCCGACCTGGTCCGGCGGGCCCTCGAGGTCGCCGGGATCGAGGTCCGGCAGGTGCAGAACATCACCGACGTCGGGCACATGACCAACGAGGAGTTCGACCGCGGCGAGGACCGCATGCTGGTCTCGGCCCGTCTGGAGGACAAGACGCCGGCCGAGATCGCCGAGTACTACACCGGCGCGTTCCTCGAGGACGCGGCCGCCTTCAATCTCCAGCGGGCCGCCGCCTACCCGCGCGCCTCCGACTACGTGCCCCAGATGCAGGAGCTGGTGGCCAAGCTGCTGGAACGCGGCAACGCCTACGAGGTCGACGGCACGGTCTACTTCGCGGTCCAGTCGTTCCCCGGGTACGGCCGGCTGTCCCGCAACACCCTCGACCGGCTGCGGGCCGGTCACCGGCAGGAGGAGGTCGACCCGCGCAAGCGCCACCATGCCGACTTCGCCCTGTGGAAGGCGGCCGGGCCGGGCCGGATCGTCAAGTGGCCGTCCCCGTGGGGCGACGGCTACCCGGGCTGGCACATCGAGTGCTCGGCCATGGCCCTGACCGAGCTGGGCGAGCACATCGACATCCACACCGGCGGGGAGGACAACGTCTTTCCCCACCACGAGGACGAGATCGCCCAGTCCGAGGCGGTGGTCGGCCATCAGGTGGTGGCCACCTGGGTCCATGGCGCGCACCTGCTCACCGAGGGCCGGCGCATGGCCAAGTCGGCCGGGAACTTCTACGCCCTTGCCGACCTGGTCGCCCGCGGCCACTCGCCGCTGGCGGCCCGCCTGCTGTTCCTCCAGGCCCGCTACGGGAACCAGTTCAACTTCACCTGGGACACCCTCGCCGGGGCCGAGCGGGCGCTCGACCGGCTGCGGTCGCGGATGGCCAGCTGGGCGAAGGACCCACGGGCCGGCCAGGGGCCCGGGTGCGCCGGGTACGAGCAGCGCTTCTGGGCCGCGGTCAACGACAACCTGGACACGCCCAAGGCACTGGCCGTGCTGGCCGAGCTCGAAGGAGACGAGTCGCTGCCGCCGTCGGCCCGCTTCACCAGCCTGGCCGCCTTCGACCGGGTGCTCGGCCTCGACCTGGCCGCGCAGGTCGGGCAGACGCTGCCCGCCGGGGCCGAGGAGCTGATCGCCGGGCGCGAGCGGGCCAGGGCGGCCCGCGACTTCGCCGCCGCCGACCGCCTGCGCGACCGGCTCGCCGACATGGGCGTCGAGGTCACCGACACCAGGGCCGGCCCCAGCTGGCGCCTGCGCCCCTGACCGGGCGACCTCCGGACGTGGTCGCGCCCCACCTGGCCAGCGGTAGGCCGGTGCCGACAGCGGCTCCCCGGTGGCGCGGACGCGGGAGGCGAGCATGCCCGGAGGGTGACGCCGATGCCGGCGGCGCCACCCGTTCGAGACGGTCACCCCGCCTCGTCCGGGCGGGTCGTCGTATGCTGCAAGGGACACCCGACCCGGGCGCTGGAGCGTGAACGATGGGACTGATGCAGCGGTTCTCGACGATCTTCAAGGCCAAGGCCTCGAAGACGCTGGACAAGTACGAGGACCCGAGGGAGACCCTCGACTACTCCTACGAGCGGACGCTGGAGATGCTGCAGAAGATGCGACGGGCGGTGGCCGACGTCGCCACCTCCCGCAAGCGCATCGAGCTGCAGGCGCAGCAGCTGCAGCGGTCGGCGGCCAAGCTGGAGGGCCAGGCCAAGCAGGCGGTCGGCCAGAACCGCGAGGACCTGGCCAGGGAGGCGCTCACCCGCCGCGCCGGCATCGCCACCCAGCTGACCGACCTCCAGGCCCAGCACGACCAGCTCAAGGCCGAGGAGGCCCGGATGGTCGAGGCCTCCCAGCGGCTGCAGGCCAAGGTCGACGCCTTCCGTATCCGCAAGGAGACGATGAAGGCCAGCTACACCGCGGCCGAGGCCCAGACCAAGGTCAACGAGGCCATCTCGGGGATCGGCGAGGAGATGGGCGACGTCGGGCTGGCCATGCAGCGGGCCGAGGACAAGGTGGCCCAGATGCAGGCGCGCTCGGGCGCCCTCGACGAGCTGATGGCCTCCGGGGCGCTGGACGACGCCTCCATGTCCAGCGACCGGCTCCAGGCCGAGCTGGACCGCGGGGACGCCGAGCCGGCGGTCGAGGCCGAGCTGGCCCGCCTCAAGGGCGAGCTCACCGGCGGCACTACCACCGCCAAGCAGCTCGACGCCCCCGACGACAGCGTCGCCCGCAGCCCGGCCCAGGCACCAGTCGAGGAGGAGCGGCGATGATCGTGCGCATCAGCGGCGAGGGCCAGTTCGAGGTGCCCGATGGCCACACCGACGAGCTGAACCGGTTGGACGAGGACCTGACCAAGGCGGTCGACGCCGGCGACGAGGTGCGGTTCAAGTCGGCCTTGGAGGCCCTGCTGACCAGCCTCCGCTCCGCCGGGAACGAGCTGCCGGCCGACTACATCGGTCCATCGGACCTGGTCCTGCCCAGCCCCGACGCAACCATCCATGAAGTCCGCGAGGTCCTCGGCGACGAGGGGCTCATCCCGGGGTGATGGCCTGATGGCTCGAACACGCTTCCCAGCCGACGCCGGTCTGTCGAGTCGCATGGTCCTGACCATGTTCCTGCTCGGCCTGCTGTACGTGGTCTTCGTGGCCGTGCTGGTGGCGCTGAAGATCCCGCTGGTGCTGGTGCTGCTGATCGCCGGCGGGTTCCTGTTCTTCCAGTACTTCTTCTCCGACCGCATCGCGCTGTTCTCGATGCGTGCGCACGAGGTGTCGCCCCAGGAGGCGCCCGAGCTGCACCAGATGATCGACCGGCTGTGCGCCCTGGCCGACATGCCCAAGCCACGGGTCGCGGTCGCCGAGTCGGACATGCCCAACGCGTTCGCCACCGGCCGCAACCAGAAGCACGCGGTGGTCTGCGTGACCACCGGGATCCAGCGCCGGCTGTCCCGGCCGGAGCTGGAGGCGGTGCTGTCCCACGAGCTGTCCCACGTCGCCCACCGCGACGTTGCCGTGATGACGCTGGCCAGCTTCCTCGGCATCCTGGCCGGCTTCGTGGTCCGCTCCTCGATCTACGCCGGCGCCTACGGCGGGGGCGGGTGGGGCCGCTCCAACGACAACCGCGACAACACCGGCGCGGTGATCCTGCTCGTCGTGCTGGCCTCGGCGGTGGTGTACGCGCTCAGCTTCCTGCTGACGCGGGCGCTGTCGCGCTACCGGGAGCTGTCGGCCGACCGGGCCGGCGCGATCCTGATCGGCCGCCCGTCGCTGCTGGCCTCGGCCCTGGTCAGGATCACCGGCGACATGGGCCGGATCCCCACCCGCGACCTGCGCGCGGCCGAGCCGCTCAACGCCTTCTTCTTCGCCCCCGCGCTGGCCCCCGGGTTCAGCTTCTCGTCGCTGTTCGCCACCCACCCGAGCCTCGACCGTCGGCTCGAGCAGCTGGCCCGGCTCGAGACCCAGCTCGGCCGGCAGGCGTGAAGTTCCTGGACGCGCTGCTGGGGCGCAGCACACCGAAACAGCCGAAGCTGGACGCCCTGTTTGGGGTCACCGGGGCCGCGATCACGCTCCAGGCGTCGGCCGGCATGACGCCCACCGGCCAGGCGGCGGTCTGCTTCAAGCCGGCGTCCGGGCAGGGGTTCGCGGTCGCCTCAGAGGAGCTTCACGGCCTGCTCGAGCTGGCCGTGAAGGAGGCCGGCTCGACCCTGCGGGTCACCGACGACCGCTTCGGCTACCGCTGGGTGGTGCTCGGCGACCCCGACACCGAGGACCTGGTGACCAGCGTCCATCTGGTCAACTCGACCCTGGAGCAGCACGGCTTCGGCCCCCAGCTGCTCTGCTCGGTGTTCGGTTTCGCCGACCCCTCGGGCAAACGCTGCCACCTCGTGTATCTCTACAAGCGCGGCAGCTTCTACCCGTTCGCGCCGCTGGACGGCGAGCGCCGCGACAACGAGCTGGAGCTGCGGGTCCGCGCCGCCCTCGGCGGCGACCTGCCCATCGAGCCGGACCTGCCGCGCTGGTTCGCCCTCTGGGGACTGCCGCTCGACTGATAGCCTTGCTGTTCCGCGGGCGGCGCAGCCGCGAGCGCGGTCGTGGACCTGCCCAGGAGGAGCGCGTGCCCGAGCAGCCTGTGGTGGTGGCCCTTGGCGGCAACACGATCTCCCCGCCGGGGAGCGCCAACCCCATCCCGGCCCAGTACGAACGGACCATGGAGACCGCGCACCACCTGACCCACCTGACCGCGCGGCCGCTGGTGGTGACCCACGGCAACGGCCCCCAGGTCGGCAACGTGCTGCTCCGCAGCGACCTGGCCGCCGGGCTCCTGCCCCGGCTGCCGCTGGACACCTGCGTGGCCGACACCCAGGGCGGCATGGGCTTCATGCTGCAGCAGTGCCTCGACAACGCCTTCCGCCAGGCCGGGATGCGCCGGCCGACGGTCACCGTCGTCACCCGCACGGTGGTCGAGCTGGACGACCCGGCGTTCCGGTCCCCGTCCAAGCCGATCGGCAACTTCTACGACGAGGCCGAGGCCCGACGGCGCATGGACACCGGCTGGGCGATGAAGGAGGACGCCGGCCGGGGCTGGCGCCGGGTCGTCCCGTCGCCCGCGCCCAGGGAGATCCTCGAGCTCCCGGCCATCGAGGCCCTGCTGGACACCGGCGCGGTGGTGGTCGCGGCCGGCGGCGGCGGCATCCCGGTGGTCCGTCAGGCCGACGGCTCGCTGGTCGGGGTCGAGGCGGTGGTCGACATGGACCTGGCCTCGGCGCTGCTGGCGGCCAACCTGGACGCCGAGGTCCTGCTGATCCTCACCGGGGTCGAGCACGTCGCCGTCGACTTCGGCCGCCCGACCCAGCGCGACCTGCACGAGCTGCGGGCCGGCCAGCTGGCCGGGCACGCCGCGGCCGGCCAGTTCGCCCCGGGAAGCATGCTGCCCAAGGTGCAGGCCGCGCTTCGCTTCCTGGAGGGGGGTGGCCGGCGGGTCGTCATCACCACCCCCGAGCTGTCGGAGAAGGCCCTGGTCGGCGAGATCGGCACCCAGGTGATCCCCTGAGCCAGACGGTGGTCGCGGTTGCCTCGTTCCGCCTCGGCGGGCCCGACGGGGTGTCGGTGGTGGCCCACCACTGGGCCGAGGCGTTGCGCCGCCTCGGCCTGAGCGTGCGCACGGTGGCCGGCGCCGGCCGGGCCGACCGGCTGCTGCCGGAGCTGGAGATGGACGCGACCGCCGGGCCGGGGCTGCCCGGCCGGCTGGCCGAGGCCCTGGACGGGGCCGACCTGGTGGTGGTCGAGAACATCTGCTCGCTGCCCCGGAACCCCGGCGCGGCGGCCGCTCTCGCCGGGTACCTGGCCGGACGGCCGGCCATCCTCCACCACCACGACCTGCCCTGGCAGCGGGACGAGTTCGTCGACCTGCCCGGCTGGCCGCCCGACGACCCGGCCTGGCGCCACGTCACCATCAACGAGCTCAGCCGCAAGCAGCTGGCCGACCGGGGCGTGGAGGCCACCACCATCTACAGCGGCTTCCCCGTCCCGGCCCCAGGGCGCCGGGACCTGGCCCGGGAGCTGCTCGGGGTCGGCGCCGGCCGGCCGCTGCTGCTCCAGCCGACCCGGGCCATCCCCCGCAAGAACGTCGCCGCCGGCCTGGCCATGGCCAAGGCCCTCGGCGCCGACTTCTGGCTGACCGGCCCCGACGAGGACGGCTACGGCCCCGAGCTGGACCGTCTGCTCGCCGGCGCCGCCGGCCCGGTCCACCGGCGCCTGCCCGACGGGCTGACCATGGACGACGCGTACTCGGCCAGCGACGCCGTGGTGTTCCCGTCCACCTGGGAAGGCTTTGGCGCACCCCTGATCGAGGCGTCGCTGCACCGCCGGGCCCTGGCCGTGGGCGACTACCCCGTCGCGGGCGAGCTCGCCGCCTTCGGCTTCCGCTGGTTCCCGGCCGACGACCCAGCCCCCCTGCGGGCGTTCCTCGACCATCCCGACCCGACGCTGCTGTCCCACAACCAGGCCGTCGCCCTGCGCCATTTCTCGCTCGACGCCCTGACCGGCCAGCTCGCCGACCTGCTCCGGGATGCCGGCTGGGACCACCTGCTCGGCTAGCCGAGGGTCAGCGACCGCGCCCCACCGGCGGGGCCGTCGTCAGGATTCGCCGCCGATGTCGACGTCGTAGGCCTCACCGCGCCCCACCGGCGGGGCCGTCGTCAGGATTCGCCGCCGATGTCGACGTGGTAGGCCTCGTATACCTGGTCGAGGCCGCGGTTGCGGTGCCGGACCAGGTCGGCGAGCAGCCGGACGGCGTGGTCGCGGAGTGCCTGGACCGCCTCGGCGTCGCCGGCGGCCGCTCGGGAGGAGGCGATGCCGTGGCGGATGCCCTCGGCGATCTCGGTGTGCTCGCGCCGGAAGCGGGTCACCCGGTTGGCCAGGCGGGGCGAGATGTCGAGGATCTCCTGGTAGAGGCCGCCCGGGGCCTCGGTGACCTCGATGTGGACCGCGAACACCTCTTCGAGCCGCTCGAGGGCGCCGCCCAGCCGGTCGGGCATGCCGTCCAGCTCGTCGGCGGGGCCGCCGAGCGCCTCCTGGAGCCCGGCGATCGCCCGCCGCAGGCTGAGCCGCTGTCCCTTGGCCGCCTGGAGGGCACTGGTCGAAGCCTCGTACGCCTCCCCGACCTCGCGCTGCATCGCCGGCTCCCTCCGTGCGACCCGCCGTATCCGTGTCCCCCGGACGGTGGTCACGGGTGGTCACGGAAGTGTGGCGGAAAGCGGGTCACTTGTCACCGTAGAACTTTGGTACTAGTCGTACGAGAACGGACGGGCGGTGTGCAGGAGCGAAATCCCTCAACCTTCGCGGGGGGCCAGGTCGCGCTCCCCGACCTGATGGACGATCACCCGGTTGGTCTCGCCCCGCCCACCTGGCGTGCCGGCCACGACCACGATCAGCTCTCCGGCGTCGATCATGCACTCCTCGATGATCCGCTCGTCGCCCGCGGCGATCATCTCCCCCAGATCGGTGCTGACGTCCAGCGGGCTGACCGCCTCCACCCCCCAGTAGAGGGCCATGCGCCGCCTGGCCGCCTCCGAGGTGGTGAGGCCGATGATCGGGACCCGCGGCCGGAACCGGGAGACGTAGCGGGCGGTCACCCCCGACTCGGTGAAGGCCACGATCGCTCTGGCCCCCAGGTCGGTGGCGACCTGCACGGCCGCCTTGCAGACGGTGGCGGCCACGTCCAGCATGCCGACCGCGGGCGGCGGCGGGGCCGCGAGGTACGGGGTCGCCTCGGCTTCCCGGGCGATCCGGCACATGGTGGCCACCGACTCGACCGGGTAGCGGCCGACCGCTGTCTCCTGCGACAGCATCACCGCGTCGGTGCCGTCGTAGATGGCGTTGGCCACGTCGCTGGCCTCGGCCCGGGTCGGGCGGGCGCTGGCCACCATCGACTCCAGCATCTGGGTGGCGGTGATCACCGGCACCCCGAGGGAGTTGGCCCTGGCGATGATGTGCTTCTGGATCGATGGGACCTTCTCGACGGCCAGCTCCACCCCGAGGTCGCCGCGGGCGACCATGACCGCGTCGGCGACCTCCAAGATCTCGTCGAGGCAGTCGATCGCCTCCGGCCGCTCCAGCTTGGCCACCACCGGGATGTCGCCGCCATGGTCGGCGATGGCCTGCTTGGCCTCGGCCACGTCGTCGGGCTTGCGCACGAAGGACAGCGCCAGGTAGTCCGCGCCGGCCTCGACCGCGGTGGCCAGGTCGGCCCGGTCCTTGGTGGTCAGCGAGGCCGCCGACACCGCGACCCCGGGCAGGTTGACGCCCTTGCGGGATCGGACGACGCCGCCCCGCTCCACCTGGCAGCGGACTCGCTCGCCCTGGACGTCCCGGACCCGCAGGCCGATGGCGCCGTCGTCGAGCAGGATCTGGTCGCCCTCGCGGACGTCGACGGCCAGCTCGGGGTAGACCACCGGGATCTCCTGCTCGGCGGCCCGGTCCGCCCCGGCGACCAGCACGACCTCGGCGCCGCGGTCGACCTTGACCCCGTTGTCGTCCACCATCCCGACGCGGATCTTGGGCCCTTGCAGGTCGACCAGGATGGCCAGGTTGCGGCCCCGCTCGGCGGAGACCGCCCTGACCAGATCGAAGCGGGCCAGGTGGTCGGCGCGCTCGCCGTGGGAGAAGTTGAGGCGGACGACGTCCAGGCCGGCGTCGACCATCCCTCCGAGGACCTCGAGCTCGCTCGAGGCAGGCCCAAGGGTGGCCACGACTTTGGTCCGCTCGACATTCATGCGGGCAGTTTGGCATGACTGGCGCCCCACTGCGAAGGTTGGCTTGTGGCGCGGCGGGTATCCCTGGCCGCAAGGCGTGCGCGGCAAGGCAGGCGACGGCCCCAGAGAGGCAGCACCCCGACGCAGAGGTAGCACCCGATGCGCTTCGACGAGGACGGCCAGCTCGACAGCTCACAGGTCCAGGACACCCGCGGGCGGGGAGGCTTCCCGCGCGGCGGCGGGGTCGCGGTCGGCGGCGGCGCCGGGATCCTCGGCCTGATCGTCTTCCTGCTGCTCCAGGTGCTCGGCGGCGGCGGCGCGACCACCGGCGCGCTGCCCGGCATCGACCAGATCCAGGGCGAGCGCACCCAGCTCGACCAGGAATGCAAGACCGGGCGGGACGCCAACACCAAGGAGGACTGTCGGGTCGTCGCCGTCGTCAACAGCGTCCAGGAGTTCTGGGCGGCCGAGTTCCAGCGCCGCGGCGGCCAGTACGAGCTGGCGCCGACACGGCTGTTCTCGGGCGCCACCCAGACCGGCTGCGGCGCGGCCAGCTCCGAGGTCGGCCCCTTCTACTGCCCGCGTGACACCACCGTCTACATCGACCTCGGCTTCTACCAGGAGCTGCAGACCAGGTTCGGCGCCCGCGGCGGCGCGTTCGCCCAGGCCTATGTGCTGGCCCACGAGTACGGCCACCACGTCCAGAACCTCACCGGCACCATGGACCGGGTCGGCAACGACCGCACCGGTCCCCAGAGCGGGTCCGTCCGCCTGGAGCTCCAGGCCGACTGCTACGCCGGCCTGTGGGCCAACCACGCGACCACCGAGCCCGGCCCCGACGGCGGCGACCCCCTGGTCGAGCGCCTGACCAAGGACGACATCGCCGACGGCCTGGACGCCGCCGCCGCCATCGGCGACGACCGCATCCAGGAGCGCTTCCAAGGCCGCGTCAACCCCGAATCCTGGACCCACGGCTCCGCCGCCCAACGCCAGAAGTGGTTCAACGTCGGCTACCGCACCGGCGACTTCCCGCAGTGCGACACGTTCTCCGGCTCGGTCTAGTAGCGGCGTGCCCCTGGGCCGGGCGTCGGCGGTCGAAGCCACAGCCAGACCCCGGGTTGGCTGCATCGTCTGGTTCACCACCGTGCGCAGCTCGGCCGACAGGGTGTCCAGGTCGACCTCGTCGCGAAGCCGGGCGCTGAAGGCGACCCTCCTGACCCGGGTGCCGGCCCTTGGCCGGTCCCGTCAGACGGGGGAGCCGGCTTCGTAGGCCTGACCGACGGCCTTGGGGGGACGCACCCGGCGGGAGAACAGGGCCAGGACGACCAGGGTGACGATGTAGGGCAGGCTCGCGATGAAGGCGTTGTTGATCCAGTCCACCCGCAGGTACACGGTCAGGGCCTCGGTCCAGGCGAACAGCAGGCAGGAGAACGCGACCCCGATCGCCGACCAGTTGCCGAGGATCAGGGCCGCCAGGGCGATGAACCCGCGGCCCTGGTTCATGCCTTCGGTGTACTGGCCGACCAGCTCGACCGAGAGGTATCCGCCGGCGAGGCCCGCGAACGCCCCCGAGATGAGCACGCCGGCGTAGCGCATGCTGATCACCCGGACGCCGAGGCTCTCGGCGGCTCGGGGATTCTCGCCGGCCGAGCGGAGCCGCAGCCCGAGCACGGTCCGGTTCAGCACCCACCAGGCCGCCACCCCGAGCGCGATGGTCAGGAGCACCACCGGCGAGATCGCGCCCAGCTCCGGCACGTTGATCGTGGGCAGCGACGGGACCGCCGGTGACTGCGTCTCCTGGCCCTCCCCGAAGGCGACGATGGACAGGAAGCGCGGCACTCCCAGGGCGAGGATGTTGATCGCGACCCCGGACACGATCTGGTCGACCCGGAAGGTGACCGTGGCCACCGCATGGACGAGCGCCACCAGCGTCCCGCTCAGGGTCGCGACCAGCAGGCCGGCGACGGGCCCGTAGCGCAGCGATCCCCAGGCCCCGAACCAGGTGCCGAAGATCATCATCCCGTCGATGCCGATGTTCACGATGCCCGACCGCTCGTTGAACAACGCCCCCAGGGTGGCCAGGTACAGGGGGACGAACGCCCGGATCAGCGAAGCGATGACGGCGACGCCGAGCAGCTGGCCGAAGATCTCAGGCACGTTCGTGGGTCTCCTGGAGCCGGCGCCGCGCCGCCAGCCGGCGAACCAGCTCGAAGGCGACGACAATGGACAGGATCAGCACACCCTGGAGGATGATGATGACCTCCGAGGGCACCTCGGTCCGCAGCTCGATGCCGGTGGCGCTGCGGTCGAGGAAGGCGAACAGCAGGGCGGCGGCCACGATGCCAAGGCCGGAGTTGCGGCCGAGCAGCGCGATGGCGATGCCGGCGAAGCCGAAGCCGCGGACGTAGTCGATCTTCATCACGCCCTCAAGGCCCAGGACTTCCGGGAGGCCGACCAGTCCGGCGACCGCGCCGGACAGGAGCATGGCCTTCATGAACATGGCGTTGGTCCGGATCCCGGACGGCTCGGCGGCCCGCGGGTTGGTGCCAAGCACGCGCAGCTCGTAGCCGAACCGGGTCCGGCGGATGGTCAGGGCATAGACCACGGCGGCCACCAGCGCGAACAGGAAGAACCAGGTCAGTGGGGCCGAGGGACGGAAGTTGAACCCCAGCGAGTTGAAGAACCCGACCATGCGGCCGACCTGCGCGGTCTCCTGGATTGGCTCGGTGCGGAGCTGATCCACGTCGCCGGGCTGGTTGAGGTCCTTGAGGGGGCCGCTGAGCAGGTAGAGCAGGACCCCGTTGGCCACGTAGTTCATCATGATCGTGGAGATGACCTCGTGGGCGCCGCGGTAGACCCTGAGCAGCGCGGGGATCAGGGCCCACAGCAGTCCACCCGCCATACCGGCCAGCACGGTCAGCGGCAGGTGGATGAGCGTCGGAGCGCGCAGCTGGGAGCCGGCCACGGCGGCGCTGAGCGCCCCGATGGCGTACTGGCCCTCCACCCCGATGTTGAACAGGCCGGCCTTGAACGCGACCGCGGTGGCCAACCCGGCCAGGATGAGCGGCGTGGCCCGGCCGAAGATGAAGGCCAACGAGTCCTTGTTCTCCACCCCATAGCTCCACATGGCGCCGGCCACGTCGCCGAGATCCTCGACGCTGCGCTGCACCAGCAGGATGACCACCGTGCCGACCACGGCCGCGAACACCAGGGAGCTGGCCGGGGCGAGCAGGCGGTAGCCGAGGTCGCGCAGCTGCTCGGCCCACTGCAGGCGGCGGGGCGGCAGGTCCGGCTCGGGCGGTGGAGCGGCCGGGGGTCGCTCCTCGGTCTTCATGCCGCCGGCTCCTCTCCGGACCGGGCTCCGGTCATGTAGAGCCCGAGCTCGGACATGGTCGCCTCGGAGCCGCCGAACTCCTTGACCAGGCGACCGTCGAACAGCACCCCGATCCGGTCGGACAGGGCGAGGATCTCGTCGAGGTTGGAGGAGATCAGCAGCACGGCCAGCCCGGCGTCCCGGGCGTTCACCAACTGCCGCCAGACGAACTCGGTGGCGCCGATGTCCAGGCCACGGGTCGGGTGGGCGGCGATGAGGAGCTTGGGCTGGCCGGCGAACTCGCGTGCCAGCACGAGCTTCTGCTGGTTGCCCCCGGACAGCGCGTACCCCGGCGCGAGCACGCTGGTCGCCTTGACCCGGAACCGCTCGATCAGCTCGGCGGCCCGCTTCTTCATGGCCCGCGGGAACAGGATGCCCCTGCGCGAGAACGGCTCGCGCTCCTGCTGGCCGAGGACGCTGTTCTCCCACAGGCTCATCTGCAGCACCATGCCGCGGGCGTGGCGGTCCTCGGGGATGTAGGCCAGTCCCTTCTCGCGGCGGGAGCGCACGTCCTCACGGGTCAGGTCGTCGTTGTCGAGGTAGACGCTTCCCCCGTCGGGGCGGCGCAGGCCGACCAGCGCCTCGACCAGCTCGACCTGGCCGTTGCCCTCCACCCCGGCCAGGCCGTAGATCTCCGAGTGCCGCAGGAGCAGATCGACGTCGCGCACCCGCTCCTTGCCCCCCACCGCCACGTACAGCCCCTTGACCTGGAGCAGCGGCTCGCCCGGGGTGGCCTTGCCCTCGACCCGGCGCAACAGGACGGGGCGGCCGACCATCATCTCGGCGACCTGCTCCTTGGTCGCCTCGGCGGCGTCGATGGTCCCCACCACCTTGCCGTCGCGGAGCACGGTGATGCGGTCGGCGATCTTCAGGACCTCCTCCAGCGAGTGCGCGATGAAGATCATGGTCTTGCCCTGGTCCCGGAGCCTGCCGAGGTTGTCGAACAGCTCGTCGATCTCCTGGGGCACGAGCACGGCGGTCGGTTCGTCCAGGATCAGGATGTCTGCGCCGCGGTACAGCAGCTTGAGGATCTCGACCATCTGCTGCTGTCCGATGGCGAGGTCCTCGACCCGGGATCGCGGGTCGAGCGGCGTGCCGAAGCCTCGCGACACCTCCTCGATCCGCCTGGTCGCCTGGTCGAGGTCCAGCACGCCACCACGGGCGGGCTCGGAGCCGAGCACGACATTCTCGGCCACCGTGAAGTTGTCGACCAGCATGAAGTGCTGGTGGACCATGCCGATGCGCAGCTCGATGGCCTTGCGCGGCGAGTCGATGCGCTCGACCTGGCCGCGGATCCGGATCTCTCCCTCGTCGGGATGCTCCAGCCCGTAGAGCATCTTCATCAGCGTGGACTTGCCGGCGCCGTTCTCACCGACCAGCGCGTGCACCTCGCCCTCGCGGACCTCGAGGTCGATCTGGTCGTTGGCCACGACGCCGGCGTAGCGGCGGGTCACTCCACGGCACTCGACAGCCAGCGGTGCCGGCGTTGCCGCGCCAGGGGCGGCCGACTCCTGGGCCCGCTCGGCCATCAGCTGGCCGGCTTGTCCGGCACCTTGATCTCGCCGCTCGCGATCTTCTGCTTGATCTCGTCCAGCCTGGTCGGGAGGTCGCCGAGCAGCTCCTTGTTGTACTGGTTCTGGGCGTAGTCGATGCCGCCCTCCTTGACCCCGAACGACTGGATGCTGCCGGCGGTCAGCTGACCGGCGACGAACCGTTCGACGGTGGCCGCCACGGCGGTGTCGACCCGCTTGAGCATCGAGGTCAGGATCCACTTCCGCTCGGCCGGGCTGGCGGTGAGGCTCTGGTCGGAGTCGACCCCGATGGCGTACTTGTGCTTGGCGGCGGCCTGGGCGATCACTCCGGCGCCGGTCCCGCCGGCGGCGTGGTAGAGCACGTCGGCGCCCTGGCCGATCTGCTTGAGGGCCAGCTCCTTGCCCTTGGCCGGGTCGGAGAAGGCCTGGATGGTGGTGCCGGCGTAGTCGACCAGGACCTTGACGTTCTTGCCGTCGGTCTTGTTGATGTAGTCGACGCCCGCCTCGTAGCCGGCCTGGAACTTCTTGATCAGCTCGATCTCCTGGCCACCCACGAAGCCGACCGTGTTGCTCTTGGTCTTGAGGGCGGCGGCGGCCCCGACCACGAACGACCCCTCGTGCTCCTTGAACAGCAGGCAGGTCAGGTTCTTGCCCTGGGTGCAGAGCGGGTCGAAGACGTCGACCCCGGCGAACTGCACGTCGGTGTTCTCCTTGGCCGACTTGACGATGTCGGGGGTGAACGCAAAGCCGATCCCGAGGAGCAGCTGGTAGCCGTCGCCGGCCAGGGAGTCGAGGATCTCCTTGCGGTTGGAGCCGTCCTTGTTCGGCGTGAGGTCCTTCACCTCGATCTTGTCGCCAAGCTTCTGCTTGGCCTGGTCGAGCCCGGCCGCGGCCGAGTCGTTGAACGACTTGTCGCCACGGCCGGCCGAGTCGAACACCAGCCCGATCTTCTTGGCCTCGACCGCGGCACCGCCGCCGGTGCCGGTGTCGCCGTCGTCGCCGCCACCGCAGGCGGCCACCACCATGCCGAGCGCCACCAGCAGGGCGCCGACCCGCACACCCCGTACCCCACGCATGCGTTGCTCCTCTCGGACCTCGGGGTCCCACCTGCCGGCCAGCGCCGTGGCCGCACCATCGCTGCCCCCGTCGCCCCGGCCGGCCCGGGTCCGGCCGCTGGCTCGCGTATTTAACCACCCTCTGGACCGCGGGCCGAGTACCGGCGTCGCATTCACGTGCGCTGGACCTTCGCCAGCCCCGGCGCATGCGCGCCGGGGCATGATCGGCCGGCGGTCCAGGCCTGGTGACGGGGCATGGTGGCAACGCTGCGTAGAATCCGCGGCATGCGCCGTGTCCTGCTCGGTCTCCTCGCGCTCGTGCTCGCCTACTTCGCCGTGACCACCACCCTGGTCGCCAGGTGGATGGGCAAGGACGAGCGCCCCAAGGTCGACGCCATCGTGGTCCTGGGGGCCGCCCAGTACGACGGCCGGCCGTCGGCCATCTACCAGGCCCGCCTGGAGCACGCCGTCGACCTGTACTCGGGCGGCGTGGCCCCGCTGCTGGTCTTCACCGGGGGCAAGGAGCCTGGCGACCGGTTCACCGAGGGTGGCTCGGGAGCCCGTTGGGCCAGGGAGCGCGGGGTGCCGGCCTCCGACGTGCTGGCCGAGGAGCACAGCCGCACCACCTACCAGAACCTTGCCGGGGCCAAGAAGGCGCTGCAGCGCCGCAACCCGGCCGGCGGCCGGCCGCGGATCGTGGTCGTCTCCGATCCCTTCCACATGTTCCGGGCGGTCAAGCAGGCCGCCGACCTCGGCATGGACGCCTTTCCGTCGCCCACCAGGACCAGCCCGCTGTCGGCCAGCCGGCTCAAGCTGACCGAGCTGGTGCTGCGCGAGGACCTGGCCATCGCCGGCTACCTGCTCTCCGGAGCCGGGAAATGAGGAGGCTCCCGTGGCCCTGACCGTCGTCGATCATCCGTTGGCCGGGACCATGCTGACCGCGCTGCGCGACGCCTCGACGCCGCCGCCGCTGTTCCGGCTGCTGGCCAAGCGGCTGTCGCTGGTGCTGGCCGTCGAGGCGACCCGGGGGATCCCGACGGCCTCGCGCACGGTGACCACCCCGCTGGCCACCGCCGACGGCATCGCCTTTGCGGCGCCGCTGGTCGCGGTGCCGATCCTGCGGGCCGGCCTGGGCATGCTGGAGGCCGTGACCGAGCTGTTCCCCGAGGTGGCGGTCGGCTACCTGGGGCTGGAGCGGGACCACGCCACCTTCCAGCCCTCGACCTACTACAGCAAGCTGCCGGCCATCGGGGACAGCTACGTGCTGCTGCTGGACCCGATGCTGGCCACCGGCGGGTCTGCCGCCGCGGCCTGCGCCAGCCTGTTCGCCGCCGGGCCGGCCAAGGTCACGCTGCTGTCGGTGGTGGCGGCGCCGGAGGGCATCGCGCGGCTGGAGACCGACCACCCGTCGCTCGAAATCGTCACCGCCGCCGTCGACCAGCGCCTGAACGACCAGGCGTACATCGTGCCCGGACTGGGGGACTTCGGGGACCGGCTGTTCGGAACCTGATCGAGTACGATTCTAATGTCTCGAACCTGACGAACAAGACGAGGAGATCGAGGTGGCCCGAGCGCAGCGCGCTCGCCTGGGCGAGGAGCTGCTGGCCCCGTTCCGGGTGCTGGCGGGCGGTGAGGACCTGGCAACCGCCGGCGACTCCCTGCTCGAGCGCGCCTGCCAGGCGCTCGGGGCCGAGGAGGGGACGGTCCTGCTGGCCGAGGACGGCTTCGTTCCAGGGCCGTCGTGGGGCGCCCAGGGGCCAGCAGGGCAGATCGGCGCCCGCCCTGGCGACCGTGAGCTGGCCGCCGACGCCGTGGCCACCACCCGGCCGCTGACCGCCGGATCGGACGCACCCGAGGCCTGGTGCGCGATGGTGGTGGAGGGCCGGGCGGTGGGCGTGCTCGCGCTGCGCCGGGGCGGAGGGCAGCGGTTCAGCGGCGAGGACCTGGCCGTGGTCGAGCTGCTGGCCACCGGGGCGGCCGTGGCCGTCGACCGGCTCCGCTTCCTTCGGCTGTGGTCGCGCAAGCTGGAGCAGGCCGACGCCGCCCACTCCCAGCTGCTCCGCTATGCCGACGACCTGCGCACCACCTTCACGGCCGAGCGCCGGCGGGCCGAGGAGCTGCGCGAGGCCCTGGACGCGGTCGAGCTCGCCTACATCGCCACCGTGCGCGCCCTGGCCACCGCGGTCGAGGCCAAGGACGCCTACACCGGCGGCCACCTGGCCCGGGTCACCGCCTACGGGACCGAGGCCTGCCGGGCGCTGGGCGGCGACCTGGCCGCGACCCCAGGGCTGGAGTACGCCTTCCTGCTCCACGACCTCGGCAAGATCGGCGTCCCCGACGCCATCCTCAACAAGGCCGGGCCCCTGGCCGACGAGGAATGGGCGCTGATGCGCGAGCACCCCGCCATCGGCCTGCGCATCCTGGAGGGGGTGCCGCACATGGACGTCGTCAGGGCGGTCGTCTACTCCCACCACGAGCGCTGGGACGGGGCCGGCTACCCGGAGGGCCTCAAGGCCGAGCAGATCCCGCTGGCGGCCAGGGTGTTCGCGGCCGTCGACGCCTTCGACGCCATCACCACCGACCGCCCCTACCGGGCCGCGGTCAGCCTCGACGAGGCGCTCCACCGGCTCCGCGAGGCCGCCGGCACCCAGTTCGCACCCGACGCCGTCGACGCCATCCACCTGGTCGACCGGGGACGGCTGGCGGCGATCCAGGCAACCGCGAACCGCGGGCGGTAAGGGTGCGGCGCCTGCGGGTGCAGCTCACCATCCTGCTCGCCCTGCTCGGCCTGCTGGTGGTGGCCTGGGGGGCGACCATCTTCCTCGGCGCCCGCGACGCGGCCAGGGACAGCGCCTCGGTGCAGTTCACCGTCGACCGGGTCGACGGCCTGCGCCAGGCCGCCACCAGGCTGAGCCGCGACTTCGTCATCATGGACACCAGCCGGCGTGCCTACCTGCTCACCGGCGACCAGGACACCCTCGATGCCCAGGTCCGGGCGGAGGTCCGCGCCACCGAGGGCTTCAGCCAGGTCCGGGCGCTGGCCAAACACTGGGAGGGGCTGCCCCCGCTGGTGGAGCGGGTGGCGATCGAGTACCGGGCGTGGGTCCGGACCGGGCAGACGGAGGTGAAGGCCAGGCGGGCCGGCGCCGAGGCGGCCGCCCGGGTGGCCGCCAAGGGCTTCGCCGACAGCCAGTTCCGGGCGCTGTGGGCGCGCCAGGCGAGCCTCGAGAACCAGCTGGCCCAGCGGCAGGCGGCCTACGCGAGCAGCCAGGGCCGGACCTACAGGGCAGCCCAGACCCTGGCCGTGCGCACCGCGGTGATGGTGCTGGCGGCGGTGCTGCTGATCGCCTTCTACCTGCGCCGGGCGGTCGGCGCGCCGGCCGATGCGCTGCGCTCGGCGTCGGGCCGGCTGGCCGGCGGCGACCTCGGCACCCCGGTCGAGCTGGGGGTCGAGAACGAGCTGGGCGCGGTGGCCAGCGACCTGGAGACCATGCGGCGCCGGCTGGCCGGCCGCATGGAGGCGCTGGAGCGCCTGCGCCACCTGTCCGCCCAGGTCGTGGGGGCGACCAGCCTGCAGCGGCTGGCCGAGGTGGTGCTCGACGGCCTGCAGCCCGAGATCGGGGCCACCAGGGCCATTCTCGGGGCCGCCCGCCCCGGCGGCGACCTGGTCCTGCGGGCGCTGGCCGGCTTCCCCGACGGCGGGTTCGCCGACGACATCGTCAAGGCCGACGCCGAGATCCGGGAGCTGCTGCCGATGGCCGCCCTGCGGAGCGGGCAGGTGGTCGGGATGGCCAACCTGGAGAGGGTGGCCAGCTCCCCGACCCTGGGCGACCTGGTCGCCCGGACGGGGGTCCGCTCGCTTGCCCTGGTGCCGCTGCTGTCCCGCGGCCGCTTCCTCGGCCTGCTGGCCCTCTGCTGGACCCAGCCCCACCCGCTGGACCGCGAGCAGGAGGCCCTGCTCGGCCTGGCCGGCAACCAGATCGCGGGCGCGCTGGAGGCGGCGCTGCGGCTGGAGGAGGCCGAGCGGGCGGCGGGCGAAGCACGGGCGGTCTTCTACGCGATCGCCGACGGGGTGCTGCTCACCGACCCGTTCGGGCGGGTCACGGCCGTCAACCGGGCGCTGGAGGCGCTCACCGGCTGGACCGAGGACGAGGCAAGGGGCCGCACCTACGCCGAGGTCCTGCCGATCGCCGAGGACCAGGTCGGCGGCCCGGCCGATCTGGTCAGCCGCTATGGCCGCAAGGTCCCGGTGACGGTCAGCTCGGCCCCCATCTTCGACGCCAGGGGCCGGGTCGTCGGCGGGGTCGACGTGATCCGCGACGTGTCCAAGGAACGCGAGATCGACGAGGTCAAGTCGGCCCTGATCTCGACCGTCTCCCACGAGCTGCGAACCCCGCTGACCCTCATCCACGGCTTCGCCGAGCTGCTGGTGCTGCGCGACATGCCGGTCGAGCGCCAGCGGTCCTCGGCAGTCGAGATCCTCGACGCGTCCCGCCGGCTGGCCAGGCTGATCGACGACCTGCTGAGCGTGTCCCGGATGGAGTCGGGCCGGCTGGTCCTGGACCCGCGCCCGCTCGACCTGGGCACGGTGGTCGAACGCATCCTCTCCCCATTCCGGGCCATGGCCGCAACCCACACCCTGCGGGCAAAGCTTCCAAGCAGCCTGCCGGTGGTCTGGGGCGACCCGGACAAGGTCGAGCAGATATTGACCAACCTGGTCGGGAATGCGATCAAATACTCTCCCGGTGGCGGCGAGGTCCTCGTCACCGTCGAGCACGATGGCGACTCGGTGCGGGTGAGCGTTCGCGACCAGGGAATCGGGATGAGCCCACGCGACATGGGACAGTTGTTCGAGAAGTTCTACCGGGTGGACCGCGACGAGGTCCGCAGGGCCGGCGGCACCGGGCTCGGCCTGTACATCACCAAGCGGCTGGTCGAGATGCACGGCGGCCGGCTGTGGGCCGAGTCCTGGCCCGGGGTCGGCTCGGTGTTCAGCTTCACCCTCCCCACCTCCGACGAGCTGGCCGGTAGCGGACGATGAAGCTGCTGATCGCCGACGACGAGCCGGCCGTGCGGGACCTGGTCCACGTCACCCTGGAGGGCGACGACTACGAGATCCTGGAGGCGGCCGACGGGGTCGAGGCCCTCGAGGTGGCAAGGGGCGAAAGCCCCAAGCTGGTCCTGCTCGACATCATGATGCCGAGGCTGGACGGCCTCGAGGTCTGCCGGCAGCTCAAGTCCGACCCCGACACCAGCGACATCGTGGTCGTGATGCTCACCGCCCAGGCCCAGGAGCGCGACCGCGACCAGGGCCTCGCCGCCGGCGCCGACGACTACTTCACCAAGCCGTTCTCCCCCCTCGCCCTGCTCAACATGGTCGAGCGGGTCCGCCAGACCCAGTCCCAGGCCGATTGAGCCAGCGCCGGCGGCTGTGGACAACCGGGGGCGCCCCGCACCTCCGTCCGCTACGCTCCCTACTGGGGGTTCAAGTGCGGCACTCCGGGCGAGGAGCGTGCTGAGCCTCAGCTGGCTCCTACTGGGGCGCCAGGCTGCCGAGGCGTTCCCGGGGGACCACGGCGGCGGCGGGGGCGAGGACCTCGCCGGCGGAGAGGCGCCCGTCGAGCCAGGCGGCGAGCTGGTCGGCGGCGATCTCGGCCCATTCGTGGAAGACCTCGTCGACCTTCCAGCCGATGTGGGGGGTGAGCACGACGTTGGGGAGGGTCCGCAGCGGGCTGTCGGCGGGCAGCGGCTCGGTGGCAAACACGTCCAGGCCGGCCCCGGCCAGCCGGCCGCTCCGCAGGGCCTCGACCAGCGCCTGCTCGTCCACGATGGCGCCGCGGGCGGTGTTGACCAGGATTGTCCCTGGCCGCAGGCGGGCCAGGCGCTCGCGGTCCAGCAGCCCGCGGGACTCCGGCGACAGCTTGAGGTGGACCGACACCACGTCGGACCGCTCCAGCAGGTCGTCCAGGGGCAGGCGCTCGGCCACCGGCTCGTCGTCGGCATGGACGCGGCCCGGGTCGCGGTCCCAGGCCAGGACCGGCATGCCGAAGGCGGCGGCGATCCTGGCCACCGGCCGGCCGTGGCGGCCAAGCCCCAGGATCCCCAGGGTGCGCCCGGCCAGGGTGCCGCCCATGGCCTCGGGCCAGCCGCCGGCGGCCAGCTCGGCGGCCAGCGGGTGGATGCGGCGCAGCACGGCCAGCATCAGGCCGAACGTCAGCTCCGGGACCGAGGCCGAGGGCATCCGGGCCCGGCGGCTGAGCGCCACCACGATCCCCCGCCCGGTCGCCGCCGCCTGGTCGACGTGGTAGGCATGGCCGCCCGTCTGCAGCACCAGCTCCAGCCGGGGCAGCCGGTCGAACAGGGCGCCGTCCAGGACGGTCCGCTCCCGGATGGCCAGCAGCACCCGCACCTCGGCCAGGCCGTCCAGGTCGCCGTCGGCGAGCGGCCGGTCGAGCACGGTGACCTCGGCCAGCTCGCGTAGCCGGGCCATGGCCGGGGCGCCCGCGATGCGCCCCTCGAGGTCGTCCAGCACCAGCAACCGCGGCCGCATCGCCATCCCCACGCAAAGCTCGAACCCGTGGACGTCCTGGTGGTCCCGCATGGGCTTACCGTACCCGCCCCGGTCGCCGACAATGGGCGCCATGAAGCTGTCGGACCGCATGGGAAGGCTTGGCACCGAGTCGGCCTTCGAGGTGCTGGCCAAGGCGAGGGCGCTGGAGGCCGCCGGGGCCGAGGTGATCCACCTGGAGATCGGCGAGCCCGACTTCGGCACGCCACCCCACATCGTCGCCGCCGGCCAGGAGGCCCTGGCCAAGGGGCTCACCCATTACGTCCCAGCCCCCGGGATCCTGGAGCTGCGCACGGCCGTTGCCGCGTTCCTGGAACGGACGGGCCGGCTGCGCACCACCCCGGACCGGGTGGTGGTCACCCCTGGGGCCAAGCCGATCATGTTCTTCGCCATCCTCGCCCTCTGCCAGTCCGGCGACGAGGTCCTCTACCCCGACCCGGGCTTCCCGATGTACGCCTCGATCGCCGACTTCGCCGGCGCCCGGCCGGTCCCGGTGCCGCTGCGCGAGGAGCACGGATTCCGCATGGACCCCGAGGAGCTCGCCTCCCTGGTCACCGACCGGACCCGGCTGGTGATCCTCAACTCCCCCCACAACCCTTGCGGCAGCAGCCTGACCAGGGACGAGGTGGAGGCGATCGCCCGGGTGGCGATCGAGCACGACCTGGTGGTCCTCTCCGACGAGGTCTACTGGGCCATCCGCTACGGCGGCGACCATCCCAGCGTCCTGCGGGTCGACGGCATGGCCGAGCGGACGGTGCTGCTGGACGGCTGGTCCAAGACCTTCGCCATGACCGGCTGGCGGCTCGGCTTCGGGGTGCTCCCGGCGGCCCTGGTCGAGCCGGTGACCCGGCTGGTCATCAACTCGGTCTCCTGCACCGCGGCGTTCAGCCAGCACGCGGCCATCGCCGCCCTCGAGGGACCGTGGGCGCCGGTCGAGCAGATGGTGGCCTCGTTGCGCCGGCGCCGCGACGTGGTGGTCGGCGGCCTCAACGCCATCCCGGGGATCTCCTGCCTTGAGCCAACCGGCGCCTTCTACGCCTTCCCGAGGGTCGCCGACCTGGGCCTGCCCGCCGCCGCTCTGGCCGACCGGCTGCTGGCCGACGGCGGCGTCGCCTGCCTACCCGGCACCGCCTTCGGCGTCCACGGCGAAGGCTACCTGCGCCTTTCCTACGCCAACTCGGTCGAGAACCTGCACGAGGCCCTGACCCGTGTCGAACGGGTCGCCCGCCAGGCCCTCGGCGCCTGAGCCGCGGCTCACCATGCCGGCACGGCGACCGCACCCCGCATCAGCTGCCTGGCGGTTCGGTACAGCGTTGCCCGCTCCGCCCGCCAGCCACCCGCCTGGCTGACCCGCGCGCCCACCTGCACGACGCCCGACGGGTTGCCGACGCGTACGGCGTCACCGGCGCTCGCCGACGCGCGGGCGGCGGCCCGCGGGACCGTGTCCGCGATCCGGCACGCCACCCCCAGGCACAGCGCCCCGGTGACCGGCACGGCCCGGTGGGCCCGCTCCATCGACAGCATGCGGACCCCGATGTCGTGGTCGGCGGCGGCCACCAGCCGGCCGTCGAGGGTGCGGAAGGGCCGCGGCGGGGAGACCACGGCGACCTTGGGGTTGGCCAGCTCGACCGCCCCGGCGGTCGGGGCGAGCCCCATCAGCACGCCGGCCTGGCGCCGCAGCCGGTCGAGCAGGCCCATCACCTCGGGCTCAGCCTCCAGCTGGTCCGGGAGCTCGGTGCCGTCAAGGCCCAGCTCGCCGGCGGCCACGAACGCGACCGGGTTGGTGGCGTCCACCAGCGACAGCCGGAACCGGCCGGCGCCCTCCAGCACCACCTCGTCGATGGGGTTCCCGGTGGGCAGCAGGCGGCCGGTCCTGGCGCCGCCCGGGTCGAGGAAATCGAGCCGAATGGGGGCTCCCGTCCCGGCCACGCCGGGGATGGCGAGGTCGCCCGCGGTCTCGGCGCAGCCGTCGCGGACGGTGAAGGTGGCGTGGATGAGCGTGGCAGTGTTGGTGTTGTGGATGCGGACCAGCGCTTGGCCGTCGCCGCGCGGGCAGAGCCCCTCGTCGACCGCGAACGGCCCGACCGCAGACGACAGGTTGCCGCAGTTGGCCCCGTAGTCCACCACCGGCTGGTTGACGGCGACCTGGACGAAGGTGTAGTCGACGTCGGCCTCTGGCCGGGTCGGGGGGCCGATGATGGCGGCCTTGGACAGCGAGGAGATGCCGCCGCCCATCCCGTCGAGCTGGCGGCCGTAGGGGTCGGGGCTGCCCAGCGCCGCCAGCAGCAGCCGGTCCCGGGCTGAAGGGTCGGTCGGCAGGTCGCGAGCGTGGAAGAACAGGCCCTTGCTGGTGCCACCGCGCAGGAACACGGCTGGCACCCACTGCTGCGGCATCGGTCACTCCGTCAGGGTCGCGGGCGGGGCGGGGCGCGTCGGCGCGCTGGGCCCAGAAGGTACGGATGTTGGTGAGCTGGCGGAGCCGACCATGGTAGCGAGGTCACACCGGTTCGACGCGGGGTACTCGGGCTGCCACATGGCCTGATGGACCTGCTGGATCGGGTCGTCCAGCTCGACCTCGGCCAGGCCGTCGGCGACCGCGACCTGGGCGACGGCGACCGCGACCGTGGCCGAGACCTCGCGCAGGTTGTCGACCAGCGGCAGCAGCGGCCCGCACCTTCAGCACCGGCCCCTCGCCCGTCCTGACGAACTCGTACGGTCGATCAGCACGTCGGCGTCGCGCACGAACCGGCGCAGGACGTCCTGGCCCTCCGGCTTGCCGATGTTCAGGGTGACGCAGCGCTTGTTGCGGGAGATGACCTTCCACCGCAGGCCATGCCCGTCCACGTTCCAGCCGTGGGTGCGGGCCGGGTCGCCACGGGGATGCTCCACCTTGATGACGTCGGCGCCGAAGTCGCCGAGCAGCATCGCGGTGATCGGGGCGGCGTACACGGTGCCGCAGTCGAGCACGCGGACGCCGGCCAGGGGCTGTCCGGGGGCTGCCGGATCCATCGCTACTCGCCTCCGCGCGGCACGACCAGGACCGGGACCGACGCCTGCCGCAGGAGCACCGATGAGACCGTCCCGAGCAGGACGCGACGCACCGGGCCGTACCCTCGGGAACCGCAGACCAGCAGGTCGACGCCCCGCTCGCCGACCACCGATAGCTCGTCGACCACCTCGCCATAGAGCAGCTCGCCGGTTGCCTGGACGCCGTCGGGAAGCCCGGCGAGGGCCCGGTCCAGCGCCTCCTGGTAGTCCTTGCGCACCTCGACGGGGAGGGTCTCCTCCTCGGGCCGGACGGCTTCGGGCACGAACCAGTTGGGGTGGACGCTGACGACCGAGTACAGGGTGAGGGGCAGGCCGGACCGTGTCGCCAGGTCGGCGGCGTAGCGGACCGCCTCGTGGCCGTCGGGCGTGTCGACGAAGGCCACCCCGACCCGCCGCAGCTTGTCGGTGACCCGGTGGCGGTAGCCGCGGGGGGCCACCGCCACCGGGCAGCCCGAGCCGTGCAGTAGCCGCTCCGCCGTGCCTCCCGAGGCGACCCGGCCGAAGGCGCCGCCGCGGTGGGAGCCGACCACCACCATGGCCGCGTCCTCCTGCTCGGCCAGCTCGGCCAGCCCCCGGGCGGGCGACCCGGATGGCACCGTCCGGTACTCGGCGGCCGCCTCCTCGGCCAGCGCCTCCGCCGCCTCCAGCGCCTTGGCGGCGGGCCCGCGCACGGCGGCGTCACCGCTGGAGCGCCTGCCCTCGGGGTAGACGCACGCCACGATCAGCGGATCACCCTTGGCCTGGGCAAGGCGGGCCGCCAGCACCACCGCGTCCAGGCCCGAACCGGTCCCGTCGACGCCGACCACGATCGGTGCAGTCATAGCCGTTTCCCTCGCTTCGGTTGTTCGCTTCGTCGAAGGCGCGCTCGCTGGGTCGGCGCCCGCGGGGGCCCGGCCGGCGCCATCACAGGTCGGATCGGTCAGGGAGGTCGGGGACCGTCGGGGGTATCGGTTCGGCTCTCCGGCCGGTCGCGACCGGCGCGTTCTTTGGGCGGCTCCGCCTCCGGGACCCGCGACCGCGGCTCCCCGTCGGCGACCGGCTGGTCCGGCGCGCGCTGCTCGTCGCCCTCGGGGTGCTCCAGGGGTACGCCGGCCTCGGCGGCCACCTCGGCCAGCGGGTGACGCCCGCGGAGCAGGAACCGGCTGATCAGCGGCCACAACAGGACGATCGCGATGATGATGTAGATGAGCTTGGCCAGCGGCGTGCTCCACAGCCCGCTGATCTCGCCGTTGCTCAGCTGGAAGGTCCTGCGCATCTGCAGCTCGGCGCGAGGGCCGAGGATGACGCCGATGATCGCCGGGACCACCGGGAGGCCGTAGCGGCGCATGGCGAAGCCGAGCAGGCCGATGACGAGCAGGATGATCAGGTCGATGGTGCTGGCGTTGACCGAGTAGGCCCCGATGGTGGCGAAGAACAGGATGCCGGCGTACAGGTAGGGCCGAGGCGTCTTGAGCAGCCTGGCCCAGAGGGGGGCCAGCGGCAGGTTGAGCACCAGCAGCAGCAGGTTGCCGATGAACAGGCTGGCGATCAGGGCCCAGACCAGGTCGCCCTCGCGCTCGAACAGCAGCGGGCCCGGCTGGATGCCGTACTGCACGAACGCGGCCAGCATCACCGCGGCGGTGGCGTTGGTCGGCAGCCCGAGGGTCAGCATCGGCACCAGGGTCCCCGCGGCCGAGGCGTTGTTGCTGGCCTCCGGCCCGGCGACGCCCTCGATCGCGCCCTTGCCGAACTCCTCCGGGTGCTTGGACAGGCGCTTTTCGGTGACGTAGGACAGGAAGGTGGGGATCTCGGCGCCACCGGCCGGCAGCGCGCCGAAGGGGAAGCCGAGGGCGGTGCCGCGCAGCCAGGGCTTCCAGGAGCGCCGGAAGTCCTCGCGGCTCATGAACGCCCGGCCGGTCGGGATGATGTCGGCCGGGCGGCGGCGCAGGTGCGCCGCGACCCACAGGGCCTCGCCGATGGCGAAGATCCCGACCGCCACCACGACCACGTCGATGCCGTCGGCGAGCTGGGGGATGCCGAAGGTGAGCCGCTGCTGGCCGGTCTGCTGGTCGATGCCGATCAGCCCGAGGGTGAGCCCGATGGCCAGCGAGGCGAACCCGCGGATCCGTGAGGACCCCAGCACGGCCGTGACGGCGATGAAGGCCAGCAGCATGATCGCGAAGTAGTCGGCGGCCCCGATCTCCAGGGCGACCTTGACGATGTAGGGCGCCAGCAGCGCCAGCAGCATGGTGCCGATCAGGCCGGCCACGAAGGAGCCGATGGCCGCCGTGGCCAGGGCCTGGGCGGCGCGGCCCCGCTTGGCCATCTGGTTGCCCTCGATGGCGGTGACCACCGAGGAGCTCTCGCCGGGGGTGTTGAGCAGGATCGAGGTGGTCGAGCCGCCGTACATGCCGCCGTAGAAGATCCCGGCGAACATGATGAACGCGGCGGTCGGGTCGAGGCCGTAGGTCAGCGGGAGCAGCAGGGCCACGGTCATGGCCGGCCCGATGCCCGGCAGCACCCCGACCGCAGTGCCGAGGATCACTCCGAGCGCCGCCCAGCCGAGGTTGACCGGGGTGAACGCGGTGGCGAAGCCGTTCAGGAGGTCGGACAGCGCCTCCATCTACAGGACCCCCTCCAGCGGCCCGGCCGGCAGGCCGATGCCGAGCCCGCGGGCGAAGATCAGGTAGGTGACGACCGACAGGGCCAGGGCGATGAGCGGGTCGCGGAGGAAGTGGCGGCTGCCCAGGGCGTAGGCGGCGCCCCAGAACAGCACCGCGCCCGAGATCGGGAAGCCGACCCGGTCGATCAACACCACGTTGGCCAGGAAGGCCCCGACCAGCAAGAGCACGGTGCGCCAGTCGCTGGGGTGGCTGAGGTCGACATCCTCGCCGGCTTCCGCCTCCCCGTGGCCTCCCCTGAGCACGTCCCTGGCCAGGAACACGGCGATCACCAGCAGGGCCACCCCGACCACGGCGGGCACCGCGGCCGGGCCCACCGGGCCGCGCTGGGTGAAGTCGGTCGGGATCCGGGACGCGTCGATCAGGACCAGGGCGCCGAGCGCGGCCAGCAGCACCGACACGCCCAGCTCAGAGCGGCCCCGGAGGCGCTCCGGGAGGCTGCTCATGTCACAGCCCCAGCTCGTTGAGCACGTCGCCGACGCGCTGGTTCTCGGACTTGATGAAGGCGCCGAACTCGTCGCCGGTGATGAAGGCGTCGGTCCAGCCGTTCTTGGCCAGGGCGTCCTTCCACTGCTGGGAGTCGTGCAGCTTGGTGGACAGCTCGATCAGCGCCTGCTTGTCGCCATCCTGGAGCTCGGGCGGGGCGACCCAGCCGCGCCAGTTGGTGAACTCCAGGTCGACCCCCTGCTCCTTGAGGGTCTTGACGTCCAGGCCCTCGACCGGCTCGGCGCTGGTCACGGCCAGCGCCCGGATCTCGCCGGCCTCGATCTGGTCCTTGGTCTCGCCGACCCCGGTGACGCCGAACCCGACCTGGCCGCCCAGCACCGCCGCCAGCAGCTCCCCGCCGCCATCATAGGAAACGAAGTTGACCTTCTTGGGGTCGATCCCGGCCGTCTTGGCGATCAGCATGGGGGCCAGGTGGTCGGGGCCACCGGGAGAGGACCCCCCGCCGACCGACAGCTTGCCCGGGTCGGCCTTCCAGGCCGACAGCAGTTGGTCGAAGGACTGGTAGGGCGAGTCCTTGCCGACCACGACGATCTCGGGTTCCTCGGTGAGCCGGGCCACCGGCGTGGTCTGGTCCAGGGTGGCCTTGGACTTGTTGGTGTAGACGCCGCCGACCAGGCCCAGCCCCATCTGCTGGATGAGGTCGCCGTTGCCCTTCTCGTTGACCAGGCGCTGCAGGGCGATCGTGTTGCCGGCGCCGGGCAGGTTCTGGACCTGGACGTTGCGGGCCAGCTTGGCGTCCTCCATCGCCTTGGCTGCCGTCCGCGCCGTCTGGTCAAACCCGCCCCCGGGCGCCGTGCCGACCAGGATCTTCAGCCCGGTGACCTGCCCGCCACCGCCACCGCCGCCGCTCCCGCCGGAGTCGGCACAGGCCGTCGCGGCCAGTCCCACCACCGTGGCGACGATCAGCAGACGGACCCACGCACCAGTACGCACAATTGCCGTCCTTTCCTCGTTGAGACCTTTGGCGGATGGTAAGAGCAACCACACCACCTGGTCCCGGTTTCGGTCGCAAGGAAGATTGTGTTCGTTGTGGTCGGATTGAAACGGGCTTCGTGCCCAGCGCCCGCGGGGATAGACTGCCGCTACGGCAGCCCGCAACCCGGGCGCACGGGCCGCAGGGCGGTGGCGCATGCTCAGGAGGGTCTCCCTCGCCGGCCAGCTTCTCATCCTCCAGCTCGTCATCGTGCTGGTCGTCCTGGTCGCCGTCGCCGCCGTCTCCATCGCCCAGGCACAGGCCAGCTTCCGCGAGGTCCAGGGACGGCGGGTGATCGCCGCCGCCGAGCGGGCGGCGGCCACGCCCTTCGTCCGGCAGCACCTGCACGACCCGACCAAACGGGGGCTGCTGGCGGCCATCGTCGACGGCAACCGCGACCAGGACGACGCGTCGTACGCCATCGTCGCCGGCACCGACCGGAGGATCCTGACCTCCACCGACCCGAGCCGGGTCGGCCGCCTCCTCGACCTGCACGGCAGCAACGTGCTCCAGGGCCGGGCGTGGGAGGGAGTGGTCACCGAGGGCGGGGTCAGGTCGGTGGCCGCGCACGCGCCGGTCATGGACAAAGACGACGCGACCCTCGTGGGCTTGGTCGCCGTCGGCGCCAACGCACCCGGCTTCTGGGCAAGCCTCCAGAGCGCCGTGCCCAACCTGCTCACCTACCTGGGCGCCGCCAGCCTCCTCGGCGTGGCCGGCTCGCTGCTGCTGGCCCGGCGGGTGAAGCGGCAGACGCTCGGCCTTGAGCCCAGGGCGATCGCCAGGCTGGCCGAGCACCGGGACACGATGCTGCACGGGATCAGGGAAGGGGTCATCGGCCTCGATCCCCAGCATCGCGTCACGCTCGTCAACGACGAGGCCATGCGGCTGGCCGAGCTGCCGGCGGACAGTGTCGGCAGGACGCTCGGCGAGCTGGGCGTCGATCGGCGCCTCCACGACGTGCTCGCCGGACGGACGCAGGGCCAGGACCAGATCGTGCTGCTCGGAGAGCGGGTCCTGGTCCTCAACCGGGCGCCGATCTCGTCACGCGGCAGGGCCATCGGCTCGGTCACCACCCTGCGCGACCGCACCGAGCTCGTGTCCCTTCAGCGGGAGCTGGACGTGACCCGCACGACCACCGAAACGCTGCGCGCGCAGGCGCACGAGTTCAGCAACCAGCTGCACACGATCTCCGGGCTGATCGAGCTGGACGAGTACCACGAGGTGGTGCGCTACGTCAGCCGGCTGACCCGCTCCCAAGCCCGGCTCAACGACAAGGTGACCTCGCACGTCGATGACCCCTCCGTGGCCGCCCTGCTCATTGCCAAGGCCAGCCAGGCGGCCGAACAGGGTGTCCAGCTGCGGATCTCCGACAGCACCAGGCTGGGCCGGGTCGACCAGCTTCTCTCCGCCGACCTGACCACCGTGGTCGGCAACCTGGTCGACAACGCCCTTGACGCCATCGGCTATGTCCCCGACGGCTGGGTCGCGGTCGAGATCGTCCAGGAGAATGCCCATGTGCGGGTCACGGTCCGCGACTCCGGGCCCGGGGTGGCGCCGGAGCTGGCCGAGGAGGTCTTCGAGCACGGCTTCACCACCAAGGCGGCCGCCGACGGCCAGCGTGGGATCGGGCTGGCGCTCATCCGGATGATCTGCACCCGGCGCGGCGGTCGGGTCAGCGTCCGCAACGACGACGGCGCCATGTTCACCGCCGAGCTTCCCCTCTCCGCCGGGGCGCGGCCGTGATCTCCACCCTGGTCGTCGACGACGACTTCATGGTCGCCAAGATCCACGCGGCGTTCGTCGGGCGGACGCCGGGGTTCGAGGTCGCCAGGGTGGTCCACACCGGCGCCGACGCGCTGCGGGCAGTCCACGAGCTGCACCCGGACCTGGTGCTGCTCGACATCTACCTGCCCGACCGGAACGGCGTTGAGGTGCTGGAACGGCTCCGCGCCGAGACCCCGGACGTCGACGTGCTGGTGATCACCGCCGCCCGCGAGGTCGACACCGTCCGCAGGGCCCTGCGGGGCGGCGTGGTCAACTACCTGATCAAGCCGTTCGAGTACGACGCCCTGCGCGAACGCCTCGAGCACTACGCCGCCGCCCACCACCACCTGGCCGGGGTCACGGCGGCCGCCCAGTCGGACGTCGACCGGGTGTTCGGCGCCAAGACCCTGTCCAGGCCGCTGCCCAAGGGGCTCAGCACCGAGACCGCGGAGCTGGTCCGGAACGTGCTCCGCGACGCTCCGTCCGACCTCTCGGCCTCCGAGTGCGCCACCCTGGCCGGCCTGTCGCGCATCAGCGCCCGGCGCTATCTCGAGTTCTTCGCCGAGACGGGCAAGGTCAAGGTCCGGCTGCGCTACGGGGCCGCCGGTCGGCCCGAGCGGCGCTACCGCTGGCGCACGTCCTGAGCTCCTCGGCGGCGAGCCCGCGTACAGTTGCATACAAGCGTGCCGAGGCCTCGTCCAGCTCGATCTTGAACACAAGTATACAAACGGAGACGGGATGGACTTCCGGACGGCGGACCTGGTCGACCAGCACGGGGAGGCGCTGCAGAGCTGCGACCTCCAGCTCCGCCAGTTCGGTGGGCGGTCACGCTTCCACGGGCCGATCCGGACGGTCGAATGCTTCCAGGACAACGTGCTGGTCAGACGGGTCCTCTCCGAGCCGGGCGACGGCGCCGTGCTGGTCGTGGACGGCGACGGCTCCCTGCACACGGCCCTGGTCGGCGACCTGATCGCCGGGCTGGCGCAGGCCAACGGCTGGGCCGGGCTGGTGGTCAACGGCGCCGTCCGCGACGTGGAGGCGCTCCGCGGCCTGGACATCGGAATCAAGGCGCTCGGATCCAACCCGCGCAAGAGCACCAAGCTGGGGGCCGGCACGGTCGACCTCCCGGTCAGCTTCGGCGGCACGACCTTCCGCCCCGGCGAGCACCTCTACAGCGACGCGGACGGCGTCGTCGTCGTGTGAGGGCACCGCCGAAGCTTCCACCATGGTTGGCCAGGGTCCTGGTGGGGGTCACGCTCACCCAGGCGGCCCTGTTCCTGGCCCGTCCGGTCACCTCCTACCGGGCGCTGGCCCTCGGGGCCGACCCGCGGGCCGTCGGCTTGATCACCGCCGCCTTCGCCCTCGTCCCGCTGGTCGTCGCCCTGCCCCTTGGCCGTGCCGCCGACCGGTGGCGGCCGGGATTCCTGCTCGCCGGCGGGATCGCGCTGGCCTCGGTGGCCTGCGCGCTGCTGGGGTTCGCCGGCACCCTGGCGCAGCTCGCGCTGGCCAGCGCCGTGCTGGGCCTGGGCCACCTCGCCCTCACCCTGGCCGGGCAGAGCCTGATCGCCCGCCAATCGGACGACGCCCTGCACGACCGGGACTTCGGTCTGTACGCCGCCGCGGCCTCCCTCGGCCAGCTCATCGGGCCGGCAATGGCAGGGCTCGTCCTGACCTCGGCCGGCGACGGCTCGCTGGAGGACGCGACCACGAGAGGCTTCCTCGTCGCGGCGGGGCTGGTGGCCCTCGCCCTCCCCGCCTCCTGGCGCGCCGACCTGCGGGGACGGACAGCGCGGCCGGAGCGCGGAGCGGCGCGTGCCCTGCGGGCTGGCCAGCTGATCAGCGCCAGGGGCGTGCCGGCCGGGATGTTCGCCAGCCTGGCCATCCTGGCCACCGTCGACGTGCTCACCGCCTACCTGCCGGTCCTCGGGGAGCAGCGCGGGATCGGGCCCGGGGTGGTCGGCGCCCTGCTCAGCCTGCGCGCCGCCACCTCGATCCTGTCGCGCCTTCTGATCCCCTGGATGGTCGGGCTCCTCGGCCGGGTCCGGCTGCTGGCCGTCAGCGCCGCCGGCTCGGCGCTGCTGACGGCGGCCCTGCCGATCTCGGGCCGCACCCCCGTCCTCGCCGTCCTGCTCGCCGCCGCCGGCTTCCTCCTCGGCATCGGGCAGCCGCTCACGATGAGCATGGTCGTCCATGCGGTGCCGGACAACGCCCGCGGCACCGCGCTCGCCATCCGCCTGACCGGCAACCGCTTCGGGCAGGTGGCCACCCCGGCGGCGGCCGGCCTGGTCGCCGGCGCCGGTGGGGTCTCGGCCCCGTTCTGGCTGCTGGGCGGCCTGCTCGGGCTGGCCGCCCTCGCCGTGGTGCGCCGCTGACCTACGGGGCCGCCAGCTCGGCATCAGGTCGACGGTGGCGCCGAAGCTGACCTGTGTGGTCGCGCCATCGCCGGCCCGGCGGTGAACACCGCGCCTTACCGATCTTCCAGGCGCCGGTAGCGGCCCCCGAAGTACAGCAGCGGGTCGCCGTCGGGCTTGGCCCGCTCGACCCAGCGGACCCGCCCCAGGAACACCGTGTGGTCGCCGCCGCCGTAGGCCGCCTCGACGTCGCATTCGAGGTAGGCGAGGGCGCCGTCCAGCAGGGGCGCGCCGGTGACCGGGGCAGCGTGCCAGGCCACCGGCAGGAACTGGGGCATTCCCATCGGCCGCCCCGAGTCCGAGAAATACCTGGCCAGGTCCTCCTGGTCGGCGGCCAGCACCGACACCGCGAAGCGGCCGACCTCGTCCAGCACCTTGTGCATCAGCGCGTCGCGGACCACGCAGACCAGCACCAGCAGCGGGTCAAGCGAGACCGAGGCGAAGGCGCTGGCCGTCATGCCGTGCCCGAACCGCTCCGACCTGGCCGTGATCACGGTGATGCCGGTGGTGAACATGCCGACGCTGTCGCGGAACTGGCGGCTGGTCGGGTCGCTGGGCACGGCACTCCTCGGGATGGCGTCCTCCCTATGCTACCGCCCAGCCAGCTGGGCCCAGGCGTTCGGGCCGGAGGTGGACCGCTGCGCCCGGGAATCCCGCCGTCCACGGCGGGAGGACGTCAGCGAGGAGTGGTGATCCCGGCCGGAAGGCGGATGGCGTCCCAGTCGATCACCAGCCAGGTGCCGCCGAGGGCGTGGAAGCTGGCGGTCACGTAGCCGCTGGCGAACCGGTTGGGCTGGGGTCGGCAGAACGCGGGATCGTAGCGCATCACCCGCGCCACCTCGTCGACCAGGAAGCCGACCGGACCGTGGCGGGTGGCCACCACCAGGATGCGGCCCTCGGGCCCCCGGTCCGGCAGGCCGAGGGCGATCCGGAGGCTGACCAGGGCGACCGGTCGCTGGCCGCCGCCGAGCCCGCCGAGGCTGGACGAGGAGAGCCCGGGCACGGCCGGCTGGCCGGCGCCGACGTCGATCACCTCGCGGACCCGCTCGCGCGGAGAGGCGTAGCCGCGGTCGCCGAGGCGAAACAGCAGCAGCTCCATGCCGGGCTCGAGCACCTTCAGGACCGTCCTTCTGGCGGGGCTGGCGCTCCGCGAGCCGCCAGTCCGGGTCGGGGCCTCTGGCCCCGATCTACTATTTCGGCAGGCTCACAGACCGCCTGGAGGGGCTGGTGCCGTGCCCCTGGCGAGCCGTGGGTCGTACGGAGGCGGGCGGCCGGCGGGCTGGCCCCTCCGGCCGGTCCGGTTGCTGGCCGGCGGCCGCCCGCGGCTGGCGGCCCGACCCGTGCTGCCTGGCCTCGACCGCGACCGTGCGCCAGCCGAGCACCAGCCAGGAGCACAGCACCACCCAGACGACCAGGCCGAGGCCGGCCACCGGGCCGGTCGGGACCGCTCCGGAGGTGATGGCGCCGTGCCAGGGTAGGCCAGACCCCCACCAGGTGGAGGTCCACAGCAGGGTGGCCCCGGCGACAGCGGCGTAGATGCTGGCCCACCTGGCGTCCCCCAGGTAGCCGAACACCGCCGGCCAGACCAGGTCCCTGGGGGACCAGGCAGGGCTGAGGGCAAGGGGAGTGAGCAGGGCGAGGCCGACGGCGGCGTAGACCCGGCGGGGCCTGCGCCGCACCCATACGACGGCCGGCAGCACGGCCACAGCCAGCACCAGCGGGCGACCGGAGCCGAGCAGCCAGCCGGCCAGACCCCGGTCCGGCGACAGGGTGAGCACCCAGAGCGGCCCAAGGCCGCCGGGCGCCGAGCCGCCGCCCTGCCCGGTGGTGAGCGAGTCCCAGTCCCAGGCGAGTGCCGGCACCCAGGCGGCGAACAGCGCGCCGGCCAGGGCGCCGGTGAAGTGGACCAGCATGGAGCGCCCAGCGTTGCGGTCGGGCTCCGGGCCATCGGCCCGGCCGGTGATGGCCGCCGCCATGGCCACCGGGGCGGCGAGCAGGACCATCGGCTCGATCCGGGACGCGATCCCGAGCGCGATGCCGGCGACCAGCGGGGCGTCCCGGTCGACCAGCAGGTACATGGCCAGCAGGAGCAGGGCGACGGCCACGCCAGCCGGGTCGCCGTGGATCCCCGAGGCGACCAGCAGCACCGGGCTGGCCGCCACGAGCACCGCCGAGCGGACGGCCAGCTGCAAGGGCCGGCGGGAGCGGAGCACCTCGAACACCAGCAGGGCCGCGCCGAGGTCGGCGACGCCGGCCGGCACCCGGGCCAGCAGATCCAGGGGCGTGCCCCCGCCGGCGGCGGTGGCCAGCGCGACCACCAGCAGCTTCACCGCCAGCGCGGCCAGCGCGGTGATGCCGACGACCCGCTTGAGCGAGTTGAAATGAGTTTTCGTCTTGAAACGCTCGAACGATCCCATGGGCCGGTAGTCTAGAAGGCGCGCAACCCTGGCGTCACGCTTTGCGCGCGCAGGTCACCGCTAGTAGCCTCACGCGAGGGCACCGTGGGGGAGGAGGGGGCAGCGATGGCGGACGTGGTCGAGTCGAGCGAGATCCCGGGCGTCTGGCTGATCCGTCCACAGGTGCACAGCGACGAGCGCGGGCGCTTCCTCGAGACCTACCGCAGCTCCTGGCTGCCCTTTGCCACCCCGATGGTGCAGGGCAACCGGTCGGACTCGGCCCCAAAGGTGCTGCGCGGCCTCCACTACCACCGCCGCCAGGCCGACCTGTGGTTCGTGCAGCAGGGCAAGGTGACGACGGTGCTGCTCGACACCCGCATCGGGTCGCCGACCGAAGGCAAGCACACCAGCCTGCAGCAGGGCGGCGGCGAGGACCTCGCCATCTACATCCCCGAGGGGGTCGCCCACGGCTTCTACGCCCACGACGATGTGGTCATGACCTACCTGGTCACCGGCGAGTACGACGGCACCGACGAGCTGGGCGTCGCCTGGAACGATCCCGACCTCGGGATCCCCTGGCCGGACGAGCAGCCGGTCCTCTCCGAGCGTGACCAGAAGAACCCGCGCCTGGCCGACGTCCCGGCCGACCGGCGGGTCCCCTACAGCGGCTGACGCCAGCCGTTCGACACGCTCCAAAGTTCGCGGCCACGTTTCCGGGCAACCGGCGCTACCGTGGGCAGATATCGAGCTGCCGCCCGCGGAGGAGCCCACGGTTACGATGCACCGCCATCTCAGCAACAAGGCGAAGTCGGGTCCGCCACCCGACCGGCCGCCCAGCCCGGCGCCGCCGCCCCCGCCGCGCTGGCGGAGCTGGCTGCTGCCGATCGGGCTGCTGCTCAGCCTCGTGCTGCTGCTGCTCCCCAACCAGATGGAGCAGGGCCGGGTCACCGACCTGAGCTACGCGCCAGGGCTGAAGGACAAGATCAGGGCCGGTCAGGTCCAGTCGGTGGAGATCGGCTCCGACGGCCACATCGAGGGCAAGCTCAAGGACGGCACCCGGTTCGAGTCCTCCTACCCGACCAACCTGGAGGACACCGAGTTCACCAGGCTCCTGAACGACCAGAAGGTCGAGGTCAAGGCCGTCGGGCCGCGGACGTCGCTCGGCTCGGTGCTGCTCGGCCTGCTGCCGCTGCTGGTGTTCGTGGCCATCTTCATCTACCTGGGCCGGGCGACTCGGCGGCAGTTGGCGGGGATGGGTGGGCTTGGTGGGATTGGCCGGTCGCGGGCCAGGGTGTTTGATGCCGAGCGGCCCGATACCACCTTTGCGGATGTGGCCGGCTACCAGGGCGCCAAGCGGGAGGTC
>DASYSE010000073.1:0-22978 GCA_036003705.1 Actinomycetes bacterium | reverse complement strand
CTGGCCCGCGAGGGCCGCAAGTTCAACGTCGGCCTGTGCGCCGTCACCCAGCAGCCCAAGCTGATCGACCCCGAGCTGCTCAGCCAGTTCAACACCTACTTCGTGCTCGGCCTGGCCGACGAGCGCGACCGCAACACCCTGCGGTCCTCCTCCAAGCAGGACCTGTCCGACCTCGGGGCCGAGATCCAGACCCTGATGCCGGGGGAGGCGCTGGTCACCAACCCCGAGGCCCCGTTCGCGCTGCCCGCCCGGGTCCACCTGTACGAGGAGTGGCTGGCCACCGTGCAGCCCCCCGAGGCGGCCCCGGCCCGCCCGGCCGACGCCATGACCGGGTTCTACGAATGAGGGGCACCGAGCACCGGATGCAAGCATGCCGGCGCGATCGGAGGGTCCGGGAGGGCTGTTCGCCCCCCGGACCAACCGGGGACCCGCGGCTGGTTCGGCGGTGGTGAGATGGCTCGAGTAGTCGCCATCTCGGACGCCCACCTGGGCCGGGCCCACTACCAGGCGGTCGACCCGAATGGGCTGAACCAGCGCGAGGCCGACTTCAGCGCGGCCTGGCACCGCGCCGTCGAGGCCGCCATCGGGCTCGACCCGGACGCGGTGCTGGTCCTCGGCGACCTGTTCGACGCCCCCCGGCCGACCTACCGGGCGTTCCGGGAAGGTGCCAGGGGGCTGCGCACCCTTGCCGAGGCGGGCGTGCCCACCTTGGCCATCTCCGGCAACCACGACACCCCGAGGCTGCGCGAGTCGGGCTCGCCCTACGCGGTGCTGGCCGACGGCTTCCCCGGGCTCCGGTTCGTCTACCGGGGCAGCTACGAGCCGGTCGACCTGCTGCCAGGGCTGCGGGTCCACGCCGTCCCCCAGTGCACCGACGACCTCGCCCTCAAGGAGCAGGTCGCATCCGCAGCCCATGCCCGCTCCACCGACCACCTCAATCTCCTCATCACCCACGCCGCCGTCACCGTCCTGGCCCGCCGCTACACCTACGGCGACGTCAACGAGCTCGAGGTCGACCTGTCCACCCTGGACGCCGGCTTCGACCGCGTCCTGCTCGGCCACTTCCACAACTTCGCCAAGGTCGCCCCCAACGCCTGGTACCCGGGCTCGACCGACACCTTCAGCTTCAAGGACCTGCCCCGGCACGACGAGCCCCCGGTCAAGGGCCTGCTCAGCCTGGACACCGCCTCGGGCACGGTCCGCCACCACCCCGTCCCCGGCGGGCGGCCCCTGCGCAGCTACCGGCTGGACGCCTTCGACCTGACCGCCCCCGAGGTCTACGAGGCCGCCGCCGGGCTGGCCACACCCGAGGAGACCGAGGCGGCCGTGGTCCGGCTGTTCGTCAACCGGGCCCGGCCCGAGATCCGCCGCCTGCTCGACCGCCGCCAGGTCGCCGACGCCTTCCCCGGCGCCCTGGTGGTGACCGTGGTGGTCGAGGCGGAAGAAGCCGAGCAGGCCGCCCAGCTGGCCGCCCAGCCGGTGACCAGCCTGGCCGACGAATGGGACCGCTACCTGACCAGCGTCCCCATCGAAGGCTACGACCGCGGCCGGCTGGCCGGCATGGGCCGCGCCTTCCTGCAGCAGGTCGAGGAGGAGGCGCGGTAGCCGATGCACCTGCGTTCCCTCTCCCTGCGCAACTACCGCGTCTACCGGTCGGTCGACCTGGAGTTTCCCGACGGCCTGGTCGGCATCTACGGCCGCAACGGCAGCGGGAAGACCACCATCATCGAGGCGCTGCGCTTCTGCCTGTACGGGGACTCGCGCACCGACAAATGGGAGCTGCGGTCGGCCGGGGTGGGGGAGGACGTCCGGGCCCAGCTGGTGTTCGAGCATGACGGCAACACCTATGACGTGCGCCGGCGGCTGAAGGGGCGCAACCTCACCCCCGAGGTCGAGGTGTTCCTGAACGGGCAGCTGGCCGCCCAGTCCGTGCGGGAGGCCAACGCCTATCTGAGCCGGGTGCTCGGCATGGACCAGCGGGCCTTCCTGGCCTCGGTCTGCGCCCAGCAGAAGGAGCTGGCCGCGTTCGCGACCATGATCCCCAGCGAGCGGCGCCGCCTGGTCCTCGACCTGCTCGGTGTCAGCCCGGTCGAGCGGGCCCTGACCAAGGTGCGCGAGCAGGCCCGCGACGCCCGCACCGCCGCCAGCTCGGCCAGGGCAGGCCTGCCCGACCTGGCCGAGCTGGAGGCGGCGGCGGCCGCGGCGGCCGCCGAGCTGGCCGCCGCCGAGCTGGCCGAGCAGGAGGCCAGCGCGGCCGAAGCGGCCGCCGCGGCCGCGCTGGCCGCCGCCGAGCAGGCGACCGCGGCTGCCGAGCAGGCGGCACGGGTCCTTGACGGGCTGCGGGCCAAGGCCGGCCTGGCCAGGGCCGAAGCCGACGGGCACCGCCAGGAGGCCGAGCGCCACGAGGCCAGGGCGTCCGAGGCCGACCGGCTCGGCCCGGAGATCGAGGCCGCCGCCGCCCGCGTCGCCGAGCTGGCCGACGCGGCCGCGCCGCTGGAGGCGCTGGAGCTGGCCAGGGAGCAGGCGGCGGCCAGGGCCAACCTGGTGACCGCCCTGGAGGAGGCCCGCGGCCGCCGCCGCACCAGCGAGCGGGCGCTGCGCAAGGCCGAGGGGGACGCGGCCGGGGCCGGGCAGCTGGTCGCCGCCCGGGTCGAGGCGGAACAGGCGGTCGGGGAGCTGGACGCGCGGCTGGCCGTCGCCCGGGAACGCCACGCCGAGCTGAGCGAGGCCGCCGGGGCGGCCGCCGCCCGCCTGGCGGCGGCCAGGCAGGCCGGGGCCGCCGCGGCCGACCTGGACCCGGACGCGCCCTGCCCGACCTGCGGCCAGCCGCTCGGTGCGGCCCACGCCAAGATCCGGCGCCGCCACCACGACGAGCTGGCCGCCGCCAAGACCGCCCACGACGGGGCGTTGGAGGCCAGGCAGGCCGCCACCGCCGCCGGCAAGGCCCTGGCCGAGCGCCGCACCACCCTGGTCGAGACGCTGGAGCGGGCCCGGGCGGCCGAGAGCAAGGCGGGCAAGGCGACCGCCCTGGCCGAGGCGGCCGCCAACGCCCTCGAGCTGAGCGTCGCCGACGTGGCCGCCCGCCAGCAGGCCCTGGACCAGGCGCCGGACCCCGGCTTCGACCCCGCCGCGTGGACCGCCGCCAAGCAGGCCGCCGAGGCCCGCCAGGAGGCGGCGCTGGCCCTGGCCGCGCTGGAGCGGCGGCTCGCCCAGGCCGACGTCGAACGGGGCCTGGCCAAGCAGGCCATGGCCCGCGCCGATCGGGCCGACGCCCGCGCGTCGGCCCACGACGCCGAGGCCGCCGCCCTCGGCCCGGCCGACGCCGAGCTGGCCGCGGCCAGGGAGCGGCAGAAGGCGGCCGGGCTGGCGGCCACCGCCGCCCACGGCGCCCACAGCGCCGCCGCCCAGGCCCTCGCCGGGGCCGGCCGCCTGGCCCAGGCCAGGCAGGCCGCCCTCGACGCCGCCCGGGGCCAGCACGAACGCGTCGCCGGGCTGGAGGAGCAGGCCGCCTACCTGCACCGCCTGGCCGACCTGGTCGCCGGGTTCCGGCTGCACCTGGTCAGCCGGCTCGGCCGGCGGCTGTCGGTGGAGGCGGCGGCCCTGTTCGCCGACCTGACCGACCACGAATACCAGGACCTGGTGGTCGACCCGGAGGACTACGCCATCCGCATCGCCGACGCCGGCACCGAGTACGAGCTGTCCCGCTTCTCCGGCTCCGAGAACGACCTGGCCAGCCTGTCGCTGCGGGTCGCGGTCAGCCTGGTCATCGCCGAGGGCGCCGGCGAGCTGGGCCTGCTGGTGCTCGACGAGGTCCTCGGCGCCCTGGACCGGGAGCGGCGCGAGCGCATGCTGGACGCGCTCACCCGCCTCCAGGGCCGTTTCCGCCAGGTGCTCCTGGTCACCCACAACGACGAGGTGAAAGACCTGCTTCCGGCCGCGATCGTGGTCCGCATGGGCGCCGACCGGACCTCCACCGCCGCCTTGCAGGAGTAGGAGCGCCGAATCCGGGTCGCTTGCCTCGTTGCGTTCCGGTTGGCGGTATCCCATACTGCGCCGACCTGTGCGCGCGCCGCGTGTGACACCCGCGGCACTCGGGAACAACCGCCCGCCAGCGAGCGTTGCCGCAGAACGCCACGCACGAAACGAGAAGGAGACACATCCTGTGGCCGACCAAGAAGAAGAGGAGGAGGGGCAGGTCGAGGCCTCCCTCGAAGAACTGATCGCCAAGAAGGCCGACCGGCCCACCATCACCGACGACGAGGACGAGGACGAGTCGCTGCTCGCCGCCGGCCGCGACGAGGCGCGCGAGTCGCTCACCACCAAGGTGCTGCCCGTGCAGCACAATGAGTTCGTGTGCAAGAGCTGCTTCCTGGTCAAGCACCGCAGCCAGCTCGCCGACCGCCGGCGAACGCTTTGTCGCGACTGCGCGTAGAAGGCGGCCTCGGTGCGGCGCCGGGATGGCGCCGCACCGACCTGGGGGTTCTCGCCGCCCTGGCCAGCGGGGCCGCCCTGGCCGCGGCATTCCCGGCCCCCGACATCGGGACGCTCGCCCTGGTGGCGCTGGTCCCCCTGCTGCTGGTCGTCGAGACGACCCGGCCAGCGAAGGCCGCGGCGCTCGGCTACCTGGCCGGGCTGACCTTCTTCGGCCTGCACCTGCTGTGGATCGCCCAGTTCCTCTCCTGGACCGGGGCGGTCGCCTGGCTGGCCTGGGGCGCGCTCAGCGCCATCCAGGCCGCCTTCATCGCCGCGTTCTTCGCCCTGGTCCCGGCGACCAGACGGCTCGGTGCCTGGCGGCTGCTGGTCCTGCCGGCCTGCTGGGCCGTGCTCGAGCTGGTCCGCGCCCAGCACCCGATCGGGGGCTTCCCGTGGGGCCTGCTCGCCATCAGCCAGCACGACGCCGGGCCGCTGCTGCCCCTGGCCCGGGTCGTCGGCGGGTTCGGCCTGGCCGCGGTCATCGTCGCCGTCAACCTGGCCGTCGCCTTCTGGCTGCGCGCCCTGCCGGCCCGCCCCGCCCTCGCCGGAGACGGCGGCCCGCGGGAGGGGTCCGGGGGACCCCGGAGCGGCGCCTGGGCCAGATGGGCCGCCCTGGTCGGGCTGCCGGTGCTGGCCGCCGGGCTGCTGGGGGCGCGGCTGGCCGTCCCGGCCGCGCCGGCGCCGTCGGGCCCGCCGATGGACGTGGTCGTGGTCCAGGGCGGCCTGCGCGGCGGGCATGGGCTCGCGCAGGGCCAGACCACCGAACGCGTGTTCGCCAACCATGTCCGCCTCACCGAGACCGTCGCCCTGACCCCTGGCGACCCGCCCGACCTGGTCGTCTGGGGCGAGGGGGCCGCCGACGCCGACCCGCTGGCCAACCCCGACCGGCTGGCCTCGGTCGGCCGGGCCGCGGCCGCCGCCAGGGCGCCGATCCTGCTCGGCGCCACCACCCGGGTCGACGACACCCACCGCGCCACCGAGGGCCTGCTGTTCACCCCCGCCGGGCAGCTCGCCGACCGCTACCAGAAGCGCCGGCTGGTCCCCTTCGGCGAGTTCGTGCCGTTCGGGGGGCTGCTCGGCCGGCTGATCCCGGCCACCCGCGAGGGCGTCCCCTATGACAAGGTGCCCGGCCGGCGCCTGGAGCCGCTGCTGATCGACGGGGTCCCGGTCGGCACCTTGATGTGCTGGGAGTCGGCCTACCCGGGCGACGCCCGCCAGCTCACCCGCGACGGCGCCCGGGTGCTGCTGATCATGACCAACAACGCCTCGTTCGGGACCGGGGCCGGGCCGCGGCAGCACCTGGCTGCCGGGCAGCTCCGGGCGGTCGAGGAGGGGCGGACCATCGTCCAGGCGGCGGTGACCGGGATCAGCGCGGTGATCGAGCCGACGGGGGCGATCAGGCAGGAGACCGGGCTGTACCAGGAGACGGTCCTGCGGGCGGGGGTCTCGCCGCGGGACGGGCGGACGCTGTATGTGCGGTATGGGCGGGGTATCGAGGCCGGGCTGGTGGGGGTGGCTGTGGGGGGGATGGCGTTGGCCGGGTTGCGCCGGCGGCCTGGCGGGGCGGGCCGGCCGGGGCCGTCGGCCTCGTTCCGGGAACACGGGCCGGTCGACCGACGGCCCCGGCACGCTCCCAACGCGCAACCCGTGCCCGATCGGGAGGACATGGTTCCGCCGGTGGGGGGGAGCTCGTGAAGGCGCTGGTCGTCATCCCGACCTTCAACGAGGCGGAGTCGGTGGTCGAGGTGCTTGACCGGGTGCTGGCCGCCGACCCGCGGGTGGATGTGCTGGTGGTGGACGATGGCAGCCCGGACGGCACGGCCAAGCTGGTGGAGGCCAGGGGGGATGGGGAACCACGGATCCAGCTGATGGAGCGGTCGGGCAAGCAGGGCCTCGGGACGGCGTATCGGACCGGGTTTGCCTGGGGGCTGGAGCGCGGGTACGACGCGCTGGTCGAGATGGACGCCGACCTGTCGCATCCACCGGACCGGCTGCCGGCGTTGCTGGACGGGCTGCACAGCGCCGATCTGGTGATCGGCTCCCGGTATGTGCCGGGGGGGCGGACGGTCAACTGGAGCCGGCTGCGGGAGGCGATCTCGCGGGGGGGCAACGCCTACGTGCGGCTGGCCCTGCGGGTGCCGGTGCGCGACTGCACCGCCGGCTACCGGGCCTACCGGCGGGAGGTGCTGGAGGCGCTGCCGGTGGAGGCGGTGCGGTCCAACGGCTACTGCTTCCAGATCGAGATGGCCCATCGGACCTGGCAGGAGGGGTTCCAGGTGGTGGAGGTGCCGATCACCTTCACCGAGCGGGCCTCCGGGGTGTCGAAGATGAGCAAGCAGATCGTGGCCGAGGCGCTGCTGCGGGTCACCCAGTGGGCCCTGACCGGAGGGCGGCGGCGGGCCAGGCGGCGCCATCCGCGGAGCGTCGCCGGCTCGGCCGGCTGATGGCCCGGCGCGTGGACCTGGACGTCGCCGCCGAGGCGGCCGCCGTCACCGCCGCCCTGCGGGCGCTGGCCCCGGAGCCGACCGTCGTGCCGAGCATCAAGACCAGCCGGCCCTTCTACGGGGCAGCGGTCGGCCACCTGCGCCGCACCGCCAAGGACTGGCTGCGGGCCCACCGCGACGCCTCCCCGGCGCAGGTCGCGGCGCTGGCCGACCGGCTGTGGCACGCCGGCATCCGCGAGGAGCAGCTGGTCGCCTGCTTCCTGCTCGGCGGGCACCGGGAGGCGCTGGCCGCCACCCAGCCACCCCGGGTGCGCGACTGGACGGCGCTGCTGGACAACTGGGAGACCACCGACCAGCTCGGCATGAACGTGCTCGGCCCCCTGGTCGCGCTCGACCCCGACGCCCGGCTCGGCGAGCTGGAAGCGATGGCCGGCGACCCCCACCCGTGGGCCCGCCGGGCCGCGCTGGTCGCCTGCACGCGCCTTGCCCGGGCCGGCGGCGGCGCCGGCCACTGGCCGCGGGTCGCCCGCCTGCTGCTCGGCCTCGCCGGCGACCGGGAGGCCGCCCTGCCCAAGGCCAGCTCCTGGGTCCTGCGCAGCTGGCTGGAGCCCTGCCCCACCGAGGTGGCCGAGTTCGTCGACCGGCACGCCGACCGCCTGCCGGCGGTGGCGGTCAGGGAGACCAGGGCCAAACTGGCCACCGGCACCAAGCGTCCCCCTCGCCGCCCGGCCGGCGACCGCGGCCGGCATGCCGCCGCCGCGCCTGGAGCGCCTGCTCGCCCGACCGGACGGGAAGCGATGCTGGGCGTCGAAGGCTCCACCCGATAGCATCGGTCGCTGCCGTGCGCATCGAGTCCTCCGTCACCGCCGTCTCCTGGGTCCCCCTGGACTCCGTCGAGGGGGGCCAACGGCTTCATTTCCACGTCGGGGCCGCCCAGTACGACGAACCGCCACCCGAGCACCTGGACGACCTCTGGTCGCTGCTGGCCGCCGGCCGGGTCCGGCTGGCCAACCAGCTCCGAGGATCCATCGAGGTCTCCAACGGCCGGGTCGTCGCCCACCACCAGGCCGGCCAAGGCCACATCGGCGCCACCGGCCAGGCCGCCAGGTCGGTCCTGGAGGGGACGCGGGGCGCTCCGCCCCCCGCAGTGGTGGGGTTCGCGGCCGTCGCCCTGCCCGACCTGCGACCCGAGCCGGAGGTCGGGGACGGTTGGGTGCGGTTCGGGCAGACCGCCGGCGGGCTGCTGTCGGTTGGCATGCCCTACCGTTCGGCCCCAACGGCCTCGCCGCGGCTGGCCGCACCGGCGGCCTGGACGACCCTGGCCCTGACCGTCCATGCCGACGGGACCAGCGAGCAGGCCCTGACCGGGGCCAGCCCGTTCCCGCGGCACTGGGTCTACGACCACACGGGCCGGCTGCTGGCCACCTCGGGCGTGGTCGACTTCACCGCCTGGCAGGCCGACGCCTGGGACCCGTTCACCCCCTGGGGCGGCCGCGACGCCCCGGTTCGGGCCACCGCCGTCGAGACCGCCCTGGAGCGGGAGCTGTCCATGATCATCGTCGGCTCGGCGCCGCACTGGCTGCGGCTGCGGCGGGGCGCCACCCTGGTCGAGCAGGGCGACCCCGGCCACGAGCTGTACCTCCTCGTCGACGGGCTGCTGGCGGTCGAGATCGACGGCCAGACCGTGGCCGAGCTCGGCCCGGGGGCGGTCCTCGGCGAGGTCGCCCTGCTCGAGGGCGGCCGGCGCACCGCCACCCTGCGGGCCGTCACCGCCTGCCGGGTCGCGGCCGTGCCGGGCGACCGGATCGACCGGGACGCCCTGGCCGAGCTTGCCCGCAGCCGCGGATGGCCCGGCCCCGGCGGGACGGCCGAGCGGCCCAACCATGAGGGCTGGCCAGGCCCCGGCGGGACGGCCCTGGGGTGACCGTCTGCCCGGTCTGCGGGGAGCCGAACCCGGCAAGGGCCAGCTTCTGCCTGAACTGCGGGTCGCAGCTGCCGGTGGCGGTGGCGACCGGCCGGCCGGCCCGCAAGCTCGTCACCGTGGTGTTCGCCGACCTGGCCGGGTCGGCCAGGCTCGGGCAGCGGCTGGACCCGGAGTCGCTGGCCGTGGTCATGGGCCGCTGGTTCGACCACACGAGGGGGCTGTTCGAGCGCCACGGCGGGCGGGTGCAGAAGTTCGCCGGCGACGCCGTGGTGGCCGTGTTCGGGATCCCGGTGGTCAACGAGGACGACGCCCTGCGGGCGGTGCGGGCCGCGGCCCAGCTGCCCGTCGGCCTCGACCGGCTCAACGCCGAGCTGGAACGGGACTGGGGCGTGCGCCTGGAGGTCCGCACCGGGGTCAACACCGGCGAGGTGATGACCGGTGACCCGGCGATCGGCCACGCCCTGGTCCTCGGTGACGCGGTCAACGTGGCTGCCCGCCTGGAACAGGCCGCCGCCCCCGGGGAGGTGCTGCTCGGCCAGCCGACCTTCCGGCTGGTCAGGGACGCGGTGGAGGTCGAGCGGGTCGCCCCGCTCGTCCTCAAGGGCAAGGAAGCCCCGGTCGCCGCCTACCGGCTGCGCCGGGTCGACCCCGGCGCCCCCGGCCACGCCAGGCGCCAGGACGCCCCGATCGTCGGCCGGGAGCCGGAGCTCCGCCTGTTCGCCTGGGTCTTCGAGCGGGTCGCCGGCATCCGCACCTGCCATCTGCTGACCGTGCTCGGCCAGGCGGGAGTCGGCAAGACCCGGCTGGTCGGCGAGGCCCTTCGCGGCCTGCCCTCGGCGACCGTGCTGCGCGGCCGCTGCCTGTCCTACGGCGAGGGCATCACCTTCTGGCCGGTCGCCGAGATCGTCCGCCAGGCGGCCGGGATCAGCGACACCGACCCGCCGGCCGCGGCCACCGCCAGGCTGCGCCGGCTGCTGGGCGACGACCCCAGGCGGCCGACCGACCCACCGGGGCCGTCCACCGAGGACACCCAGCGCGAGCACGTCGCGGCCCGGATCGGGCAGCTGATCGGCCTGGAGGCGACGCCCGGCCCGGCCGAGGAGGCGGCCTGGGCCTTCCGTCGGCTGCTCGAGATCCTCGCCGACCGAGGACCGCTGGTGGTCGTGCTCGACGACCTCCACTGGGCCGAGCCCGGCCTGCTCGACCTGGTCGAGCACGTGGCCGACTACGCCAGGGGCGTCCCCATCCTGCTGGTGGCGATGGCCCGGCCCGAGTTCCTTGAACAGCGGCCCGGCTGGGCCGGCGGCAAGCTGAACGCCACCACCATGCTGCTGGAGCCCCTCGGCGATGCCGAGGCGACCCAGCTGCTGGCCGCCCTGGCCGGGCCGGTCCCCCTGCCCGGGGCGGTGGCCGAGCCGATCACCAGGGCCGCAGAGGGCAACCCGCTGTTCCTGGAGGAGCTGCTGGCCGCTCTGGTCGAGGAGGGCCGGCTGCGCCGTGCGGACGGCCGCTGGGTCGCGGCCGACCTGGCCGACCTGGGGATCCCGCCCAGCATCCAGGCGCTGCTCACCGCCCGCCTGGACCGGCTGGACGACGACGAGCGGGCGGTGCTGGAACGGGCCGCGGTCGCCGGCCAGGTGTTCGAGCAGAGCGCCGTGGTCGAGCTGTCCCCGCCGTCGGTCCGCCACCAGGTCCCGGCCCGGCTGCAGGCCCTGGTCCGGCGGGAGCTGCTGCGCCCGGCGCCGTCCCGGCTGTCCGGCGACCAGGGCTTCCAGTTCCGCCACCTGCTGCTGCGCGACGCCGCCTACGACTCCATCCCCAAGCAGACCCGGGCCGAGCTCCACGAGCTGTTCGCCGTCTGGGTCGAGCGGATCGCCGGGCCGCGCCTGCGCGAGATCGAGGAGATCGTCGGCTACCACCTGGAGCGGGCCTGGCGGTACCGGGCCGAGCTGGGCGCCGTCGACCAGCGCAACCAGCGGCTGGCCGTCACCGCGGCCAAGCGGCTGGGGGCGGCCGGCCGCCGGGCCCTCGGCCGCGGCGACCTGCCGGCCGCGTCCAAGCTGCTGGAACGGGCGGTCGCCCTGCTGCCGGCCGGCGACCCGGGCGGCCAGGAGCTGCTGGTCGAGCTGGCCGACGTGCTCGTCGCCACCGGCGAGTTCCCGCGCGCCGAGGCGATCCTCGGCCAGGTCGCGGCGGCCGCCGCCGAGCACGGTGACCACCGCCTGGCCGCCCAGGCCCGCGTCGGCCGGCTGCGGATGGAGGTGGGGGTGGCCAGCGACCTGTACACCGCCAACCTCCAGCGGGAGACCAGCCGGGCCATCGCCACCTTCGCCGAGTTCGAGGACCAGCGGGGCCTGGCCAAGGCCTGGGGGCTGCTGGCCGCCCTCGGGTTCCTGCGCTGCCGGATCGCCGAGGCCGAGGCGGCGGCCAGCCAGGCGATCACCCACGCCCGCCTGGCCCGCGACGAACCGGCCGAGGCCTGGGCCCGCGGGCTGCTCGCCCAGAGCGCGGTCTGGGGTCCGGTCCCGGCGGCCGAGGGGATCCGCCGCTGCCAGGAGCTGCTCGAGCAGGCCGCCGGCAACCGCCGCTCGGAGCTGACCGCCCTGCAGTCGCTGGCCGGGGTGCAGGCCATGGCCGGGCAGAGGGAGGCGGCCATGGCCACCGTCCGGCGGACCCTGGCCCTGGCCGACGACCTGGGGGAGAACCGGGTCGCCGCCCTGGCCAGGGAGTTCGCCGCCGCCGCGTTGACGCTGGCCGGCGACCCGGAGGCCGCCGAGCAGCAGCTGCGCCGGGGGATCAGGGTGCTGGAGCGCCAGGGCGAGGCGGGCCTGCGCTCCAACCTGACCGCCGACCTGGCCCACGTGCTGCACCGGCTCGGCCGGCCCACGGAGGCCCTCCAGGTCGCCCTGGCCAGCCGGGCCATCGCCGCCCACGACGACCTGTTCGCGCAGGTCCGCTGGCGGGGCGCCGCGGCAAGGGCGCTGGCCGCCAACGACCGGGTCGCCGAGGCCGAGCGGCTGGCCGCCGAGGCGGTCGGCATCGCCGAGCCGACCGACATGCTGACCATGCGCGGCGACGCCCTCCTCGACCGGGCCGCGGTCGCCGCCGCCGCCGGCCGCCCCGACGACGCCCGCAGCGCCGCCCTCGCCGCCCTCGACCTCTACCACGCCAAGGGCAACCAGCCCGGCGCGGCCGAGGCCCAGGCAGCCGCCTCGAAGAACACCGCGAAGCCCAGGAAGGCGACCAGCCCGGCTGAGATCAGCCAGCGGCCGCCGGGGACGAGCTAGGCGGCCTCGCCTTCCAGGAAGGCGAGCAGGGTGCGGACCATGCAGCCGCTGGCGCCCTTGGGCTGGTAGTAGCGGGCCTGCTTGGCGCTGGCCGGGCCGGCGATGTCCAGGTGGACCCAAGGGGTGCCGGCGACGAACTCGCGCAGGAACAGCGCCGCCTGGATGCCGTCGCCCGGCTCGATGGTCGCGTTGACCAGGTCGGCGACCTCGGAGTCGAGGAATCGCCGGTAGTCCTCGATCAGGGGGAGCTCGCAGGCCGGCTCCCCGGCACGGGCGGCGGCGGCCAGGACCTCGGCGGTGAGCGCCGGGGTGTTGCCGAACACGCCGGTGCAGCCGAGGCCGAGCCCGTGCACCACCGAGCCGGTCAGGGTGGCCAGGTCGATGATCGCGTCCGGCCTGGCCTCGGCGGCCAGGGCGAGCCCGTCGGCCAGGATCAGGCGGCCTTCGGCGTCGGTGTTGGTGACCTCGATGGCGATGCCGTTGCGGGCCCGGATGACGTCGCCGGGTCGCATCGCCGAGCCGCCGGGCATGTTCTCGACCAGCGGCAGGATCGCCGTGACGGCCGTGCCCAGACCGAGCTCGGCCGCCACGGTGAGGGCCCCGAGGATGGCCGCCGCCCCGGCCATGTCGTCCTTCATCCCGTCCATGCCGGCGCCCCGCTTGAGGTCGATGCCGCCGGTGTCGAAGGTGACGCCCTTGCCGACCAGGGCAACGTGCCGTTCCGGACCCCGGCTTCGGCTCCGCGAGCCCGGGCTTGCGCTCCGCGAGCCAACCGACGCTGGGCGGTAGCGCAGCTCGACCAGGCGCGGGCCGGTGGCCGACCCGCCGCCCACGGCCACGACCCCGCCGAAGCTGCCGCGGCGCAGCGCCGGCCCGGTCAGGACCCGGTGCCCCAGGCCGGAGCGTCTGGCCAGCCGCACCGCCTCGGCGGCCAGGGTCGCCGGGTTGATCCGGCTGGCGGGCTCGTTGACCAGGTCGCGGGCCAGCAGGGTGGCCCTGGCGGCGACCTCGGCCCGGCGCAGCACCCGCTCGGCCGAGGCCAGCGACCGGCGCCCGTCGACCAGCAGGGTCGCGGCCGCCAGCTCGGGCTCCGGCTTCGACTTGTGCCGCTGGAACCGGTAGGCGGCAAGGGCGGTGCCCTCGGCCACGGCGGCCAGCGCCGCCCGGTTGGCCGCCGCCGGGGTGCCCCGCGCCGCGGAGCGGTGCAGGGCGACGGCCATGGTGGCGGCCCTCCCGGCCCCGGCGACCGCGACGCTGGCCGCCCGCCGCAGGATCTCGGGTGTCCGGCCGGCGTCGGGGCCGACCCCGACCAGCAGCACCGCCGGCGCGGTCACGGCGCCGTAGCTCGGCAGCAGCAGCGCGTCGTCCAGTGCCCCGGTGAACCGGCCGGTCCCGGCCAGCGCACCCAGGTCGGCCCCCAGCCGGTCAAGCACCGCCCTGGTCACCGGCGGGGCGACCGGGCCGGCCTCGCCCGCGGCCACCGGCAGCACGAGCAGGTCGGCGTCGGCCCGCTCGGGCGGGACGGGGGAAACGGCCAGGCGCGGCATCGGGAGCTCCGTGTGGGTATGGTCGGCGTCGGCGCCGATCATCCCATGGGAGGTGGCGGGCATGTGGAGGAGGGACCCGGCCGTTGAGGCGGCCTGGGCGGGGTTCCTGCGGTTCGCCCAGGCCCTTGATCAGGGAAGCAGGGCGCTGCTGGCCACGGTCCCATCGGCCAGGCGGCCGGGAGCGCCGCTGGAGGCCAGCGTCGCCGGGTTCCTGACCGGTCTCGAGGCGGCCCGGGCCGAGCTGCCCGCCTGGGCCCTGCCGGCCCTCGCCGGCGCCCAGGCCGCCAGCGCCGCCGCCCTGGACGCCGCCGAGCGCCGCGCCCGCGACCTCCCGGCGTCCACCGACGGCCTCCAGTTCGAGCACCGCAACCAACGCGTCGCCGACGTCCTGGACGAGCTCGGTCCCGTCCAGGCGGCCGAGCAGGCCCTACGGGCCCTGCGCCGCCGCCGGTGAACGGCGGCGATCAGCGGCCCATGGCGCAGGCGCTCCGGGGTGGCGGCGGGAGCCGGAGCTCCCCCACATGGATCAGGGAGCTACCCGCCCGCGCTCGGGGGCCGGCAGTCCAGGCAGGGCCGGTACCCGGCCCTGCCTGCTTCCCCAGCACCACGGAACCGCACCTGGTGGGGGTCGGTGATGCGGCGCGCGTTGTGGCAGGTGGGGTAGCAGTAGACGCGGGTGGTGTCGCTGCCAAGGAACCGGGTGCCGCGCCGGCCGAGCAGCTCCAGCCCGGCCGGGTCGGCGCCCTCGGCGGCCAGCAGCGTCCGCTTGTAGGGCACGCCCCAGGCGTAGCCGGTCAGGCGCCCGTCGCTGCCGACCACCCGGTGGCAGGGGATCAGCACGGGGATCGGGTTGCGGCCCAGGGCCGCCCCGACCGCCCGGACCGCGGCCTGCTGGCCGAGCTCGCCGGCCACCCAGGCGTAGGGGCGGACCTCCCCACGGGGGATCTCCTGCGCCTTGGCCAGGACCGCCCGCTCGAACGCGGAGACCCCGCGCAGGTCGAACCGGGGCGGCGTCCCGCGCCGGCCCGGCTCCAGGAACCGCTCGACCTGGGCCACCAGCCGTTGCGGGGCCCGGTCGGCCGGGCGCAGCGGCCGCCGGAAGCGGGCCTGGAACCGCTCCAGGAACGCGGCCTGGTCGGCGGCCGGGGCGGTGGCCGAGATCCCGCGGCCGTTGTAGGCGATCAGCAGCGGGCCGGCCGGCCCGCGCACGGTGAGGAAGGCGTCGGCCAGGCCGACCCGCTCCAGCACCGCGGGTCGCAGGTTGGCCGGCGGCTCGGCCCGCAGCCCCTGCAGGCCCAGGGCAAGCTCCCGGGCCACCTCCCAGCGGTCGTCGTCGTGGTCGGGTCGGTTCATGGTTGCATCCGCTCCTTTCGGGCTTCCAGCTCCACCCGCAGCAGCCGCACGCCCCGGTGCACGTGGGTCTTGACGGTGCCCACCGGCCGGTCGAGGATCTCGGCGACCTCGGCGTAGGGCAGGCCCTCGACGTGCCGCAGCACCACCGCCTCGCGGTAGCCGCGGGGCAGGCAGGCCAGCAGCTCGGCCCAGAAGTCCCGTTCCTGGCCCCGCTCGGCCACCTCGGCCGGTTCGGAGGCCGCCGGGGCGGCCAGCATGGGCAGTCCTCCGTCGCCGTCCTCCAGCGGCCTGGTCGGCGGCGGGCGCCGCCGCAGCCGGTTGCGGGCCAGGTTGAGCGCGATCTGAGCCAGCCACGGGCGCAGCCGCATCGCCGCCACCCGCTCCGCCGGATACCCGGCCAGGGCGTTGTAGGCGCGCTCGAAGGTGTCCTGGGCGACCTCCTCGGCGTCGGCGGGGTTGCCGACGACCCGCAGGGCCAGCCCGAAGACCAGCCGCTCGTGGTCGCCGACCAGCGCCTCGAAGGCCCCGTCGAGGTCGCGGGCCAGCCGGGCCGGCAGCTCCTGTTGCGTGTCCATCACCGGCTTGAACACCCCGACGACCGCCCCGGTTTCAGCCCCCGGCCTGGGTGGCGCGCCGCCTGGCCATCCCCGAGAGGGCCTCCAGCACCACCCGGTTGGCCAGGAAGGCCGTCACCTGGCCGGGCCCGTCGTAGACCGGCGACAGCTCGACCACGTCCACGCCGACCACCGGCAGCTCAACGGCGCAGCGGCGGACCGCGTCCAGCAGCTCCCTGGCGGTCAGCCCGCCCGGCTCCGGGGTGCCCGTCCCCGGGGCCATGCCCGGGTCGACCACGTCGACGTCGACCGACAGGAACACCCCGTCGCAGTCGTCGGTGGCGACCGCGAACGCCTCCGACAGGCAGGCGTCAAGCCCACGCCGGACGATCTCGGTCATCCCGAAGCTGCGCATGCCCTGCTCGGCCATCCAGGCCAGCACGTCGGGAGGCGGCCAGTAGCCGCGCAGCCCGAGCTGGAGGAACCGGTCGCCGCGGGCCGCGCCCGACTCGATCAGCCGCCGCATCGGCGTGCCGTGGCCGAGCAGCGAGCCGAACTGGGTGTCGGAGGTGTCGGCGTGGGCGTCGAAGTGGACCACCGACACCCGGCCCATGCCGTGCTGGCGGGCCACCCCGGTCACGTCGGGCAGGGCGATGGTGTGGTCGCCGCCCAGCACCACCGGGACCGCCCCGGCGGCCGCCACCGCGTGCACCGCCGCCTCCAGCCGCTCCAGCGCCGGCCCGATCTCGCCGGGCAGCATCAGCACGTCGCCGGCGTCGACCACCTTGAGGTCCTGCAGCGGGTCGACGCCGAGAGCCAGGGAGGGGCGGGAGGCGTCGTGGCCCAGGTAGTCGGTGCCGCGGATCGCCGAAGGGCCGAACCGCGCCCCCGGCCGGTGGCTGGTGCCACCGTCGAACGGCGCCCCCAGGATGACCACGTCGGCCCCGTCCAGGGAGGCCGGGTCGTCCAGGTCGGCGCGCGGGACCCCCAGGAAGGTCAGCTCGGGCCCGTACATCGCGAACATGCAGCCCTCCTCAGGTCTTGGGGGGAATGCGGGCGGCGGAGCCCCCCGCGGTCGTCACCAGCAGCGACTCCAGGCCCCGGAGGATGTAGGTCGGCTTCCACCTCGGCTCGGTGGCCAGCTCCATCCGCGGCAGGCGGCGCAGCAGCGTCCCGAACGCCAGCTCCAGCTCCAGCCGGCCCAGCGGCGCCCCCAGGCAGTAGTGGACGCCGGCCCCGAAGCTCAGGTGCGGGTTGGCCTCGCGGCCCAGGTCCAGCCGGTCGGGCTCGGGGAAGACCGCCGGGTCGCGGTTGGCCGACCCGAACAGCAGGCCGAGCTCGGCCCCCTTGGGCACCGTGACCCCGTGGAGCTCGACATCCTCCAGCACCCAGCGCTCGAACAGCTGCAGCGGGGTGTCGTAGCGCAGCAGCTCGTCGACCGCCCGTGGGAGCAGCGCCGGCTCCGCCCGCAGCCGGGCCAGCTGGTCGGGATGGCGGACCAGCTGCCACCAGCCGATGCCGGTGAGGTTCACGGTCGCCTCGTGGCCGGCGTTCAGCAGCAGCACCACCGTGCCGATCAGCTCGTCCTCGGTGAGCTGGTCGCCGGCGTCGACCACCTGGGCCATGGCGGTGACCAGGTCGTCGGCGGGCCGGGCGCGCCGCTCCCGCGACAGCCCGCGCAGGTACTCCGAGAACTCGGCCGCCGCCCGCGAGGCGGCCCGGCCCGCCTCCGGCGACGGGTTGACCTCGTACATCCCGCAGATCTGGGCCGACCACGGCCGCAGCAGCGGACGGTCCGCCTCGGGCACGCCGAGCAGGTCGCTGATCACCGCCACCGACAGCGGCTCGGCCAGGTCGGCCACCAGGTCGCCCCCGCCGGCGTCGGCGACCGCGTCGACCAACCGGTCGGTGGTCGCCTGGACGCGGTCGCGCAGCCGTTCGACCATGCGGGGGGTGAACGCCTTGGCCACCAGCCGGCGCAGGCGGGTGTGGTCGGGCGGCTCCCGGTCCAGCATCCCGTTGCGGATCAGCTGCCAGAAGGGCGCCAGGTAGGCCGGCTCCCGCGGCCGGCCCATCTCGGCGTGGGTGGCCACGTGCAGGTAGGTGCGCCCGAACCGGCGGTCGCGCAGCAGCGCCCGCACGTCGGCGTGGTGGGGGACCAGCCAGTGGTCGCTGGCCTGGTCGTACAGCACCCGCCCGGCCTGGCGCAGCCGCGCGTAGGCCGGGTAGGGGTCGGCGACGAAGCGCCGGTCCGACGGCGTGAACACCGCCGTCGCGGTCACCGGGCGGGCCCCTGGAGCTGGCCGACGGCCCGGTCGAGGGCGGCCGCGGCACGCCCCGGATGGAACGCGCCCGCGAACCCGTTGGAGGCCAGCGCGGCCACCTGCCGGTCGTCCAGCCCGTTGGCCTCGGCGACCACCCGGAACTCCGACGACAGGTCGTTGCCGAACAGGCTGCGGTCGTCGGTGTTCAGGCACACCCGCGCCCCCGCCTCGAGCAGCCGGCCCACCGGGTGGTCGGCCAGCTCCGGCAGCTCCTGCTCGGTCCGGGTCCAGTAGTTGGACCGCGGGCAGCACTCCAGCACCACCCGGCGCTCGACCACCTCGGCCAGCAGGTCGGGGTCGTCGGCCAGGCTGGTCGCGTGGCCGATCCGGTCGGCCCGGTAGCGGTCCAGCGCGGTGCGGATCGCGGCCGGCGGCTCGGCCTCGCCGGCGTGGATGGTCACGCACAGCCCGGAGGCGCGGGCGTGCTCGAACATGGCCGCGTGGGCGTCGATCCAGTCCGGCGAGCGGTCCTCGACCGGGCCGGCCAGGTCCACCCCGACCACCCCGGAGTCGATCCGCCGGATGGCGGCGTCCAGCACCGGCCGGTTCCATTCCGGGTCGACCCCGCCCATCAGGCAGGCCAGCAGGGCCACCCGGGTGCCGGTGGCCGCCGCGGCCTGGGCGGCGGCCTCCCCGACACCTGCCAGCACCTCGTCGATGGTCAGGCCCTGCCCGGTGTTGAGCCGCGGGCAGAAGCGCAGCTCGGCGTAGACCACCCCGTCGGCCGCCAGGTCCTCGACCAGCTCACGGGTCACCCGGGCCAGGTGCTCCCTGGACTGCAGCAGCGGCAGCAGCAGCTCGAAGCCGGCGAGGGCCTCGGCCAGCCCGGCCCTGCGGGTCACCCGGACCTTGGCCATGGCCGCGCCGTTGGGGGCGTCGGCGGGCACCAGGCCGAGCTGGCGAGCCAGCTCCTCGACGGTGGCCGGCCGCAGCGAACCGTCGAGGTGGAGATGCAGCTCGGCCTTTGGCAGCCGGCGCAGGGCGTCGTCGGTGAGGGCGGGCAACAGGGTCCTCCTGAGCGCAGGTCGCGGCTGCAGTAGCCTACCGGCCACCGGCCACCGAGAGGGAGGGACGCCGCATGCCCGGCCCCGACGACGGCGGGCCCGCCACCCGCGACGACGTGCTCCCGGCTGGGGCGCGCCACTGCTTCGCCTGCGGCGACGACAACCCGATCGGCATGCACCTCGACGACATCCGCCGTGACGGCGACCGGGTGCTGGCCACCCTGCACCCGCGGCCCGAGTTCCAGAGCTACCCGGGGGTGCTGCACGGCGGCCTGTCGGCCACGGCCCTTGACGAGACGAGTGTCACGTAGGTGCCGACACGCCCTCGGTCCTCGGTCGCTTCGGCGGTTGCGGGCGGGGCCGCGGCTGGGGGAGCGTTGGCACACCCGCACGCTTGATGTCCGTTGCCATCCAAAGTGCGGCATTGCCAGTTGACTTGAGGCATCCAGTCAGCCTTGCCACCTGATCTGAGGTAGCAGCCGCCTCTGCTGTCCCAGCGTAGAGCTGCGCCACGCACAACAACCGTCTTGACGACGGCCGAGCGGGTCGCCGCTGGCTCCCATGCTTTCCTCGGTCTCGGGTAGGCTCCACCGTTATCCAGCTGTCCGGAAAGGAACGGAGCGCGCCGTGTGGGCGGACAACGAGACCGACGTCGACCTGCTCGGCTTCGATTTCCTCGTCGACTCGCTCGTCGTGGCGCTGACCGAGCCCAGGCTGCTGCCCTTGACGGTGGGCGTGCTCGGCGACTGGGGGTCTGGCAAGAGCAGCCTGATGAAGATCGTCCGCCAGGAGTTGGAGGCCGAGGGCGACACGGACGACTCCAGGCCCAGGAACGACTCCAAGGCCAGGTACGTGTGCGTTGAGTTCAGCCCCTGGCACTACGAGGACTACGACGACGTCAAGGTTGCGTTGATGAGCGCAGTCCTCGACCGGCTTGAAGGCGAGATCGAGCCAGAGGAAAAAGAGCAGGTCTCTAGGCTGCGTCAGTTCACCCAGGGGCTTCGGCGGCGGACCCGTTGGGTTGGCCGCGGCGCGTCGAAGGCCATAGGGCCTGGAGCCGTGTTTGCTGTCCAGGCATTGGATCCGGATTCGGCGCTGGACCCGGCGACCCGTGGGCTGGTGCAAGGCACTGCGGCGGCCGTAGGGGCCGAGGCTGAGCGGCTGTTCACGGAGCCGCCCGCAACGCAGGGTCGCCCTCCGGTCGAGGCAGCCGGCGACCCGGTCGCAGAGGTCGGTTCGTTCCGAGCCCATTTCGGCAGGCTCGTCGCCGGGTTGGACAAAGTCGCGGCGATCGTGGTGTTCATTGACGATCTCGACCGGTGCCTGCCGGAGACGGTCGTCGACACCTTCGAGGCGATCCGGCTGTTCCTCAACACGGACAAGACCGCCTACGTCGTGGCGGCCAACCAGCAGGTGGTGGAGACCGCGATCGACTCGCGCTACCCGGAACTGCGCCGTGAGGGCGGCACCGGCATCGGCGCGGACTACCTGGAGAAGATGCTCCAGCTCAAGGCCGTCATCCCGGCGCTTTCTGTGCCGGAGGCGGAGACGTACATAAACCTGCTGCTAGCGGAGCTACGCCTGGGCGACGCCGCCTTCGAGCAGGTACGGGCCGAGGTCCGCAAGCGACGGGCGGAGAACAACCTGATGGTCGCGTTCAACCTCGGCGTGGCCGGCGACATCCTCGGCGACGGCGTCCCGGCCGACCTGGTGCGGGACCTGGAGTGGGCCGCGACGGTCGGACCCGTGCTCGGCGCCGGCGGGCGCGGCAACCCGCGACAGCTCAAGCGGTTCCTCAACAACCTCCTGCTGAAGGTTCGCAGCGCCGCGCGCCGCGGGGTCGAGCTAGACCCGAAGGTGCTGGCAAAGCTACTGGTGCTCGAAGACCAGCACGTCGGCGACTTCCAGCGCCTGTTCGACTGGCAGCTCACCGCGGCCGGTCCGATCCCGGAGCTGGCCGCCGCCGAGGCAGCCCTCCAGCCGGGATCGCCCACCGAGGTGTCCGACGCCCAAGGCGAGCATGCCGATGGCGAGCAGGCGGACGACGAGCCGGCCGCGCGGGAGGCCGCACCGGCGCGCAGTCGACGACCCACCGGCACGAGCAAGGCCGAGGCCGCAGCGGGGTCACGCACGAAACGCCAGGCCACCGGGCCGGCGCTTCCCGACGAGGTGGCGGTATGGGCGGCCAAACCGCATGTCCGGGACTGGCTTGCTCTGCCGCCGCGGCTCGGCGAGGTCGACCTGCGACCCTACTTCACTTACTCCCGCGACAAGCTGTCCCTCGGCGTCGTCGCATCCCGCCTGCCACCACACCTCCAGGGACTTCTCCTCCAGATCGAAGCCGAGGTGGACCCGGTCCGCCGGGCCGCACTTGATCGCGTGAAGGAACTCAACGCGACTGAGCGAGGGCAGTTGGTCGACGAGTTGCTCAAGCGGCTGACCCGGAACCCGGCCGGTCCAGCCTTCGCCGCGGCGGCCGAGCTGGCCGAACGGGTTCCAGAGACCGTTGCGGCGGTGTGCGAGGCGATGATGAGGATCCCGCCCACCGCAGTACCGCCGGAACGGACCCTTACCGTGGTGCGCCGCCTGCCCACTGGGCACCCAGCCGTGGAAAGCCTCCTGGACCGCTGGCAGAACAGCGGCGTCGGCGCGCTAGAGCAGGTCACCGCCACAGCGCGGCGGCAGGCTGCGGCGCGCAGCACCCACCCCCGTTCCAGCTGATGGGCACCTCCACGGACCGGACCGAGGGCCGGGGCGGGCCGTGGACGCCGCTGAAATACGCCGCGAGCGCCTACGTTCGCGGTCGCGGCGGCGACGGCGACCGCGACCGGGCGATGCGTGTCCTCGCCCGGCACGTGCCCGTGCTCGGCGGAGCCGCTGGCGCCACCGCCAGCGCCCGAGCCGGACGCGGCGGGCTGCAGCGCCTCGGGACCCTGCTGGCCAGCATCCATGATCGCGGCCTCGGCCCGACACTGGACCAACTGGGCTTGGCCGCCCTGGTCGGGCTGAGCCGGTTCGACGTCCTCGACGAGCTGGTCACCCTCATCGCCGGAGACGGCGACGACCTGGACGCACAAGCGGCCCGGGACGCTGCCTGCGACGTCCTCGACCAGCTGTTCCAGGGTGCCGACACCTGGGACGAGCTGGCGGCCAGCACGGTTTCCGCCGACGAGCTCCACGGGCTGCTGGAAGCGTTTCTGGCCCACTACGTGTACAACCGGGTGCCGGTCATCGCCGAACGGCTCAGCCGGCTCGCCGACCCGGAGGCCATGCGCCGGGCCGACGCACAGCTGCGCCAGATCGTCGAGGACGTGGTGGTGATCCGGCTACCCGACGACCCGTTCGCCGTCGACTGGTCCGGCCCGGAAGGCGCGGCGATCGCCGCCGACGCCATCCGCGGCGTGTACGAGACGCTGGAGGCGCTCGAGGGAGGCCAGCCATGACGACCGACTACCTCCTGCGCACCGCCCTGACAACCCGCCTCGACGAACCGGCCGACGTGCGGGTCTTGGACTGGGCGCCCGGCACCCCAGCCGCCACCATGCAGACTGGCGAAACCGGCCCGGAGTTCTTTGCCGGATGGCGGCCGCCACGGCCCGCCGCGGATCTGCTGCTGCTCGGCGCGGGCGTCTACTGCGCAGACAGGACCACGACCCGCCGTGGCGAGCTGGACGGGTGGACCCGGCGGTTACGGCTCCGGTTGCCGGTCGCCGACCCCGAGAGCTGGGCGGCGGCCAGCTGGGACACGACGCTGCGCTTCCTGACCGGGGACCGGTGGCGCGTCGAGGCCTACCCGTTAGCCAGGCATCCGCTCACCGGGGTGCGCGGGGTTCCCGCCGGCCAAGCGCCGGTCGGGTTGGAGGTGGACAGCGTGTGCCTGTTCTCTGGCGGGCTGGACTCGCTGTGCGGGGTGATCGACCTGCTCGAGGACGACCCGGGCCGGCGGCTGTGCCTGCTGTCCCACCACGAGGGCGGGCAAGCCTCCACCGCCCAACGGAACCTACTGGACCGGCTCACCGACCACTACGGACCCGACCGGATCGTCGCCCGCCGGCTGTACCTGCGACC
>DASYSE010000072.1:0-2392 GCA_036003705.1 Actinomycetes bacterium | reverse complement strand
CCTTGGGGTCGCCCAGACCGCGCAGGTCCTGGAGCTGATCCGCACCCTGCGGGAGCACGGCCTGGCGGTGGTGGTGATCAGCCACAACCTGGCCGACGTGTTCGCGGTCGCCGACACCATCGTGGTGCTGCGGCTCGGCCGCCAGGTCGGCGTCCTGGACGCCAAGCAGACCAACTCGGACGAGGTCGTGGCGGCCATCACCGGGGCCAGGGCCGGCGACGAGCAACAGCCAACGGAGGTGAGCGAGCCGTGACCGTCTCCGACCTCGACCCCCGGCTGGTCGCCGAGGAGCCCGGCCTGGCCGGCGCGTGGGCCGGCTTCCGGCGCCGCCTGGCCCAGGGCGAGCTCGGCACCCTGCCGGTGATCGTCGGCATCGCGGTCATCTGGGCGATCTTCTGGTTCGCCAACGACCGCTTCCTCACCCCCGGCAACCTCACCAACCTGCTCCTGCAGCTCGCCGGGGTCGGCACCATCTCGATCGGGGTGGTGCTGGTGCTGCTGCTCGGCGAGATCGACCTGTCGGTCGGGGCGCTCTCCGGGTTCGCCGCCGCCGTCATGGCGGTGCTGAACGTCAAGCAGGGATGGCCGGGATGGCTGGCGATCCTGGCCGGGCTGGCGGCCGGCGCGGTCATCGGCGCCCTCCAGGGGTTCTGGGTAACCCGCTTTCGCATCCCGGCGTTCGTGGTCACCCTCGCCGGCCTGCTCGCCTGGACCGGGGCGCTGCTGCTGGTGCTCGGGGAGACCGGCACCGTCAACATCACCGACGGCACCATCACGGGACTGACCAGCACCTTCTTCATCCCCCTGGACGCCTGGCTCCTGGCGGTGCTCGTGATCGTTGCCTACACGGCGGAGAAGCTCTGGGAGCGACGCCGGCGGGTCGCGGCCGGGCTGCCCGTGCCGCCCGTGCAGGTCCTGGTCACCCGGATCGTGGTCATCGCCGTGGCCCTGCTGGTTACCGCGGCGGTGCTGGCGGCCGACCGGGGGCTGCCGCTGGTCCTGATCATCTTCGTCGGGCTGGTGGTCCTGGTCGACCTGCTCATCAAGCGGACCCGGTTCGGCCGCCACGTGCTGGCCGTCGGCGGCAACGCCGAGGCGGCCCGGCGGGCCGGCATCCAGGTCGACAACGTCCGGCTGGTGGTGTTCACGCTCGCCTCGACCATGGCCGCCGCCGGCGGCATCCTGGCCGCCTCGCGGCTGTTCGCCGTCAACCAGTCCTCGGGGGCTTCGGACACCCTGCTGAACGCCATCGCGGCGGCCGTGATCGGCGGCACCAGCCTGTTCGGCGGGCGCGGGTCGGCCTACTCGGCGCTGCTGGGAGGCCTGGTGATCCTCTCCATCCAGAACGGCATGAACCTGCTCGGGGTGGAGTCGTCCACCAAGTTCCTCGTCACCGGCGGGGTGCTGCTGCTCGCCGCCACCGTCGACGCCCTCTCCAGGAGAGGCCGCCAGGCCGCCGGCCGCGCCTGACGGGCCCACGGGTCACGCCGCCCGGGACGGCGAGCCGGCCAGGCCGATTTGGCCGGCTCGCCGTCCCGGGCTAGGCTCCTGTTCCCCCCAAGAGCACCCCCACTCGACCATCCGTTTCCCCCAAACGGAAGGACGTCCCGCCCGTGCGCCGACTCGTGCTCGGCACGACCCTGCTGGCCCTCGTCGCGGTTGCCGTCCCGGCCGCCCACGCCGGTCCCCTGGCCGACGCCCGTGCCCGCGAGCGGGCGCTCAGGGCGGAGCTGCAGCAGGCGACCGCGGAGCTGCAGGACACGGAGGCCAGGCTCGCCGAGGCCGAGGACCGGCTGGGCTTCGACCGCGGGCAGCTCCGGGTCGCCCGGCGCCAGCTCGCCACCACCCGGGCGGCCGTGGCCGGCCAGGTCGCCGCCATGTACCGCTCCGGCGGCCTGCTGGTGGCCAGCGCCCTGCTGGAGCGCGACCCCGAGGGGGTCCCCGACCGGATCGAGCTGGCCACCGTGCTGGTGTCGCGGCAGGCGCAGACCATCGAGGACGCGCAGGTGGCGGAGAGCTCCTATCAGGCGACCCTCGGGCGGGTCACGGACAGCTACGAGCACGCCAAGGCCCTGCGCGACCGGGCCGGGCGGGCCGTCCAGCGCCTGGAGGCCAGCCTGGAGGAGGCGCAGGCGCTGCAGACCCGCCTGGCCAGGCTGGAGCGCCGGCCGGCGCAGACACCGGCGGCGCCGGCGAGCCGTGGCGGCATCGCCTGCATCCTGGCGCGTCCCTACTCGTACGTGGACACCTGGGGGGCGGCGCGGTCGTCCGGCCGCACCCACCAGGGCACCGACGTGATGGCCCCCTATGGCGCCCAGGTCTACGCCTACACCGCCGGGGTGGTCAGCCGCGAGTCCACCAGCACCAACGGCGGGCTCCAGCTCTATCTCCA
>DASYSE010000071.1:0-46695 GCA_036003705.1 Actinomycetes bacterium | reverse complement strand
GCCCGGGCCGGGTCCTGGAGGTCGGTCCCATCCAGCTTGAGCTGGGCGTCCAACCCCTGCTCGTAGGCCTGGGACAGCTCGATCTCGTCCTGCTTGGTCAACAGCGGGTGCCGCCCCACCTCATCCAGATACAACCGGAACGAGTCCGTCGTCTGGAGGTCGAGCAGCTGGTCCTGGTCCTTCATCGCGCTCCTTGCGACAGCAAGCAGATCCCTTTCGTAGGTCACACGTCACTCGCAGTTTTGCCAACAACCATGTTCGCAAAACCTATTCCCGTCTACCAGGGGTTCTCGGAAGAAAGTGCATCCGAGGTGAGGGGGGCAGAGGCCGGGAGCGCCTCGACACCGCCATCCGCGACCATATCATGCCACCGCCGGTATGGCAGGCCGATTCCCTAGAACGGGTCAGGGCGACCAGGGCCCGCCGGCCGCTGCCCAGTCGACCCGGCCGTCGGCGGTCAGGGGCACGCCCTCCTCGGCCAGGCGGGCCCGCTGCTCGTCCCCGCCAGCCGTCCCCTTCATGCTCCCATCGGCGTGCACCACTCGCCACCAGGGCACATCCCGTGGACAGCGGGCCATCGCCTGCCCGACCCCCCGCGCACCCCTGGCCACCCCGGAATGGGCTTCGGCAAGCTGGCCGTAGGTGGTGGCCCGCCCGGCCGGCACCCGCCGGGCCAGCGCCCAGACCGCCTCCGTGAAGTCGCCGGCCACGGGCCCCGGCTACCGCGCCGCCTGGCCGCGGAGCTCGGCCAGGTGCTCGTGGACCAGTTGCACGGCGATCGACCCCTCGCCGACCGCCGAGGCGACCCGCTTGATCGACCGGTAGCGGACGTCGCCGGCCGCGAACACGCCGGGCAGGCTCGTCTCCAGCAGCAGGGGCGGCCGTTCCAGGGGCCAGCCGTCCGGGATGCCGCCCCCGGCCAGGTCGCGACCGGTCAGCACGTAGCCCCGCTCGTCGCGCTCGACGACCCCGTCCAGCCAGTCGGTCTTCGGTTCGGCGCCGATCAGGATGAACACCGCCGAGGCGGGAACGTCCTGGGTGGCGCCGGTATGGCGGTCCCGGAGGGTCAGGCCCTCCAGGCGCCCGCGGCCGTGGCCGTCGACCACCTCGGTGTGCAGCCGTACGGCGATGTTCGGGGTGGCCTCGACCTTGCGCATCATGTAGTCGGACATGAACTCGCCCAGCCGCTCGTCGATGGCGACCATCGTCACCGAGGCGGCGTAGGTCGCCAGATGGATGGCGGCCTGCCCGGCAGAGTTGCCGGCGCCGACCACGAACACGTCCTCACCGCGCATGGCCTTTGCCTCGCTCCCGGCGGCGCCGTAGAACACTCCGGCGCCGTTGAGCGCCTCCAGCGCCGGCACGCCCAGCCGCCGCCAGGCGACCCCGGTGGCCAGGACCACCGCCCTGGTGGTCACCTCGCCACCGCCCGACAGCCGCACCACCAGGTCCGGCCCGGCGGCCCGCAGGCCGGTCGCCGCCTGGGCCAGGATCAGGTCGGCCCCGAACAGCCACGCCTGCTGGAAGGCCCGCAGGGTCAGGTCCTGGCCGCTGAGCCCGTGGGGGAACCCGAGGTAGTTGCGGATCAGCGAGCTGGTCCCGGCCTGGCCGCCGGGGACGGCCGGCTCCAGGACCTGGGTCTGCAGGCCCTCGGAGGCGCCGTAGACGGCCGCGGCGAGGCCCGCCGGCCCGGCCCCCACGATCAGCATGTCGCAGCCGCCCGCCACCGGCTCGGTCCGCAGGCCGAGGGCGGCGCTGAGCTCCGCGTTCGACGGGTCGACCAGCACCAGCCCTCGCTGGAACAGCATGATGGGCAGGCGGGTGCCGTCCTCGCCGGCCTCCACCAGCAGGCGCCGGCCGGCCTCCGAGTCGTCCGGGTAGAACCCGTAGGGGATGCCGCTCCGGGCCAGGGTCTCCCGCAGCTGGTGGGGGCGTTCCCCCCAGCGGGGCCCGACGATCCGGATCGCCTCGACCGCCGGGGCCCTTGACGTCTCCCAGCCGGCCAGGAAGTCGCTCACCGGCAGGTAGAGGTTGCGCTCGACCGGCCACCAGGGCCGGTAGAGGATGTAGTCCAGCTGGCCGAGGGTCATGGCGCGCACGATCGGCTCGCCGGACTTCCACTCGCCCCGGTGCTCCAGCAGGACCCGCTTGGCCCCCGGATGCAGCTCGTGCGCCCGCAACAGCAGCTCCAGCCCGCCCAGTTCGGCCATCCGGCGGGCCGCGACCATCAGGGCGATCTCCTCGGGCCCGCCGGCCAGCCGCTCGAGGGCGGCAAGGGCGGCTTCCGGCGAGCGCTCCGCCTGGACCCGGTAGTCACCGCCGAAGCGCCGGCCGAGGTCGGCGGCCAGCGCATCCAGCACCTGGCCGTCGTCGGCGACCAGGAAGATGATCGGTCGGGCCATAGGCGCTCGGCGGTCAGCCCTCCTCGGCGGCCAGCTTGGCCTGCTCCTCTTTGGAGAGCAGGTCGGTGCCCATGGCGTGGAAGCCGCCGTCGACGTGGATCAGCTCGCCGCAGACCCCCCTCGACCAGTCGGAGAACAGCCACAGGGCGACCCGGGCGACGACCGTCGGGTCGCCGACGTCCCAGCCCAGCGGCGCCCGCCTCGACCAGGCATCGGCGAGCATGCTGAAGCCGGGGATCCCCTTCGCGGCCATGGTCCGGATCGGGCCGGCGCTGATGGCGTTGACCCGGACCTGCTTGGGACCGAGGTCGCGGGCCAGGTAGCGGGTGACCGACTCGAGCGCGGCCTTGCAGACGCCCATCCAGTCGTAGACCGGCCAGGCGACCCGGGCGTCGAAGTCCAGCGTGACCACCGAGGCGTGGTGACCCTCCAGCACCGGCAGCAGGCCGGCGGTGAGCTCCTTCAGCGAGAAGGCCGAGACCTGGAAGGCGGTCGAGGCCGACTCGTAGGGGGTGTTGAGGAAGTTGCCGCCAAGGGCGTCGGCCGGGGCGAAGGCGATGGCGTGCAGCACGCCGTCGACCGTGCCCCAGCGGCCGGCCAGCTCGTCGCTGACCGCGCGGATGTCCGCCGGCTGGTTGACGTCCAGCTCGAGCACCTCGACCTCGCGGGGGAGCCGCCTGGCCGTGCGCTCGGTCAGCGAGCGGGTGCGGCCGAAGCCGGTGAGCACCACCTCGGCACCGTTGTCGAGGGCCTCGCGGGCCACCGCATAGGCGATCGACCCGGGCGTCAGCACCCCGGTGATCAGCAGTCGCTTGCCGTCGACGAGCACGGGGTGGTCCTCCTTGGGGGCGTCCAGCGGCCGGCGCAGGGCATTCTAGACGCCATCGGGGGGCGGCCATCGTGGGCCGCCCCCCGGTTCACATCTGTCGGTGCTAGCGCGTCAGGCGCTCCGTCATGAGCGAGATCACGTTGCCGTAGTCGTCGAAGTCGCGGACCACCGCGAACTGCGCCGTCTCCCGGGAGGCGATCCTGCCCCCCGCGTCCAGGTAGGAGAGGCGCTCGGCGCTGCCTGGCGCTGGCTCCTCGGCCACTTCCGAGTCCGGTGGTATTGCCACTGGCATCCCTCCTCGGGGCGAGGCACGAACTGGCCCCCTACGGTGTACCACCTTCAGTGGGGTCTGCGAAAGGCCGCCGGGGACGACCGGCGCCACCTGAGGGTAGTCAATTCGGGCCATATGGGGAGGTGCTTCGTCTAGTCCGACCCACAACCGCCACATTCGCCATCTCCGTAGTTCCTGTGATGTTCCGTTTGGGAACAGCGCAGTACGTTCACGCTGTCATCGCCGGAGGCGACCGAACGGGAGCGGTCCCCTGGCGATCCGGAAGCGCCGCCTCCCCCCGGGCGGCACCCGCAAGGGCCGGAACCCTCAAAGGTTCCGGCCCTTGTGTATGAGAACCCGAACCTCACTGCGCCGGTTCCGGGGGGCTGGTTGTTTGACAACCCCACCCTTCACTGCGCCGGTTCCCGCGGGCCGGTTGTTTGACAACCCCACCCTTCCACTGCGCCGGTTCCCGGGGGCTGGTTCTTTGAGAACCCGACCGATCGCGCGCCGGTTTCCGGGGGCTGGTGTGGGGCTTGTGTATTGAGCACAGCCGTGCGGGTAGGATCATGGCGGGCACCGCCGCCCGGGTTGTCTTCCAGGCGTGGCTCGGCGGCACTGTCCGAGCCGGCGAGGGCGTCCCGGCCGTTCGCTGCGGGACCGACGCGGGAGACACTGGCATGGACCAGACCGACGAGCAGGTGCGCCTGCTCGGCGAGGACGGGGCACTCCTCCAGCACGACACCTACAAGGTGGACCTGGGCGACGACGAGCTGCGCGACCTGTACCGCCAGCTGGTCGTGGTCCGGCGCATCGACGTCGAAGGCAACAACCTCCAGCGCCAGGGCCAGCTCGGCATCTGGGCGCCGTGCCTCGGCCAGGAGGCCGCCCAGGTCGGCAGCGCGCGGGCGCTGCGGCCCGACGACTTCATCTTCCCCTCCTACCGTGAGCACGGGGTCGTGTACGTCCGCGCCGGCATGGAGGTCCTGCGGGTCCTCGGCCTGTTCCGCGGGGCCAACCTCTCCGGCTGGGACCCGCAGGAGCACAAGCTCTCCCAATACTCGATTCCGATCGGCACCCAGGCCCTGCACGCGGTCGGCTACGCCATCGGCGCCAAGTGGGACGGGGCCGAGCTGTGCGCCGTCGCCTACTTCGGGGACGGCGCGACCAGCGAGGGCGACGTCAGCGAGGCCTTCAACTTCGCGGCCGTGCACAGCGCCCCGGTGGTGTTCTTCTGCCAGAACAACCAGTGGGCGATCTCGGTGCCGCTGGCCAAGCAGATGGCCGCCCCCGTCTACAAGCGGGCCTTCGGCTTCGGCTTCCCCGGGGTGCAGGTGGACGGCAACGACGTGCTGGCCGTGTATGCCGTGACGACGGCGGCGGCCGAGCGGGCCCGCGACGGCGGCGGCCCCACGCTGATCGAGGCCATCACCTACCGGCTCGGCGCCCACACCACCACCGACGACCCGACCCGGTACCGGACCTCCGACGAGCTCGACATGTGGAAGGCCCGCGAGCCGATCGGCCGATACCGGGCGTTCCTCGAGCAGGCCGGGCTGTGGTCACAGGAGCTGGAGCGCGACGTCCAGGCCGAGGCCGACCGGGTGGCGGCCGAGGTGCGGGCAACCGTCGAGGCGATGCCCGACCCGCCCCTGTCCGACCTGGTCGACCACGTGTACGCCGACCCGCCGGAAACGCTGCTGGCGCAGTGGCGGCAGCTGCAGGAGTTCGAGGCGCAGTTCGTGGCCGGGGCGTGAGGGAGGCTCAGATGGCGCAGATCACGATGGCCAAGGCGCTGAACACCGCCCTGCGCGACGCCATGGAGGCAGACGACCGGGTGGTGCTGCTCGGCGAGGACGTCGGCACGCTCGGCGGGGTCTTCCGCATCACCGACGGCCTGCTCAAGGACTTCGGCGAGCAGCGGGTGATGGACACGCCGCTGGCCGAGTCGGCGATCATCGGGGTCGCCATCGGGCTGGCCCTGCGCGGCTACCGGCCGGTGCCGGAGATGCAGTTCGACGGCTTCAGCTACCCGGCGCTGGACCAGATCATCAGCCACCTGGCCAAGTACCGGAACCGCTCCGCCGGCACCCAGGCCATGCCGGTGGTCTGCCGCATCCCCTACGGCGGTGCGATCGGCGCGGTCGAGCACCACTCGGAGAGCCCGGAGACCCTGTACTGCCACACCGCCGGCCTCAAGGTGGTCACCCCGTCGTCCTCGGCCGACGCCTACTCGCTGCTGCGCCAGTCGATCGAGTCCGACGACCCGGTGATCTTCCTGGAGCCGAAACGGCGCTACTGGGCCAAGCACGAGGTCGACCTGCCGGTCACCACCGAGCCGATCGGCAAGGCCAGGGTGCTGCGGGAGGGCGGCGACCTGACCCTGGTCGCCTACGGCCCAATGGTCAAGGTCGCCCTCGACGCCGCCGAAGCGGCCCAGGAGGAGGGTGTCGGCTCGCTGGAGGTGATCGACCTGCGCAGCCTCGTCCCGCTCGACGAGGAGACGCTGGTCGCCTCGGCGTCCAAGACCGGCCGCATGGTGGTCGTCCACGAGGCGCCACAGTTCCTCGGGATGGGGGCCGAGGTCGCGGCCAGGGTCACCGAAGCCGCCTTCTTCCACCTCGAGGCACCGGTGCTGCGCTGCACGGGCCTCGACATCCCCTACCCGCCGGCCAGGCTCGAAGAAGCCCACCTGCCCGGCGTCGACCGGGTCCTGTGGACCGTGCAGAGGTCGCTCGACTTCTAGACAGAGGAGGCCAGGCGAGGTGCCCGAGCGCGAGTTCAAGCTCCCCGACCTCGGGGAAGGGCTCACCGAGGGCGAGGTGGTGCGCTGGCTGGTCGCAGCCGGCGACCCCATCACCCTCAACCAGCCGATCGTGGAGGTGGAGACGGCCAAGGCGGTGGTCGAGATCCCGTCCCCCTACGCTGGGACGGTGGTCAAGCTGCACGCCGGCGAGGGCGACACCATCGACGTCGGCGCCCCCCTGATCAGCGTCGACACCGACGCCGGGGGCACGGCGGCCTCCGCGGCCACGCCCCGGCGGGAACAGGACCCCGAGCAGGAGCCCACGTTGGTCGGGCCGGGGGAGCGGCAGCAGACCCGCCGGCGCCGGGTGGTGGACGGGCCGGCCAGGATCGCCAACGGCCCCGCCCCGGCGGCCCCCTCGCCGCAGCGCCCCAGGGCGACCCCGCCGGTGCGCCGGTACGCCAAGGACCGGGGGGTGGATCTGGCCGTGCTCGTCGGCACGGGCAGGGACGGCCGCATCACCCGCGACGACGTCGACGACGCCCTCGACCACGACCTGGCCGGAGCCCCCGCCGCCGCGGTGGCGCGGCCCCCGCGCGACCGGGCCGAGGAGCGCATCCCGGTTCGCGGCACCCGCAAGCAGACCGCGGCCGCGATGGTCGCGTCGGCCTTCTCGATTCCGCACGTCACCGAGTTCCTGACCGTGGACGCGACCCGGCTCATGGAGCTGCGGGCGCGCCTGCTGGCGCTGCCGGCGGCGGCCGAGCTGAAGCTGACCCCACTGGCCATCGTGGCCAAGGCGCTGTGTGTCGCCATCCGCTCCTACCCGCTGATGAACTCGTCGTGGGACGAGGCCGCCGGGGAGATCGTGGTCAAGGGCTACGTCAACCTCGGGATCGCCACTGACACCGCCACCGGCCTGCTGGTGCCCAACATCAAGGACGCCGACATCCTCGGCATCCTGGACCTCTCCCGCGAGCTCCACCGCCTGACCGGCCTGGCCAGGGAGCGCAAGGCGGCCCCGGCCGACCTCACCGGCGGCACCATCACGATCACCAACGTCGGCGGGTTCGGGGTCGAGACCGGCACCCCGATCATCAACAAGCCCGAGTGCGCCATCGTGGCCACCGGCCTGATCGCCCCCCGCCCCTGGGTGGTCGACGGGCAGCTGGCGGTCAGGCAGCTGATGACCACCTCGGTCTCGTTCGACCACCGCATCGTCGACGGCGCCTACGCCGCCCAGTTCCTGGTCCACCTGCGCGACCTGCTCGAAGAGCCGGCGCTGCTCAGCGCGTTCTAGACCGCGACGAGGCGGCCGATCAGGTCGCCCCGCCGAACCCGTCCATATCGGATCGGTGAAAACTCGCCGGTTCACTGGTGCCACGCGATTCCCGATAGTTACGCTGACACGTAACCAGAAGGGAGATCGCGCATGACTGCGCGAGGGCGAGCGCTCGCGATCCTGACCGGGCTGGCAGTGTTCGTGGCCGGGTGGGTCGCGTTCGTGGCCGGGTGGAGCGGTCCGGCGGGTGCCGGGCCGAGCGGGCGCGGCTCCGGCGTGGCCGGCGCTCACGCCGCCGATCTGGATGCCTTCCGGGACGAGCTGCTGGTCTGGGCGCCGGGCGGCTTCTCCGAGCGTGAGGTCGGACGGGTCCGCGACTCGACCCGGGTGGCCGCGATCAGCGCCGTCCGCACCGGGCTGCTCCCGGCGGCCAGCGGGCGGCGCGGCTACGGGGTGGTCCCGGTCGAGGCGATGGCCGTCGACCCCAGCGCCTACACCACCGCCGCCGGCCGCCCGGGCAGGAAGCTCGTCACCCTGCTGCCCAAGGGGGCGGTCCTGTCCAAGACGGGGGCCAAGCTCCGCCGGGTCAAGTCCGGCGGGCGGCTGCGGCTGGACGGCAACCGCAGCCTGCGGGTCAGCGGCGTGGTCAACGACGCGCTGCTGGGCGGCTACGAGGTCGCGCTGGAACGCCAGCTGGCCCGCCGGTACGGCATCCAGCGGGCTGCCTACCTGCTGGTCAGGCCGCGCGGGCCGGTGGACGGGCTGCGGGCGGAGATCCGCCGGCTGCTCAGGGGCCGGGCGGTCCGGTTCGCCACCCCGGGCGACCGGCCGTTCTTCCGCGGCGGCGACGGCATCCTGCCCCTCGGCGTGGTCAAGGACCGCTTCGGCGAGTTCGCGCTGCCGAGCCTGCGCCGGGGCCGGCCCGACCCGGCCTGGACGCGGGCCAACCTCGTCACCAGGACGATGCCACTGCTCGGCCGGGTGCGCTGCCACCGGCTGGTGGTGGACGACCTGGCCGAGGCGATGACCGCGTTGCAGGGCCAGAAGCTGGGCGGGCTGGTCGACGTGGCCGACTTCCGGCGCACGGGCGGCTGCTGGAGCCCCCGCCTGCTGCGCGACGCCCGGAGCGGCAAGCTGTCCCGTCACGCCTGGGGGATCGCGGTCTCGCTTAAGGTGACCGCGGACGAGCGCCTGATCAGGACCATGGCCGAGCACGGCTTCGTCTGGGGCGGCAGCTTCGGCCGTCCCGATGTCGCGCATTTCGAGTGGGTCGGCGGGGGCGCCTAGCGGGATCCAGGGGGCTCAAGCCGCCCCGAACCGGGTAGCCTTGCGCCCATGCTCACCTTCGGCGCCGCCATCTCCACCGCCCCCGACCATCAGCAGGCCCTCGACCAGGTCATCCCGGCCGCCCTCGGCCAGCTCGGAGGCGCACCCGACCTGGTGGTCTGCTTCTTCTCGATGGAGCATGCCGGGGCCGCCGCCGGCATCGCCCTCAGCCTGTCCGAGCGGACCGGCACCTCGGCCATCCTCGGCTGCACCGCCCAGGGCGTGATCGGCGACGGCCGCGAGCTGGAGGGGGAGCCCGGCCTGGCCGTGTGGATGGCCAGGCTGCCGGAGGTCGCCGTCCAGCCATTCGCGCTGCGGGTGCTCCCCCTGGAGGACGGCGTCGGGGTCAGCGGTTGGCCCGACCTGGCGCCGGAGGAGGGGGCCAGCGTGCTGCTGCTCGCCGACCCGTTCAGCTTCCCGGCCGACAGCTTCCTGGAGCGCCTGAACCAGGAGCAGCCCGGCCTTCGGGTGGTCGGCGGGATGGTCTCGGGCGCCACCGGGCCGGGCCGGCACCGGCTGCTGTGCGGCACCGACGTGCTCGAGGGCGGCGCGGTCGGCGTCGCCCTCGCCGGCCCGGTCGACATCAGGGTGGTGGTCAGCCAGGGCTGCCGGCCGGTCGGCTCCCCGTTCGCGGTCACCCGCGGCGAGGGCAACGTCGTCCACGAGCTCGGCGGCCGGTCGGCGGTCGACCGCCTGCGCCAGATGCTGGCCACCCTCGACCAGCACGAGCAGGAGCTGCTGCGCGGCGGCGGCCTCCAGGTCGGCCAGGTCATCGACGAGCACAAGGCCAGCTTCGAACGAGGCGACTTCCTGGTCAGGGGCCTGCTCGGGGCCGACCCGGAGACCGGCTCGATCGCCGTCGCCGACAGCGTCGAGGTCGGCCAGACCCTGCAGTTCCACGTCCGCGACGCCGCCGCCGCCGACGAGGACCTCGAGCTGCTGTTGGCCCCCGTGTCCGGATGGTCGCCAAGGGGCGTGCTGCTGTTCTCCTGCAACGGCCGCGGCCGCGGCTTCTTCGGCGAGCCCGACCACGACGCCGCCCGGGTGGCGTCGGCCACCGGTCAGGCGCCGATGGCCGGGTTCTTCGCCCAGGGCGAGCTGGGCCCGGTCGGCGGCCGCAACTTCGTCCACACCTTCACTGCCAGCATGGCGGTGTTCTGCGAGCCGCGCGACCCGGTCCCGGCGCTGCACCGGGCCGCGGCCGGGGTCGACACCGCCGATGCGCAGCCGTCAGCCCCGGAGACCCCGGAGCCCGTCTAGGAGCAGCCGCCGATGACCGCCGCCGACCTCCAGCCCCGCTTCAACCTCAGGAGATTTCTGCTCAGCGGGGACGGCTGGCCCTACCTGCTGGTGCCGTTCATCCCCTTGGCGATCCTCCTGGAGCTCATCCACGCCGGCGCCACCCCGATCTTCGTGACCGCCGCGCTGGGGGTGATCCCGACCGCGGCCCTGATGGGCCGGGCCACCGAGGAGCTGGCCGCCCGCTCCGGCCCCGGGATCGGCGGGTTCCTGAACGTGACCTTCGGCAACGCCCCCGAGCTGATCATCGGGATCTTCGCCCTGTCCGCCGGCCTCCAGGAGGTCGTCAAGGCCTCCCTGATCGGGTCGATCCTGGGCAACATCCTGCTGGTCATGGGGGCGTCCATGCTGGCCGGGGGAGCCAGGCGGGAGCGGCAGCATTTCGACCGGACCGCGGCCGGCGCCCAGTCGCTGATGCTGCTGCTGGCCGCGGTGGTGCTGGTCATGCCGGCGATCTTCGAGCTGGTGGCCGGCGCCGGGCTGCCCTCGCCCAAGGCGCGGGCGGTCGACTACCCCGGCGAGATCGAGGCCCTCAGCGTCGGGGTGGCGCTGATCCTGCTGCTGTCCTACGGGGGCGGGCTGCTGTTCAGCATGCGGACCCACCGGGACCTGTTCAACCCGGCCCACACGGCCGACGACCACGTGGGCGAGCCCTGGCCGGTCCGGCGGGCGGTGACCATGCTGGCCATCGCCGGGGTGGCGGTGGGGGTGATGTCGGAGATCCTGGTCGGGTCGATCACCGAGGCGGCCGAGGAGATCGGCCTGTCGCCGTTCTTTGTCGGGGTGATCGTGGTCGCCATCGTCGGCAACGCCGCCGAGCATTGGGTGTCGGTCTACTTCGCGCTCAGGGACAAGATGGACCTGAGCGTGAACATCGCCATCGGCTCCTCGGCCCAGATCGCGCTGTTCGCGGCCCCGGTGCTGGTGCTGCTGTCGTTTGTGGTCGGGCCGTTCCCGATGGCGCTGGTGTTCAACGGGTTCGAGGTCGGCGCGATCTTCCTGGCCGTGCTGGTGGCCGACATGGTCACCCACGACGGGGAGTCGACCTGGTTCGAGGGGCTGCAGCTGCTGGCGGTGTACGCCGTGCTCGCCCTGACCTTCTACTTCGTGGCCTGAGCCCCCGAGGCGGCCTCCGGCTGCAGCTCCGAGTAGGGGACTTGCAGGCCGTCCCGGAACCGGTCGCGGAAGTCGCCGAGCTTGCGGGCGATCAGCCACAGCCCGATAGCGAGGTAGATGGCCGACAGCACCAGCAGCTCGGTGCCCTTGGCCGACGCCGGCACCACCGCGCCGAGGATGAACTGCGCCCAGAACAGCCCGAACAGCGCCAACGCTTCGCGCAGGGAGATGCACAGGTTGACCAGCAGGGCCACCGCGAACACGGTCTGGGCGGCGGTCAGCAGCACCTCCTGGCGCTGGGCCGCCCCCACGGGCAGTCCGCTCAGGCTGCCCGAGGCGATCGCGAACACCAGCGGCAGGGTGCCGACCAGCAGCGTCCACTGGTTGATCTTGGAGGAGACCACCGCCGTGAGCGCCTCGCCGGTCTTCAGCCGCCAGGCGTACAGGGCGACCACCAGCAGCTCGGGCGCCTCCGAGGCGAGCGGGGCCAGCCACTGGACCAGCAGGAACTCGCTCACCCCGAGCTCGGTGCCGGTCTCGACCAGTGACTCGGCGAAATGCTCGGCGACCAGCAGGATCACGACGCCGGCGACGGCGAACATCGACAGCACGCTGACCCGCCTGGCCCGCTTGCTCATCTCCCCGATCCAGGCCGCCGGGCCGATCAGGTCGGGCTCGGTCTGGGGGGCCTTGGAGATCCGCAGGGTGTAGGCGATGAAGATGCTGACCAGGATGACCGCGTCGATCAGGGTCACGGTCCGCTTGAGCGGGAGGGTCAGGCAGTAGGCGCAGGCGATGGACAGGTAGGCCAGCTCGACCGACTTGGTGCGCTCCATCTTGACGCCCTCGTGCCGCTCGTCCCGCCGCCGCCACTGCCAGTAGGCGATGAACACGATCATCGACCAGCCGATGCCGATCAGCAGCCGGTTGGCCCCGGTCATGTTGGCCAGCACCAGGTCGCAGTTGGAGGCTCCTCCGGCATCCGGCGCCTGGCAGCTGGGGCCGAACCGCTCGACGTCGTTGCCGCCCTTCCAGGCGAACACGAACCCGACCGCGTACTCGGGCAGGACCGCGATCAGGGCCAGGACGCCGATGGCCAGGCTGGCCGACACGTCGAGCTGGGCCGCCTCGGCCGCCCAGGCGAGCACGAACGCCGCCCCGATGACGGCGACGCCGTAGGTCAGCGCCAGCAGCGGCGGCGCGAGATGGGGGCCGCCGAGGTGGAACAGCTCGGCCAGGCCGAGCAGGCTGCCGGGGACGCAGGCGACGAGGGCCAGCAGCAGCGGGACGGGTCCGCTCCTCGGGCGGATGCCGGACCGCTCGCTGTCAGCTGCCAAAGGGGCCTCCGGGTTGGTGGGGTCCGGTCAGCATACCGAATGCGTTTCCCCTCAACCCGCCCAGACGGCCGGCTCAGTCGGCGTGGTCTCCGTGGTCGTGGGGGTGCCGACCGGCGCCCCTGTCGACGCCGCGTCAGCAGCCGGGTTCGCCGGGGTGGCCGCAGCAGGGCCGACCGCGCAGCCGCCTGGTCACGTTCACCATCAGCCGCAGGGTCGTCCTCGCCGGGCCGAGGTCGGAGTCGCGAAGGTTGCGCCACAGGTTCCCCGGACTTGGGGGCCGGCTCATGTCAGCCACCGAGGCGGGCCCGGAGGAACTCGAGCGTCCGCTGCCACGACCGGTCGGCCGCGTCGGCGTCGTACACCTCCGGCCGGTCGTCGTTGAAGAAGGCGTGGGTGGTGCCCGGATAGTGGTGGAAGGTCACCTCCACCCCGGCATCGTGCAGCTCCCGCTCCATGTTGTCGACCAGCTCGCCGGGGGCGAAGTCGTCGTCGGCGGCGAAGTGCCCGAGCACCGATCCCTTGACCGCCGAAAGGTCCCAGTCGAGGCCCTCGCGCGGGAAGCCGTAGTAGCAGACAACGGCGGCGACCTCCGGCTTCATGCTGGCCAGGTACAGCGCCAGCCCGCCGCCGACGCAGAAGCCGATGACGCCGACCCCGTCGCCGGTGGTCTCCGGCATGGCCAGCAGCGCGTCCACGGCCGCCGCCATGTCCTTGGCCGCCTGCCGCAGCTGCATCTCCATCACGAGCTTGCCCGCCTCGTCCGGCTCACTGGTCTGCTTGCCCCGGTACAGGTCGGGGGCGACGGCGACGAAGCCCTGGGCGGCCAGACGGTCGGCCACAGTCCGGATATGTGGGACCAGGCCCCACCATTCCTGGATGACCACGACGCCGGGGCCGTTGCCGGCGGGGGGCAGGGAGACGTAGGCGGGTACCGCGTCGCCGTCGACGGGGATCTCGGTCATCGAGCCGGCCATGCAAGGCCCTCCTGGTCGATTCCGGTTCGGGACACGTCCTGATCGTTGCACGCGGGCGGCGGGTTCAACCATCCGAGCCGCTCAAGCCATGCCCGGCAGGGGCCGACCGGTTCAAGGGATGCATCCTTCGCGCACAGACTGGGAAGGGGGAACCAGGTGATGAGCATGCTGGCCTGGCTGGAGGCGTTGGTCGTCGCGCAAGGGTCGGACCTGCATCTCAAGGCGGGGTCGCCGCCGCGGATTCGGGTGGATGGCCGGCTGATCGCCCTCGACGGCCCAGTGCTCACCCCGGAGATGACCGAGAACCTGCTCGGCGAGGTGATCCGGCCCGATCTGTACGAGGAGTTCCAACGCTGCAACGAGGCCGACTTCGCCTACTCGGTGGGCGGGGTCGGGAGGTTCAGGGTCAACGCCTTCCGCCAGCGGGGCTCGGTCGGCATGGTGTTCAGGCGTGTGCAGGCCGGCGCGCTGTCGATCGAGGCGCTGGGACTCCCCGCGGTGATCGCCCGGTTGGCCGAGCACCACCGCGGACTGGTGCTGGTCACCGGCCCGACCGGTTCCGGCAAGACCACCACCCTGGCCGCCATGATCGACCACGTCAACGCCAGCAACGCCGTGCACATCGTCACCATCGAGGACCCGATCGAGGTGCTGCACGCCGACAAGCTGGCGATGGTCAGCCAGCGGGAGGTCCGGGTCGACACCGACGACTTCACCACCGCCCTGCGGGCCGCCATGCGCCAGGACCCCGACGTCATCCTGGTCGGCGAGATCCGCGACGCCGAGACCCTCAAGACCGCGCTTGCCGCCGCCGAGACCGGCCACCTGGTGCTCTCCACCTTGCACACCACCGACGCTGCCGAGACCGTCAACCGCTGCATCGACCTGTTCCCTCCCTACCAGCAGCGCCAGGTGCGGCTGTCGCTGGCCGCGGCGCTGCGCGGCATCGTCGCCCAGCGACTGGTCAAGCGGGCCGGCGACGGCGGCCGGGTCGCGGTGCTGGAGGTCTTGGTCAACACCGGCCGCACCGCGGAGGCCATCGCCGATCCCGAGCGCACCGGCGACCTGACCTCGATCGTGGCCGAGAGCGGCTTCTACGGCATGCAGACCTTCGACCAGCACCTCATCGCCCTCTACCGCCACGATGTCATCTCCCTGGAGGACGCCCTCGGCGTCGCCTCCAACCCCCACGACCTCAAGATCGCCCTCCGCAGCCAAGGGCTGGTCGCCTGACCCCGCCCAAGGGGCCCGATACGCATCAGCGCCGCCAGCTGGCGGCGCTCACTGGACCGTCGGGGCCGAGCGCAATGAGTCGAGGAAGTGGGGGCCGTTCTCGTACACCTCTCCCTCGCCCCGTCTGACAGACAGCAAGGGCCTGTGCATGAACAACCTGGTCGATCAGGGGTGGCCGAGGTCGACGCTGGAGCATCCGAGTCGGGTTGCCCGTGCGTCGTTGGTGAATGACAAGTTTGTCATGGGGGCCGGCGGCGTCCCTGCTTGGGCGCGCCGCGCCCGTGGCGGAGCATTACAGTGCTGTCATGTCCTTCTCGGCGCTGAGCGTGCCGCCTAGCGTAGCCATCCCACGACAAGGTGGGCCTGCGGCGAGGAGGTCGCGATGGGCTGGCAACCGGGGAACGACAGGTGGCGGTCACGTCCTGGGTGGCTCGTACTGTGGACCGCGGTGGTGGCGTTGGCGCTGGCTGGGTGCAGCAAGGGGGAGGCGGAGGGGCAGGCGGCCAGCCCGGCCGGGCTTCCGGTCTACAAGGCGTCGGTGCAGAAGTTCAAGTACAGCGGCATGCCGGCCAGCATCAAGTCCGGCGAGTCGATCATCACCCTGACCAACCGCGAAGCGGGCGAGATCACCCACGAGTTCGTACTGCTCGCGCTGCCATCGGGCAAGACCGTCAACGACATCGCGGCCGATGCCAAGAAGAAGGGCGCGGACGCCGAGGAGGACTTCCTCAGTTTCGGCGAGGTCGCCGACATCAACACCGGCTCCACCCACGCGGGGGTGTTCTCGCTGCCGCCGGGCACCTACGCCCTGGCGTGCTTCGAGGACGGCAAGCTCGGCGGCGGCAAGGGGCCGGTGCACGCCACCATCGGCATGACCTACCAGTTCACCGTCACCTAGCCGGATGCGCGCCGCGAGGGTCTCCCGGATCGGGCTGGCGGGCCTGGCCGGCGCGCTGCTGGCCGGCTGCGCGAAGCAGGGCGCCACGGTGCAGGGCCAGCAGATCCACGACCTGTACGTGCTGATCATCATCCTGGCGGCGCCGGTGTTCGTCGGCGTCGAGGGCGCGCTGATCTGGTGCGTCCTGCGCTACCGACGGCGGCGGGGGGGCGACGACCGGCCGGTGCCCCAGGGGGCGGGTGGCCCGCGCTCGCTGGCGTTGTTCTTCGCCATCCCGACGGTGCTGGTGGCCTGCTTGTTCCTGTTCGGCGAGCAGACCCTGGCCGACGTGCAGCGCCGGGAGCCGAACCCGGCGGTCGAGCTGCGCATCGACAGCTTCCAGTGGCAGTGGACCTTCTACTACCTCAACGAGGGCTTCTTCGTGACGGGCAGGACGCTCACCAAGGTGCCGGTCATCGCGCTGCCGGTCGGCGCGCCGATCCACGTCCGCCTCGAGGCCCGCGACGTGGTGCACGAGTTCTACGTCCCCGAGTTCCTGTTCATGCGCAACGCCCTGCCCGGCCGCCCCAACGAGTTCACCTTCACGCCGACCCGGATCGGCACCTTCCGCGGGCAGTGCGCGGAGTTCTGCGGCCTGCACCACGACCAGATGCGGTTTGTGCTCAAGGTGGTCAGCCAGGCCGACTACGCCGCCTGGGTTGACCAGGCGCGCAAGGCGGCCCAGCACGTCGACTGCGACCCGAGCGGCCCGCCGAAGCTGGTCTCCAAGGACAATTCCTGGAACACCGGCTGCCTGGCGGTCACCAGGGACCTGCCGTTTACGGTATCGGTCAGCAACCTGGACGCCGGCATCGAGCACAACTTCGCGGTCTACGACAACCCCAAGCCCAAGCGGACCTACTTCCAAGGCCCCCGCTTCGTCGGCGTCGCCGAGCAGACCTTTCAGCTCCGGCCCCTGCCCAAGGGCCGCTACTACTTCCAGTGCGACGTGCACGGCCCGGCCATGTCCGGGGCGCTGATCGTCAAGTAGAGGAGACTCAGATGGCGATCACCGAGCCGAGGACCACCGAGCGGGCCCCCGAGCCGCAGCGGCACTGGCTGGTCCAGTGGCTCACCACCACCGACCACAAGCGGATCGGCATCCTCTACCTGCTCAACTCGTTCGCGTTCTTCTTCGTCGCCGGCCTGTTCGCCCTGCTCATGCGCGCCGAGCTGGCGGCGCCCGGCCGCCAGCTTGTGACGACCAACGGCTACAACCAGCTGTTCACGCTGCACGGCACGCTGATGATCTTCCTGTTCATCCTTCCGGTGCTGGTCGGCTTCGGCAACTATCTGGTGCCGCTGCAGATTGGCGCCCTCGACATGGCCTTCCCGCGCATCAACGCGCTGTCGTTCTGGCTGCTGCCGGTGGGTGGGCTCACGATCCTGTCCGGCCTGGTCGCCAAGGGCGGCGCCGCCGCGGCCGGCTGGACCAGCTACGCCCCGGTCTCCGAGCAGGGCGGGGCGGGCCAGGACCTCTGGATCGTCGGGCTGGTGGTGGTCGGAACCGCCTCGATCCTGAGCGGCATCAACTTCATCGTCACGATCCTGCGCCTGCGCGCGCCCGGCATGACCATGACCCGGCTGCCGATCTTCGTCTGGAGCATGCTGGCCACCTCCCTGCTGATGGTGCTGGCCACCCCCGTGCTGACCGCCGGGCTGATCATGCTGTTCGCCGACCGCCGTTTGGGCGCCTTCTTCTTCAACCCGACCCATGGCGGCGACGTGCTGCTGTGGCAGCACGTGTTCTGGTTCTTCGGCCATCCCGAGGTCTACATGCTGATCCTAGGCGCCTGGGGGGTGGTGAGCGAGATCCTGCCGGTGTTCTCGGGTCGGCCGCTGTTCGGCTACCCAGGGGTGATCCTTGCCTTCGTGTTGATCACCGCGCTGTCGTTCAGCGTCTGGGCCCATCACATGTTCGTGACCGGCCAGGTCGAATTCCCCTTCTTCAGCGCCACCACCGAGCTGATCTCTATCCCCACCGGGGTGCTGTTCTTCAACTGGCTGGCCACCCTGTGGCGGGGCAGGCTCCGCTTCGAGCCGCCGATGCTGTTCGCGCTCGGCTTCATCGCGCTGTTCCTGGTCGGCGGAGTCGACGGCGTGTGGATGGCCTCGCCGGCGATGGACTTCGCCATCCACGACACCTACTGGGTGGTCGCCCACATCCACTATGTGCTGTTCGGCGGCACCGTGTTCGGGATCATGGCCGCCACCTACTACTGGTTCCCGAAGATCACCGGCCGCCTGCTGTCGCGTCGGCTCGGCCAGTGGCACTTCTGGCTGATGTTCCTCGGCTTCAACCTCACCTTCTTCCCGATGCACGAGCTCGGGCTGCGCGGCATGCCCCGCCGGGTCGCCGACTACCTGCCCGACCTGGGCTGGAGCTTCCTGAACCAGCTCGCCACCGCCGGCTCGTTGGTGATTGCCGTCTCGCTGGCGGTGTTCCTCATCAACGTGGTGCTCACCCTGCACCGGCCGCCCAGCGCCGCGGCCGACCCGTGGGAGGGCAACACTCTGGAGTGGGCGACCAGCTCGCCCCCGCCTGCCTACAACTTCGACCGGCTGCCCGAGGTGCGCTCCAACCGGCCGCTGTGGGACGCCCGCGAGCGGGCCCGCGTCGAGGCGGCGGAGGGCCGGGCATGAGCACCCGGAGGGGTTCGGGGAACTCCAGGGGGATGGCCTGATGAGCACAGTCGACCTGACCCGCGACGAGCGCGCGGTCCGCCAGACCAGCGGGCCGGTGCTTGGCATGGTGGTGTTCGTCGCCTCGGAGGCGATGTTCTTCGCCACCTTCTTTGGCGCCTACTTCACCATCTACTCGGTCAACCCGGTGTGGCCGCCGGCCGGCTTCCCGCACCTCGAGCCCGAGCTGGCCACCATCCTCACCGTCGTGCTGGCCACCTCCAGCGGCACCCTGCAGCTCGGCGTCCGCGCCATCCGCCGCGACCGGAGCCGCGCCCTGCTCGGCTGGCTCGGGCTGACCATCCTGCTCGGGGTCGCCTTCCTCGGCTTGCAGCTCTACGACTACTCACTGCTCGGCTTCAGCATGCGTGACGGCATCTTCGGCTCGCTCTTCTACGTGATGACCGGGCTGCACATGGCCCACGTGTTCGGCGGAGTCGTGTTCCTCGTGCTGGTGCTGCTGCAGGGCATCGGCGGGCAACTGTCGGACGCAAGCCACGACTCGCTGGAGGCCGGCACGATCTACTGGCACTTCGTGGACGTGGTGTGGATCTGCCTGTTCACCACCTTCTACCTGGTGGGGTTGCGCTGACATGCGGCTGACCACCCGGATCCTGTTCGGCCTCAGCGGCTTCCTGGCTCTGGCCGCTGCCGTCTACTGGGTGATGAGCCATCAAGGCGCCAGCCGCGACCCGGCCGGCCCGGCCCTGATGGGGATCGCCGCGGTCGCCTTCGGCTACACCGGCCTGGTGCTGTGGACAGCGGCCCGGCGGGCCGACCGGGAGGCGGCCGCCGAGCACGCCACCCCCGGCTCCGAGGGGGCGACCCTGGCCCACGTGCGCCCGACCATCTGGCCGTTCACGTTCTCGATCGCCGCCCTCGCCCTGGTGGTCGGTGCGGTCGTCGCCACCAGGATCCTGGTCCCGCTTGGGGTGGCGCTGTTCGTGGCGGCAGCCACCGGCTGGTTCGCCGACGTGCGTCGCGCCCACCACTACTGAGCCGGAGGCGGCGGCCAGGCTCGAGCGGTCAGCGCCCGCTCAGCAGCAGGAGCAGCACCAGCACGGCCACCCCGGCCAGGACCGCCAGCATCACCGTGCCGTGGTACTGGGACGGGCTCGGAGTGGGCAGGCCGGCCGGGTTGCAACGCCGGCACACCGACTGGCCCCAGGCCACCCTGGTGCCGCAGCGCAGGCAACGGTCGTAACGGGTCCTCATGACGGGTCACCTCCGAGGCCGAGGGCGCGATCCAGGCGGGCGTCGGCCCGGATGGCGGCCCGCTCCTCCCTGGCCCACCAGTCCAGCAGCAGCACGCCGACAGCGGGGAGGAACACCAGCACACCGCCGCCCCCCATCAGCGCGCCGGCCAGGCGCTGATCGGCAAGCACGACCGGCCCGGCGCCGTACGCGGGGTAGAGCACATGCCGGGCGCTGTAGATGGCCAGCCCGAGAAAGGTCATCTGGGGCATGGCCAAGAACAGGTAGAGGATGCGGGCCGGGTGCGACAGGTGGGCCGGGCTCGGGTCGACCCCGGCCACCACCGACCAGAACAGCAGCGCCGATCCCAGGTAGGCGAGGTGCTCCAGGGCGTGCAGGCCAGGGGTGACCAGGGCGGCATCGTACAGCGGCGAGAAGTGGCTGGCCCACATCACCAGTGCGAAACCGCACCAGGCAACCGGCGGCCAGGCGAGCATGGCCAGCGGCCGGCTCCGTAGCAGCGGCAGGACCAGCCGGCGCCGAGCCTGCGGGGTGGCCACCTGCAGCGCCAGGGTGACCGGCCTGGCCAGCACCAGCAGGGGCGCGGCGACCAGGGTGAGCAGCAGGTGCTGGACCATGTGGGCCGAGAAGCGGGCGGTCGCCGCGGCGTCGATCGGCGACTCCAGCGCGACCGCGATCGTACCGAGACCGGCCAGGAACAGGGCGGTCCGGCGCCAGGAAGCCGCCGCCGGCCCGCGGGCCGCCCGCACCCGGCCCGCGGCCACCAGCCACAGCAGGGCGGCGGCGACCAGCAGGCTAGCCATGCAGCCAATCCGCCTGCAGGCCCTGGCCGGCCACCACGCCCAGGTGACCACCGGGCGGGTCGGGGGTGGGCCCGAGCGGCAGCACCAGCTGAAAGACGCTGCCGCCGCCGACCGCGCTGCGGCCCTGCACCGTGCCGCCGTGTGCTTGCGCGATCGCCTTGACGATGGCCAGGCCGAGGCCGACCCCGCCCCGGTCGCGGCTGCGCCCCCCGTCCAGCCGGGCGAAGCGCTCGAAGATCTCCTCCAGTCGGTCGGCGGGCATGCCGGTGCCCGAATCGGCGACCACGATCGCCACCCGGTCGCTCTCCCGCCGGAAGCCAAGCCGGATCTCGTCGCCCGGCCCGGTGTGCTTGACGGCATTCTCGACCAAGGAGTCCAGGGCCAGCCCGAGCCGGTCGGCATCGCCGACCACGCAGGCCGGCTCGCCCCGGTCGAGGCGCCAGTACCGCTCGGTCGGGGCCCAGCGCTGCAGCACGTCGGCGAGCAGGCGCCCCACGTCGACCGGCGATCGGGACAGGAAGTCGGGATCCTCGCTGGTTGCCAGCAGCAGCAGCCGGTCGGCCAGCCGGCGCAGCCGGAGCAACTCGTCGACCACGATGCGGGCGTCCTCGGCCAGCTCGGGCTCGCGGCTGCCCCGCTCGACCAGCTCGGCGTGGCCAAGGGCGACGGTGATCGGGGTCCGCAGCTCGTGGGAGGCGTCCTGCACGAACTGGCGCTCGCGCCGAAGCAGACGCAGGTTCGCCTCCGACACCCGGCGCAGATCCTCCATGGCACTGCGGCGCCGCTGGGCGTGCCACACCATGGCCAGGAACATGGCGGCCATCAGCGGCACCTCGGTCAGCTCGTCGACCAACTCGGCGTGGTAGAGGACGTCGTAGGTAAGCAGCGTCCCAGTGGAGGCGACCACCGCGGTGAGCGCCAGCGCGGTCTGGGACGGACCCCAGACTCGGTAGCCATAGAGGATGGTCAGGCTGACCCAGATGAAGTGGAAGGGCACCGTCTCCCACTGCGGCACCAGCGCCATGGCAACCAGGTTGGCGGCCGCGAAGACGACCCAGGCGACGTCGAGCCAGCCGGAGGCCAGCATCCGCTGCAGGCGGTCACGGGACGGCGATGCGATACCCCTCACCTCGCATGGTCGTGATCGTGTCGGCGCCGAGCTTGGCCCGGAGCCGGCTCACGTAGACGTCGACCACGTTGGAGCCCGGGTCGAAGTGGTAGCGCCAGACCGCCGACAGCAGCCGCTGCTTGGAGACGATCCTGCCGGGGTGCTCCATGAGCTCGCGCAGCAGCAGGAACTCCCGCTCGGCCAGCGGCACCGGGCCGGCGCCGCTGTCGGCCTCGCGCCGGATCAGGTCCAGCCGCAGGCGGCCGGCGGCCAGGCTGGTGGCGGGCCGCCCGACGGCGGCCCGCAGCCGGACCCGGACCCGGGCCAGCAGCTCGTCCAGCGAAAACGGCTTGGCCAGGTAGTCCTCGGCGCCCGCCTCCAGGCAGCGCACCTTGGTGGCGGTGGCCGAGAGGCAGGAGAGCACGATCACAGCCTGGGCGGGCCGCTCGGCCACCAGCCTGCGCAGCACCGAGGCGCCGTCCAGCCCAGGCATGAGCAGGTCGAGGACGACCAGGTCGTAGCGACCGTTGAGCGCCTTGCGGAGGCCGTCTGTGCCGTTGTCGGCCGAGTCCACCTCGTACCCCTCGGCCCGGAGCCCGCGGACGACGAACCGGAGGATCCGCTGCTCGTCGTCCACGACCAGGATCCTGGCCAGGGACGCCGCCCGCGCGCGTTCGTCGGCTTCAGCCTGCATGCGCAGCTCCTTGCCGCCAGTGTAGGTGCGCAACCAGCTGGGGGCCAGGACCACCACGGCGCATGACAACTCTGTAACCCATTCGGGAGCGGAGGTGGTGGCCGGCCCCCTACGGGGTGCTGCGGGTCCTCACCGGCAACCGCGACGGCCGCGGCGACCCGACCGCCGGCGACGACCGCGTGCTCCGGGTTCCCTCGCGCCTACTAGATGGCAGGTTTGGTCGGGTCGGGCGGTGGCAGACTGGGGCGGGTCCGGAATAACCGATCTTGCGGAATCTCTATGTCGCTCACCGTCCTCATCAACGCTGGCCCGTGGCTGCCGGTGCCGCCGCCCGACTACGGCGGCATCGAGAACGTGCTCGCCACCCTGATCCCCGAGCTGCGGCGGCGTGGCGTCGAGGTGGTCCTGTGCACCGTCGAGGAGAGCACGGTCGAGGTCGACGACCGCCGCTGCTCGTTCCCCGACGGCCAGTTCGGCCGCCTGGCCGGCCCCTACGCCCAGGTCATGGGGGTCACCCACGCCCACATGGCCACCGTGCTGGAGACGCTGCGCGAGCGGCCGGAGATCGACCTGGTCCACGACCACCTGGAGGTGGTCGGTCCGAGCGTGCTCGGCGCCCTGCAGGCGACCGCCCCGCCGGTGCTGCAGACCCTCCACTGGGACCTGCGAAAGCATCCGGAGTTCTACGGCTCCTTCGACGGCCACGGGCGGGTGTTCTTCAACGGCGTCTCCCGCGCCCAGCTCCGCACCGCCCCGGCCAACCTGCGCGCCCAGAGCCTCGGCGTCGTCCACCTGGGCGTCGACCTGGCCACCCACCGGTTCCGGCAACGCAAGGGCGAGGACTACCTGGTCCTCGGGCGCCTCACCCCCTTCAAGGGCCAGGACGTGGCCGCCCGCATCTGCAAGGAGCTGGGGCTGCCGCTGGTCATGGCCGGCCCGGTAGCGGGCGTCCCCTCGCCCGATGAGCTGTTCGCCGCCCTCCAGGACCCGTCCAGCCCGCTGCACGGCTACGGCGACGTCCGCCACTACCTGGACGCCGTGCAGCCGTTCGAGGATGGGGAGCGGATCCGCTGGGTGGGCACCGTCGGCGGGGCCGACAAGGACGCGCTGGTCGGCCGGGCCAGGGCGGTGCTCATGCCGATCAGCTGGGAGGAGCCGGGGGCGACCGCGGCCATCGAGGCGCTGGCCTGCGGCACCCCGGTGATCGCGATGCGCAGGGGGGCGCTGGCCGAGATCATCGAGCATGGCCACAACGGCTTCCTGGCCGACGACCAGTCCCAGTTCGCCCACTTCATGCTCCGGACCGGCGAGATCGACCCGGCTGCCTGCCGGCGGTCGGTCGAGGAGCGGTTCTCGGCCGGGGTGATGGCCGAGGGCTACCTGCGCCTCTACAGCGAGGTCCTGGCCCGGGCCGGCGCCTGAAGCGCCTCGAGGGCGGCGATCGCGGCCCCGCGGGCGCCGGCCATGTCCAGGTCGGGCACGAGCGCCAAGGTGGCCACCCGGGCCTGCTCCTCCCGCAGCGCGGTGTGCTCCCGCACCGTGGCCAGGAACCACTGACGGAACTTCGGGGCGGTCTGGACCACGCCGCCGCCCAGGAAGTAGGTGTCCGGGTCGCTGTAGTTGGCGGCGATGGTGAACAGCCGGCCGATGGCCATCGCCTGCTGCTCGAAGATCCGCAGGGCCAGCGGGTCGTCCCGCTCGCCGTAGCCGCGGACCAGCTTGGCGGCCTGCTTGAGCGACCCGACCCGGCCCAGCTCGTGGTTCTCGAACCGGGTCAGCCAGTAGGGGAGGAGGTTCTTCTCGATCCCGGTCAGCGAGGCCACGCTCTCGGCGTCGCCGACGAAGCCGCAGTTGCACTCCGGCAGCGGCTGCCCCTCGGCGAGCAGGCCGTGCATGGGGATCTGGACGTGGCCGAGCTCCCCGGCCATGCCGGCGGCCCCGCGGACGATCCGCCCGCCCTCGATGACGCCGCCGCCGAGCCCGGTGCCGACGATGGCCGAGATGGAGGAGTGGCCGGCCGACTTGGGCCCGAAGCGGACGTGGTGGGCGTACAGGGCGGCGGCGTTGGCGTCGTTGTTGTAGACCACCGGCAACCCCAGCCTGGCCTCGAGCCCGCCGCGGACGTCGAACCCGCGCCAGGCCGGCTGGGCGAAGTTGGTGGACCCCTTGGAGGAGATGACCCCGTCCGCGCTGGCCGGGCCGGGCGTGTCCAGCCCGATCCCCCTGACCGCCTTCGGCGGTGTGGCGGTCAGCTCCAGCACGTTGTCCAGGGCCTGCGCCATGGCGTCGATGGCAACCTCCGGGCCCTCCTGCACCCGGCTCGGCGTCTCGACCAGCCGGTCGACCAGAAATCGCCCCGAGCCGTCGAGGATCGTGGCGTTGTTGTTGGTCCCGCCGTTGTCAAGGCCGACGATGACCCACGGGCTTGCGGTCTCCATCTCCGGTCCTCCTCTCGCGTTCGTCAGGCCGTCGCCGCCGGGCAGGCGAACACCGCCTGGAGGATGTGGCGACGGCGGGCGGCCAGGTCGGCCAGCAGGGCTGGCGCGTCGCCGAGCGGGACCAGGTCGGTGACCAGATGCTCTCGCATCGCCGGGCCGTTTGCACGCAGCAGCTCCACGGTCTCGGCGGCGAGCCGGCGCCGGTCCCACCGGTGGGCCATCCCCCGCGGGACCCGGCCGATCTGGGCGCAGCGGATGGTCAGCCCGTTGTGGTGGAACTCCTCGCCCAGCGCCAGGTCGGCCGCCCCGCCCTGGTAGAAGGCCAGGTCGATCACGGTGCCCTGTGGCCGGAGGCTGCGCAGGGCGCCGGCCAGGGCCGCGGTCCGGCCGCGGCACTGGAAGACGACGTCGGCGCCGCAGTCGGTGGGGTCGCGGCGCCAGCGCTCCTTGACCGCCCGCCAGGCGGCGCCGTCGCCGTCGTCGACCGCTTCCAGGCCGAGGGCCCGTGCCACCGCCAGCCGCTCGGGGGTCGCGTCGGCGACCAGCACCTCCGCGGCGCCGTGGTGGCGGGCCAGCAGGGCGACCAGCAGGCCGACGACACCGGCCCCGGTGACCAGCACGTGGCGGCCGCGCACCCCGTCGCCGAGCCCCAGCGCCGCCGGCCCGGCGGCGTCGGCGGCGGCGTGCAGCAGCCCGTTGGCGCAGATCGGGCCCATGTGGGCGACGTAGACGCCGAGCACCGGGTCCAGGTCGTACGGCAGGGGCACGAAGCGGTCGACGGCAGGGTCGACGGTATGGCCGGTCTTGTGCCCGTAGGCCATGGCGACCAGGTCGCCGACCGCGACCACGTCGGTGCTGGTCTCGCTGACCCGGCCGACCTCCATGTAGCCAGGGGCGCGGACCGGGAAGCCGGTGGCCGGCCGGTCGTGCCGGAACACGCCGAGCCGCCCGTCCCAGGCGGCATGCAGGTAGGGGTTGGTGCCCTTGTAGAAGGTCAGCTCGGTCCCGGCCGACAGCCCGGTGTAGAGCGTCTCCAGCCGGAACTGGCCACCGGCCGGGGCCGGCTCGTCGTCGTCGGCCAGCCTGGCCACTCCCGGCCGCTCGATCACCAGCAGCCGCACCGGCCGGCGGTCAGCCATCGCCGTTCCCCCCGGCAAGGCGCAGCGGACGGCCTTCCTCGGCCGAACGGGTGATCGCGCAGGCGAGCAGGTGGGTCCGGTAGGCCTCCGGCCACGGCACCCTGATGGCTTTGGGCCCGCCGCGCAGCGCGGCCACGAAGTCGCTGTCCGGCCGGGGTCGGGCGTCGCCACCGGCCGGCCAGACCGAGCGCCGGCCGTCCGCCTCCACCACCAGCTCGGTCTCGGACAGGTCGAGCGAGAGGCCGTCGGCGACCAGGTGGACGCCGGCCCGGTGCAGACGGGGGAGCAGGCAGGTGGAGGCGACCGTGCCGACCGCGCCAGTGGCGAACCGCAGGCTGGCCACCGAGACGTCCTGGATGTCGGTGCCGCCAATGGCCGCCGCCGCTCGCTGCTGGGAGGCCGCCCCGAACGGGCCGGCGCTCCGCGAGCCGAACGCCTGCACCTCGGTGACCTCGCCGACCAGGCCCCTGGCGGCGTCCAGGACGTGGGTGGTCTGCTCGATGGTCTGCCCGCCCGAGCCGTCCCGGCGCAGCCACCAGGAAGGTGGCGGCACCTTGTCCAGCCAGTAGCACTGGACGAGGCGGGCGGGGTTGGCGGCCAGCAGCTCGGCCGCCCGCTCGAAGATGTCCAGCCAGCGCCAGTGGTAGCCGGTGCAGGTGAGCAACGGCCGCTCGGCCAGCCGGGCGGCGATCGTCGCGGCCGTCTCCAGGTCGATCGCGACCGGCTTCTCGACGAAGAACGGCAGGCCGGCGTCGATGGCGGCCAGCTCGGGGGCGCCGTGGGCGAACGGCGGGACGCAGATGTAGACGGCGTCCAGCCGCTCGCGCTCCAGCAGCTCCAGGTGGGTGGCGTAGGCGGCCGCGCCGGCCTCCTCGGCCAGCCGCTCCGCCCGCTCCAGGGCCGGGTCGGCCACCGCGGCCACGCTGACCCCGTTCACGGCCAGCAGCGTCCGCACGTGGCGGGCCGCGACCGCGCCCGCCCCGACCATGCCGATGCGTACCGTAGATGGCATTCCAGCAGGATAGGGCCAACCGGGCGGGCCGGCACCGCCCCGACCAACTCCGGGCCCCTCTGATAGCCTCCTGTCGCCGTTTGGTCCACTTCAGCGCGCTCTCCAGGAGTTCCCGTGGCTGATATCGATGCCTTCGTGCTGGCCGAGGCGGACGCGCTCGTGACCGAGCTGTCCGAATGGTGCGCCATCCCCTCGATCTCCGGCGACCCCGAGCACTCGGCCGACGTGCGCCGTTCCGCCGAGCACCTGGCTGGGCTGATGGAGGCGGCCGGGCTCGACACCGAGGTGCTGGCCGTCGACGGTGGCCAGCCCGCCGTGTACGCCGAGTGGCTGGGGGCGGGGGCCGACGCCCCGACCGTCACCGTCTACGGCCACCACGACGTGCAGCCCGCCGACCCGCTCGACCAGTGGACGACCCCGCCGTTCGAGCCGACCGTGCGCGACGGCTGCCTGCACGCCCGCGGCGCCTCCGACGACAAGGGCCAGATCCATTTCCAGGTCTCGGCCGTCCGCCACCTGCTGGCCGCCGACGGCCGGCTGCCGGTCAACCTCAAGTTCTTCGTTGAGGGCGAGGAGGAGTCCGGCTCGCCCAACATCGACGCCTTCCTCGGCGAGCACGCGGAGCGGCTGGCCTGCGACCTGGTCATGGTGTCCGACACCGGGATGGTCGCCGAGCACATCCCTTCCCTGGTCACCGCCATGCGTGGGCTGGTCTACTTCCAGGTCGACCTGCACACCGCGCCGGCCGACCTGCACTCGGGCTCCTTCGGGGGTGCGGTCCCCAACGCCGTGGCCGAGCTGGTGGCCCTGCTGGCCGGGCTCAAGGACGCCGCCGGCCGCATCAGCATCCCCGGCTGGTACGACGACGTCGTCGACCTGACCGACGAGGAGCGGGCCAACTTCGCCGCCCTGCCGTTCGATCCCGAGGAGTTCAAGGCCGTCACCGGGGTGGGCGCCCTGCCGGGCGAGGAGGGCTTCTCCCCGCTGGAGCGGATGTCGGGCCGGCCGACGGCCGACGTGAACGGCATCTGGGGCGGCTTCACCGGTATCGGCTCCAAGACCATCATCCCGGGCGAGGCTCACGCCAAGGTCTCCTTCCGGCTGGTCGCCGACCAGGACCCGGCACGGCTGGAGCCGCTGTTCGAGCGCTGGGTCCGCGACCGCCTTCCCGAGCATGTCGAGGTCTCGGTGCACTCCTTCGGCGGGGTCAAACCGGCCCTGACGCCGCTGGACCATCCCGGCAACCGGGCGGCGGCAAGGGCCGTCGCCAGGGCGTTCGGCAAGGAACCGCTGTTCAACCGCGAGGGCGGCTCCGGGCCGGAGCGGGCCCTTTCCGACGCGCTGGGCGCGGCCTGCGTCTACCTCGGGGTGATGCTGCCCGAGGACCGGATCCACGCCCCCAACGAGCGCCTGCTGCTGGCCAACTACTACCGGGGGGTGCGGGCGGCCGCCTACGCCTTCGAGGAGTTCGCGACGCCGGAGGTGGCGTTGGCACTGCGGACCCCGGAGCGCTAGACGGCCATGGAGGCCGGCCCGATCCGCGACCTCCTCACCCTGCTGCTCGGTCTGGTCACCGGGGTGCTGAGCGCCCTGTTCGGGATCGGCGGGGCGATCGTCAGCAACCCAGGGCTGCGGGCGCTGGGGGCGGCGCCGCTGGTCGCGGTCGGCACCACCCTGCCCTCGATCCTGCCCGGGGCGATCTCTGGCACCCTGCGCTACCGGCGGGAAGGGCTGATCGACTGGCGCCTGGTGACCCCGGCGGCCGCCGCCGGCCTGCTCGCGGTCGTCGGCGGCTCCCTGCTGTCCCACGCCGTCCCCGGCGAGGGCCACCTGCTCCTGCTGCTGATCGCCGTCCTGCTCGCCTTCACCGCCTGGCGCACCGCCGTCACCGGCCAAGCCGCCCCCGCCGACCTCCCGCCCGACAGGGCTGGGGACGACCGGGAGCACCCCACGCCGCCTTCGGCTACGCTCCCCCTCCAGGGGGGTTCGCATCGGGGGGTCGGATTCTCGCGCGCCGACCCGCCGGCCACCGCCGCCGCCGGCCCCCCAACCCGGCTGCGCTGGAGGGTAGCCGCCATCGGGGTGGCCGCCGGGCTGCTGTCCGGGCTGCTGGGCATCGGGGGCGGGGTGATCATGGTCCCGGCCTTCACCGAGCTGCTCCACCTGCCGCTCAAGTCGGCCATCGCCACCTCGCTGGTCTGCGTCGGCATCTTCGGCGTCCCCGCCACCATCACCCACGCCCTCCTCGGTGACATCGACTGGCGCCTGGCCGTGCTGCTCACCATCGCCGTGGTCCCCGGCGCCCGCATCGGCGCCGCCCTCACCATCCGCACCGCCGAACGCCGCCTCCGCCTGGCCATCGGCTGCTTCCTGGCCATCGTCGCCCTGGTCTACTTCATCACCGAGACCCGCGCCCTGCTGGGGGAGCTCTAGAACGGCGGTCAAGTATCCGGCGCCGCCTGCGGCGCCGAAGCATCCATGCCTTCCGGGCTGACCCCATTGACCTGTAACGAGGTCCAGCACCTGCTCGCGGCGCTGCTCACCCGTCCCGCCGCTGAGTTCGGCCATCGGTTGCGCTGGTCGCTGTGGCGACGCCGACACCAGGCCCGCGCCCGCACCTGCCATTACCGACGGCAAGCAGGCAGATCATGATCATGGCTGGAGCACTAGGCTGGGCAGGTGAACGACAAGCAGCGCCAGCTGGCAGCCGTCGAGTCGCTGGCTGGCGGCGGAGAGGCTCGGCTGGTTGCCGCGGCAGCACACGCGCTGGCCCAAGCCCCAAGCGTTGACCCACAGACGGTCGTGCTGGTTGAGGGGATCAGCGACCAGGTCGCGCTCCAGACGATCGCTGAGCGCCGTGGTCGAGATCTTGCCGCTGAGGGCATTTCCGTCGTGCCAATGGGCGGCGCGAGGAACATCCGACGCTTCCTGGAGCTGTTCGGTCCTCGGGGGTTGAACCTCGGGCTGGCGGGCCTGTGTGACGCCCGCGAGGAGGGCGACTTCCGGCGCGGTCTGGAGCGGGCCGGCCTCGGCTCTAACCTCGGTCGCGCCGAGATGGAAGCCCTCGGGTTCTACGTGTGCGTCGCCGACCTGGAGGACGAGCTGATCCGCTGCCTGGGTGCCGCCGGTGTGGAACAGGTCGTCGAGGCCCAGGGCGAGCTTGGATCGTTCCGCACGTTCCAGCGGCAGCCTGCGTGGCGAGCTCGGCGCAGCCAGGAGCAGCTTCGGCGCTTCATCGGCACCCACAGCGGCCGGAAGATCCGGTACGCGCGGTTGCTCGTCGACGCGCTGGAGCTCACGAGCGTGCCTCGGCCGCTAGATCGTGTACTTGCTCATATCTGACGCATCGAATGAAGGCCTCCGCCACGATCTACGGCTGGACTAGGCCTCGGGGTCGCCTTCCAGCAGGTGCAGGTTGCGCTGCTCGGCGCGGCGGGCCAGGCGGAGCTGGCGCCGGCCGAGCAGGAGGATGACGCTGAACAGCAGCACCCCGACCCCAACGCCGGCGGCAAGGGCGGCCGGGTGGACGCCGGTGCCGAGGGTCACGGGCAGGGCGACCAGGACCAGCCAGACCAGGACGACGCCGCCGCTGATGCGAAGCGCGCTCGGCAGCGTCCGGGCCTCCAGGCGCCGCTGGGCCAGGCGGGCCAGCTCCACCGCGGCGGCGGCCTCGGCCGGGTCGGTGACCGCCTCGCCGGTTCGGACCGCCAGCGACACCCGGCGCCGCGCCTCCGGGTCGTTCATCCCTTCGTGGGGCCGGCCGCCACGAAGGTGGTGAAGTTGAACTTGAGGTCCTGGATGCGCCGCTCCAGCACCCGCAGGCCGAACAGCTCGGCGCAGCGCTCGGCCGCGATCACCGCCGTCGACGCCGGCAGCTCGCTGGTGGCCAGCATGCGGGCCGCCTCGGCGGTGTCGGGTTCCTCGGTGACGAGCGTGGTGGGGAAATGGTGCCGCAGCCACATGCGGCACTGCCGGATGGCCTGCTGGTGCGAGGCGATCCGTTCGATGCCCTCGCGGCCGGACAGGCTCGGGTGAACCAGCAGGGTGTGGTTGACATCGATCTCGAACAGGTCGACCACCTTGAACCGGTGGGCGGCCATCGCGTAGACGCTCTCGTAGACGACCCCGCCGTTGGAGTTCTCCAGGGCGAAGATGCCGATGTCGACCTCGCCCGCCTCCACCGCCCGGAGCACCTTCTCGGTGGTGAGCAGCTCGACGATCTCGACATCGCCGAGGTTGTTGTCGCGGGCGTACTCCAGCGCCGCCTCCTCTGAAAACGAGCCGCGGATGCCCATGACGCCGAGGCTGAGCAGGTCACCCACGACCGGACACCTCCTCGGCGAAGTGGGCGAGCTCCGCGGCCAGCTCGGCCGGCCGCTGCAGGGGAATGTCGTGCATGGTGTCCTCGAACCAGATGGTGTGGGCGGATGGGAGCAGGTCAAGGGCGCGGTCGACCGCGCCCCGCTTGGCGTCGGCCCGCTGGTCATCGCCGGCCGGGCAGAGCAGCACCGGGCAGCGGACCAGCGGGTACAGCGCCGCCGGCCGCTGGTCGTACAGGGCGTCGACCACCTGCATGTGGTTGTCGAAGCGGAACCGGGCCCTGGCGACACCGGTGTCGTCGACCTCGACCCCGGCGCGCAGGAACTCCCGCACCCAGGCCTGCCCGCCCTGCCTCGAGGCATCGACGCGGCCGGCCCGGGCCAGCCAGTCGGCCAGCGGCACCGCGAACCGGGGCGGGGCCAGCCGCCGGCGAGCCTGCTCCCTGCTCGCGCCGGCCCACTCGGCCACGCCGAGCAGGGCGCCGTCGACCAGGGCGAGGGCGGCGACGGCCGCGGGGCGGTCGGCCGCGTAGCGCAGGCCGACGTCAGCCCCCCAGGAGTGCCCGGCCACCACCGGCCGGTCCAGGCCGAGGCCGGCCAGGGCGGCCTCCAGGTCGCGACAGACGGTGGCGAAGTCGTAGCCCGAGTCGGGCTGTTCGGACTCGCCGTGGCCGCGCTGGTCAAGGGCGACCACCCGCAGGCCCCCGCCGGCCAGGCGCGGCGCGACCCCGTCCCAGATGCGGGCGTTGGAGGCCAGCCCGTGCAGCAGCACCACCGCCTGGCCGTCGCCGCCCCAGTCGCGCGCGTGCAGGGTGATGCCGTCGCCGGGCACGGCACGGTCGGTGGGGATGCTTGCACTGGTCTGCATTGGCGGTTCATCGTACGGGACGGCCGCCGGGCGTCGCCTCGGCATTCCTCAGGAGTCCTTGACCTGCCGCTTCAGCTCCTTGCGGTCGATCAGCTCCACCTCTCCGACCCGCCCCCGGCTGACCTCCAGGCGGAACAGCGAGCCGGTGCGGAAGTCGGGAAAGCCGCTGAGCACGCCGGTCTGGAGCAGGTACAGGGGGATCAGGTCGCCGTGGCTGACCCCGACCACCGCCTGCCCCGGGTGGCCACGGGCGGCCGCCCTGACCCAGCCGGCGACGTCGGGCGCGTCGTAGCCGAGCCGGTCGTCGAGCTCGACCTGCAGCCCCATGACGGTGGCGAGCGGCGAGGCGGTCTGCCGGCAGCGCAGCCACGGGCTGGCCGCCACCAGCACCGGCCGCTCGCGGAGCAGGGCGGCCGCCAGGCGGTTGGCCTGTGCCCGGCCCTTGTCCTCCAGTGGCCGGTCGCGGTCCCCGCCGGTCCAGTCGTACCGGTTGGCCGCTTTGGCGTGCCTGACCAGGAACACCATCGTGGTCGCCATGCCCAGAGTGTGGCGGCCCGCCCGCTGCCGCGGCAACTGGAGGACCGCCCCACCCCTTCCTCTCTCGCTAGGCGCGGCCGGTGGCGTGCGCCCGCTTGCGCGACAGCGCGTCGACGCTGGCCGCGAGCAGCAGCACCAGGCCGGTGACGATGTACTTGATGCCGGCGCTGGAGCCGAGCAGGCCCATGCCGTTGTCGATCACGGCGAGGACGGCGCCGCCGAGGATGGCGTCGCGCACCTTGCCCTTGCCGCCGAACAGGCTGGTGCCGCCGATCACCGCCGCCCCGACCGCGTACAGCAGCGTGGTGCTGCCGCCGGCGTTGGGGTCGACGGAGTTGGCCCGCGAGGCGGCGATGATGCCGCCGATGGCGGCCATGGTCGAGCAGATCATGAACACCGAGGTGCGGATGTTGGGGACCTTGATGCCGGCGCGCCTGGCCGCCTCGGCGTTGCCGCCGACGGCATAGACGTGCCGGCCGTAGGCGGTGCGCATCAGCACGAAGGTCAGGAGCACCAACAGGGCGAGGATGATTGGCACCACCCAGGGCACGCCCTTGAGGGAGACGACCAGGGCGTTGCGGCTGCGCTCCTGGTTGAGCACGTAGACCGCGATGCCGGTGATGAGCGCCAGCCCGCCGACCTTCACGGCCGCCACGGCCAGGGGCTCGGCGCTCAGCCCCCTGGCCCGGCGCCGCTGGGCGCGCATGAGCACGACCGCGGCGAAGGTCCCGATCGACACCGCCCAGAGGATCCAGCCCCACAGCGGCGGGAGGTTCTTGTTCTCGATGGCCAGGATCGTGTCGTCGCGGATGGGCACGTTGCCGCCCTCGCCGATGATCAGCAGCACCGTCCCCTGGAAGGCCAGGAACGCCGCCAGGGTGACCACGAAGGAGGGGATCCCGACCCGCGCCACCAGCGTGCCCAGGACCGTCCCGATCAGCAGGCCGGTCAGCAGGGCGACGGCGACCGCCAGCGGCCACGACCAGCCCCAGTCGGTGAGCAGCGTGGCCAGCACGGCGGCGCAGACGCCGCTGGCGAACCCGGCCGACAGGTCGATCTCGCCCAGCAGCAGGACGAACACCAGGCCCATGGCGATCACCGTGATGGGGGCGCCCTGGGTGAGCAGGTTGGCGAAGTTGCCGGCGCTGAAGAACACCGGCCGCATGACCGAGAAGACGATCACCAGCACGACCAGCCCGAAGATCGCCGGCAGCGAGCCGATGTCGCCCCCGCGCACCCGGTCGAGGTAGTCGCGGAAGTACTGGCCGAGCGACGGCGAGCGGGTCAGCTCCGCGGGGCTCTCGGGAACGTCCACGACCGGGGCGCTCATGCGGTGACTCCTTCGTCGACGCTGGTGGGCAGCTCGGACTCGACGCCCTCGGTCCGGCCGGTGGTGATCAGCTCGACCACCTGCGGCTGGCGGACGTCCTTGGTCTTGACCTCGGCGGCGAGCTGGCCGAGGTACAGGGCGGCGATGCGGTCGGCGACCTCGAAGACGTCGACCAGGTTGTGGGAGATGAGCACCACCGCCAGGCCCTGATCGGCCAGCCGGCGGACCAGGTCGAGCACCTGCTGGGTCTGGGCCACCCCCAGCGCCGCCGTCGGCTCGTCGAGGATGACCAGCTTGCTGTTCCAGAGCACCGCCTTGGCGATGGCGACCGTCTGGCGCTGGCCGCCGGACAGGCTGGCCACCAGCTGACGGGTCGACCTGAGCGTCCGCACCGACAGGGACTTGAGCGTCTTGGCCGCCTTGCCCTCCATCGCGTCCTCGTCGAGCACGAAGCCGTTTTGCTGCTCTCGACCCAGGAACATGTTCTGGACGACGTCGAGGTTGTCGCACAAGGCGAGGTCCTGGTAGACGATCTCGATCCCGAGGGCCGAGGCGTCCCGTGGGCCGTGCACGGTGACCTGCTTGCCCTCGAACAGGAACTCGCCCGAGTCGAACGGGTGGATCCCGCCGACGCACTTGATCAGCGTCGACTTGCCGGCGCCGTTGTCGCCAACCAGGGCGGTGACCTGGCCGGGGTAGGCGGCGAAGTTCACCTGCTTGAGGACGTGCACCGGCCCGAAGCTCTTGTTGATGCCCCGAAGCTGGAGGATCGGGGCTCCGTTCTGGGTCGCGTTCGCGGTCACACGCGCCTCCTCGCTGGTCGGCCCGTCCCGGGCGCGCAGCCGCGGCTGGACACGCCCGGGACGAGGTACGCCGCTACCTACTGGACGCCTGCCTCCGTGCACTTGGCCGCGAACGGGCCCTTGCACAGCTCGTCCTTGGTCACATAGCCGTCGGCCACCACGTCGTTGACGTTGTCCTTGGTGATGGCTACCGGCTCCAGCAGGACCGAGGGGACGTCGGCGCCGCTCTCGGGGTCCTTGAGGGTGTCAGGGGCGGTCTGCTGCTCGCCCTTGGCCAGCCCGACGGCCAGCGCGGCGGCCGCGTCGGCCTCCTTCTTGATCGCCTTGTAGACCGTCATGCACTGGTCGCCGGCGAGGATGTTCTGCAGGCCCTGGACGGTCGCGTCCTGGCCGGTCACCGGGACCTCGCCATTGGCGTTGTTCTTCTTGAGGATGGCGATGGCCGCGTTGCCCAGGCCGTCGTTGGCGGCCAGGACGCCGTCGATCTTCCCGTTGGCCTTGGTGTACATCTGCTCGAAGATGGTGCCGCCCTGCTGGTTGTCCCAGTTGGGCACCGACTGGTCGGCGACCTTCTTGTACTGGGTCATCTTGGACAGCACGCCGTCGTAGCCCTGCTTGAACAAGGTGGCGTTGTTGTCGGTGGGCGAGCCGTTGAGGTAGACGATGTTGCCCGTCTTCTTGCCCTTGGCCTCCAGGCACTTGGCCAGGCCCTCGCCCTGCAGGGTGCCGACGGCCACGTTGTCGAACGACACGTAGTACTGGGCGCCGCCGTTGAGGGTCAGCCGGTCGTAGTCGATGGTGGCCACGCCCTGCGACTTGGCCTTGTCGAGCACGGCCTTGCCGGTGCCGGAATCCAGGTTGACGATCACCAGCACGTTCGCGCCACCGGTGATCATCTGGTCGGCGATCGTCTGGAACTGGGTCTTGTCGCCCTGGGCGTTCTGGATGTCGTACTGGACGCCGGCGGCCTTGAAGGCCGCCTCCAGGAGCGGCTTGTCATTATTCTCCCAGCGGTCCGACGACTTGGTGTCGGGCAGGATGACCCCGACCTTGGGTGTCTTGCCGCCGCCGCCGGTGGCCGTGCCGCCGCCGTCGTCACCGCCGCCACAGGCGGCCAGGATGAGCGTGAACGCCGCCACCGCGGCGATCAGGCTGAACAACCGTCTACGCATGGACCTGTCCTTTCCGTTGAGGTTCCCACCACAGGACAGCCGGGAGGGGCCCGCCACCGCGTGGTCACGTCCGCGCCACTCCTTCGACCGCGTCGTCGGTGCGGTCGGCAGCAATAATATCCGGAGCGCCTGCCTGGATGTCTCGCTCTGCTCCGAAGATGAGGTTGCGGCAGGCCGCGTACCGCCGGCGGACGGCCGGGGTCGGGTCCGCCTGGTGGGTGCTGGCGCCGGCCTGGTCCCAGTCGGGGGGTTGACCACGACCCATCAGGGCCCAGGCGGCCTGCCGGGCGGCCCCGTCGGCGACATACTCGGATGGCGCTGGGACGACCACCGGGTGGCCGAGCACGGCCGGGGCGATCCGGCGCAGCCCCTCCGAGCGGGCCCCGCCGCCGATGAGGAGCACCCGCTCGACCTGGACGCCCTCGGCCAGCAGCGCGTCCAGGCCGTCGGCCAGGCCGCACAGCAGCCCTTCGATCGCCGCCCGGGCGAGGCAGGCCGGGGTGGAGTTGGTCAGGCGCATGCCGTGCAGCGCCCCGCTGGCGTCCGGGCGGTTGGGGGTGCGCTCGCCCTCGAGGTAAGGGACCAGGGCGAGCCCGCCGGCACCAGGCGGCGCGCTCAGGGCCAGCTCGGACAGCGTTCGGTGGTCGACCCGGAGCATCCGGGCCGCGGCGTCGAGCACCCGGGCGGCGTTGAGGGTGCAGACCAGCGGCAGGAACCGGCCGGTGGCGTCGGCGAACCCGGCCACCGTGCCCGAGGGGTCGGCGGCGGCCGACTCGGAGACGGCGAACACGGTGCCGGACGTGCCGACCGACACGACGACGTCCCCGGGCCGGGCGCCGAGGCCGAGCGCGGCGGCCATGTTGTCGCCGGTCCCTGGGGCGAGCACCGCGCCGCCGGCCGCCTCGCCGGCGGCGGCCGGGCCGAGCACGGTGGGCAGCAGCACCTCGCGGCCGAGGGCGAGCCGGAGCAGGTCGGGGCGGTAGCACCCGGCGGCCGGCGACCAGTACCCGGTGCCGCTGGCATCGCCCCGGTCGGTGGTCAGCGCCTCCGGCAGCGTGGCCCCCGACAGCCGCCAGGTCAGCCAGTCGTGGGGCAGGCAGACGGCGGCGACCCTGGCCGCCGCCGCCGGCTCGTGGTCGGCCAGCCAGCGCAGCTTGGTCACGGTGAACGAGGCCACCGGCACCGAGCCGACCGCCTGGGCCCACACCCCCGGCCCGCCGGCCTCCTCGACCAGGTCGGCGGCGGCCGCGGCCGAGCGGGTGTCGTTCCAGAGCAGGGCCGGGCGCACCACCGCGCCGGCCTCGTCAAGGCAGACCATGCCGTGCTGCTGGGCGCCGACGCCGACCGCGGCGACGTCGTCCAGCCCGCCGGCGGCGTCGATGGCGGCCCGCAGGGCCTGCCACCAGGCGGCCGGGTCGACCTCGGTCCCGTCGGGATGGGGGGCCCGGCCCTCGCGCCGGAGCTCGCCGGTGTCGGCGTCGCGGACCACCACCTTGCACGCCTGGGTGGAGGAGTCGACTCCGGCGACCAGGGTCAAGAGCGAGCCCCCAGCAGGTGCTCGATCGCCAGCTGGTCGAGCGCGGCGTAGTGCATGCCACGTTCGCCGGCCGCCTGGACGTCGAAGTCCTCGAAGGCGCTGCGGTCACCGAGCAGCGCCGACCAGGTCTCGCCCTCGGCAAGGGTGGGCCTGGCCAGCTCGGGCAGCCTGGCCGCGACCATCGCCCGCTGTACCTCCGGATCGGCCCGGAACGCGGCCGCGCGCTGCCTGAGCAGCAGATAGGTGCGCATGTTGGCGGCCGCGCTGACCCACACGTCGGCGGGGTCCTCGGTGCGCATCGGCTTGTAGTCGAAGTGCCGCGGGCCTTGGTAGCCGCCGTGCTCGAGCAGGTCGACCAGGAAGAACGCGCTCTTGACGTCGCCATGGCCGAAGACCAGGTCCTGGTCGTACTTGGCGCCGTGCTGGCCGTTGAGGTCGATGTGGAACAGCTTGCCGTGCCACAGCGCCTGCGCGATCCCGTGGACGAAGTTGAGCCCGGCCATCTGCTCGTGCCCGACCTCGGGGTTGAGCCCCACCATGTCGGCGTGCTCCAGCGACCCGATGAACGCCAGGGCGTGGCCGACGGTGGGGAGCAGGATGTCGCCGCGGGGCTCGTTGGGCTTGGGCTCGATCGCGAACCGAAGGTCGTAGCCCCGGTCGACGACGTACTGGCAGAGCAGGTCCAGGCCTTCCTTGTAGCGGTCGAGGGCGACCCGGACGTCCTTGGCGGCGTCGGTCTCGGCACCTTCGCGCCCGCCCCAGAACACGTAGGTCTGGGCCCCCAGCTCGGCGGCCAGGTCGAGGTTGCGCATGATCTTGCGCAGCGCGTACCGGCGCACGTCGCGGTCGTTGGCGGTGAACGCCCCGTCCCTGAACACCGGGTGGGTGAAGGTGTTGGTGGTGGCCATCGGCACCACCAGCCCGGTCGCCTCCAGGGCCTCCCGGAACCGCTTGATGTGCCGCTCCCGCTCCTCGCCGTCGGCGCCGAACGGGATCATGTCGTCGTCGTGGAAGGTGACGCCGAAGGCGCCGAGCTCGGCCAGGCGGTGGACCGCCTCCACCGGGTCGAGGGGGGGCCTGGTGGCGTCGCCGAACGGGTCCCTGGCCTGCCAGCCGACTGTCCACAGGCCGAAGCTGAACTTGTCGGCCCTGGTCGGACGCGGTTCATCCATGTGCCAACTCCCGGCGAAAACCAATCCGCAGCGAGATGGTCCCTGACCAAGTCGTCGGTGTCCAGCATCGTGCAGGAGCTGCTCTCGGCCCGGCTGGTGGTCGAGCCGGGCATCCAGCGCGGCGGTGACCTCGGCCGGCCGCCGGGCGGGCGTAGCATCTGGGGATGCCGAAGCTCGTCCTTGGTCCGCTGCTGCGCTATGTGGGGGAGACCCAGGCGACCGTCTGGGTCGAGACCGACGCCGCCGCCGAGGTCGAGGTGGTCGGCCACCCGCCAGGCGGTCCGGCCTCGCCCTCCGCCAGGCGGGCACACGGCCGCGCCCCCACCTTCCAGGTCGAGCGCCACCACTACGCGCTGGTCCTGATCGACGGCCTGGAGGCGGGTCGCAGCCACCGGTACACGGTCAGCCTGGACGGCGAGCAGGCCTGGCCCGAGCCAGGTTCGGAGTTCCCACCGAGCACCATCCGCACCCTTGGCGGGAACGGGCCGCTGCGGGTGGCGTTCGGCTCCTGCCGGGTCGCGGCCCCCCACGAGCCGCCATGGACGCTGCCGCCGGCCGCCGACCGCAAGCGGGGCAAGGGGGCCGACGCGCTGTACGCGTTGGCGCTGCGCCTGCGCGACACCGACCCTGACACCTGGCCGAACCTCCTGATGCTGCTCGGCGACCAGATCTATGCCGACGACGCCTCGCCGCGGGTGCAGGAGTTCATCCGCTCGCGCCGGGACGTCCAGCGGCCGCCGGGCCTCGAGGTGGCCGACTTCGAGGAGTACACGCGCCTGTACTGGGAGGCATGGGGCGACCCGGTGCTGCGCTGGCTGCTGTCGACCGTGCCCAGCGCCATGATCTTCGACGACCACGACATCAGCGACGACTGGAACACCTCGGCCGCCTGGGTGGAGCACATGCGCCGCCAGCCGTGGTGGGAGGAGCGGATCACCAGCGGCCTTGCCTCCTACTGGCTGTACCAGCATCTCGGCAACCTCGCCCCAGACGACCTGGAGGACGACCCGGTCTGGCCCAAGGTGCGGACGGCCGGCGACGCCACCCGGGTGCTGCGCGAGTTCGCCTTCCGCGCCGACCGGGAGATCGAGGGAAGCCGCTGGAGCTACCGTCGCGACTTCGGCCGGACCCGCCTGGTGGTGATCGACTCGCGCTGCGGGCGGGTGCTGGAGGGGGCGCGCCGGAAGATGGTCGACGACGACGAGTGGGCCTGGATCGAGGAGCAGGCCGCCGGCGACTTCGACCACCTGTTGCTGGCCAGCTCGCTGCCGTTCGCCCTGGCGCCGGCGGCCCACGACCTGGAGGCCTGGAACGAGGCCGTCACCGGCGGGGCCTGGGGCGGGGTCGCGGCCAAGGCCGGCGAGGCGATCAGGCAGGCGATCGACCTGGAGCACTGGGCCGCCTTCAACGACTCCTTCGACCGGCTGGCCGCGCTGATCGAGGCCGTCTCTGCCGGCCACCGGGGCGTGGCCCCGGGCTCGGTGGTGGTGCTCTCCGGCGACGTCCACCACACCTACCTGGCCGAGCTCTCCTTCCCCGGCATCCAGGATGCTCACAGCCCGGCCTGGCAGGCGGTCTGCTCGCCGCTGCGCAACCCGCTGCCGCCGAGCCAGCGGGCCGCCCACCGGCGGGCGTTCCGCCGTCCGGCCCGGTCGGTGACCAGGTGGCTGGCCCGCAGGGCCGGGGTGGAGCCGGAGGCGATCGATTGGCGGGTGGTCGAGGGGCCGAGATTCGACAACCACCTGGGCGAGCTCGAGCTGGATGGCCGCTCGGCCGTGCTGCGGGTCGAGCGGGCCGTCACCCCCGCGGGCGGCGACGGCCAGCCCCGCCTGGAGCCGCTCTACGACCATCGCCTGGCCGGCGGGTCCTGAGCGGAGGCCGAGCGATGGCCGACGGGGTGCTGCCGGCCGGGCCGTCGTTGGACATCGGCCCGCGGGGAGCCTCGTGACCCGGATCCTGCGGGTGGCCACCTGGAACATCTTCGCCGGCCGGACCTGGGACGGGGCCAAGGTCGACCTGGACCTCACCCTGGCCACCCTGCGCCGCCTGGAGGCCGACCTGGTGGTGCTCCAGGAGGTCGACCGCGACCAGCCCCGCAGCCACCGGACCGACCAGGCCCGCCTGCTCGCCGGGGCGCTCGGCATGGAGTGGCGCTACGCCCCGGCCCTGCTCGGCACCCCTGGCAGCCCCGAGGGCTGGCGGGCGCCGGCGCCGGGGGAACCCGACCCCGGCGGTACCGCCTACGGGATCGCGCTGCTGTCGCGCCCGCCGCTCGACCAGGTGGAGACCGTGCCGCTGCCCCAGTGCGGCCGGGACGAGCCGCGCGTCGCCCTGGTCGCCGGGCTGGCCGACGGCGGCAGGCGGCTGACCGTCGCCGGCACCCACCTGAGCTTCGTGCCCGGCTGCAACCTCGGTCAGCTCCGGGCCCTCCAGCGCCACCTGGACGACCTGGGCGGGCCCCGCCTGCTGCTCGGCGACCTCAACCTGTGGTGGCCGGCCGTGCGGCTGCTGTCGCGGCCCGGGTGGCGGCCGCTGGCCCGCGGGGGCACCTTCCGGAACCGCCCGCCTGGTTCCCACGCCCCGCTGGTCCAGCTCGACCACGTGCTGGCCGCCGGCGCGGCTGCCGCCGTGCGCCGCCGCGGCGCCAGCATCCTCGGTGGCCCCGCCTCCGACCACCGGGCCGTGGTGGTCGAGCTGGAGTGGGGTCAGACCCGCTAGGCCTGCGGCCGGTCGAACCAGCTCTGGTAGGTCTGGGCGAAGAACAGGTCGCCGGACACCTTGAGCTTGCCGGTCATGAACAGCTGCATGCCGTTGGCCTTGCCGGTGATCAGGCGCAGGAAGTCGGCCAGGCCGATGCGGATGGTGACCCGCGGGCTCTCCACCCTTCCCTTGGCGATCTCGCAGCGCCCGTCGGCGATGCGCATGGCGTACTCGTGGGCGCCCTCGGGCGAGCTGATCTCGTACTGCACGGTGGCCTGTTGGCCGGCCGCCTTGTCCGGGCTGAAGGACTCGGCCATGCCGGCGAAGACCTTCTCCAGGACCCCGTCGACGCCGCCGTCCAGCTGCTGGATGGCGTTGACCAGCTCCTCGTTGGACCTCTGCTCGACGGCGGCGCTCAGCGACGAGTAGTCCGAGGCATCGATCTGGCTCATGCGACAAGGCCTCCTTGCTCGGCGGCGGCCGCCAGCATCGGCGACCGTGTGCCCGAAGCCTACGCGACGGCGCCGACCTCCCGCCCAGTACCGGACACGCCGTCCACATGGCGGCGGCCGGGTCCGCCTCGACAACCAGGCCCTCTGGGTGACCGGGACCAGGCCGGCGCTCTACCCGTAGTCGATGCTGGCGTAGCGGCTCAGCTTGGCGAGCTGGTGGCGGGCGTCGATCTGGCGTGAGGTGCCGGACTTGGAGCGCATCGACAGCGACTGGGTGCGGGCGCCGCTGCGGTCGAAGCGGACCCCGCGCAGCAGCTCGCCGTCGGTCACGCCGGTGGCCGCGAAGAACACGTTGTCGCCCCGGACCAGGTCGTCGATGCTGAGGACCTTGTCGAGGTCGTAGCCCAGGTCGACGGCGGCCTGGCGCTCCTGGTCGTTGCGCGGCCACAGGCGGCCGTACATGGCCGCGTCCAGGCACTTGAGGGCGCAGGCGGCGAGCACCGCCTCGGGTGTGCCGCCGATCCCGACCAGCAGGTCGACACCGGTTCCCTCCCTGGCGGCCATGATGGCCCCGGCGACGTCGCCGTCGGTGATCAGCTTGACGCGGGCCCCGGCCCGGCGGATCTGCCCGACCAGGTCCTGGTGGCGGGGGCGGTCGAGGATGCAGACGGTCAGGTCGGCCACCTGGGTGCCCTTGGCCTTGGCGACCAGCCGGAGGTTCAGGGCCAGCGGCGCCTCGAAGTCGACCGCGTCGGCCGCCTCCGGCCCGACGACCAGCTTCTCCATGTAGACGCACGGCCCGGGGTCGAACATGGTGCCGCGGTCCGACAGGGCGACCACCGAGATCGCGTTGGGCATGCTCTTGGCGGTGAGGGTGGTCCCGTCGACCGGGTCGACGGCGATGTCGACCTCGGGCGGGGTGCCGTCGCCGATCTCCTCGCCGTTGTACAGCATGGGGGCGTTGTCCTTCTCGCCCTCGCCGATCACCACCACCCCGGTCATCGAGACCGAGCCGAGCACGTGGCGCATGGCGTCCACGGCCGCCTGGTCGACCGCCTCCTTGTCGCCGAAGCCCATCTTGCGGGCCGCGGCCATGGCGGCCGCCTCGGTGACCCGGACGAGCTCGAGGGCCAGGTTGCGGTCGGGGGCTTCGCGGTCGGCACGAGCTTCCATTCAGCACACCTCCAGGTCGCCTGCCAGGCCACCGTTGGCCCGGATGCCATTTTCTCCAGACTGGGGACTGGCATCCAGGGCTGCGCCGGCTTACCCTTGCAGCGGTGGCCCCGCCCTTTCGGGTGTGCGCGGCCACTGGCAGTCGGGCCCTGGCGCCGCCGATCCCACCCGGTCGGCGCCAAGGGCCCGCTGCATGTCCGGCCCCCCGGCGGGCCTGCAGGCATGGAGGGAGCGGTGGGCGGCAGCCACGGTCAGGGTCACGGCCACAGTCACGCCCATGCCGCGGTCCCCCTCGCCGGCTCCCCGGCCGGGGAGGACGAGGGCCTCCGGGCGGTGCGGCTCTCGGCCATCGGCCTCGGGCTGACCGCCGCGGTCGAGTTCGGCTTCGTGGCCGCCAGCGGCTCGGTCGCCCTGCTCGCCGACGGCCTGCACAACCTGGGCGACGTGTTCACCACCGCCACCCTGTTGGTCGCCTTCATGGTCGGCCGGCGCCAGCCCGACCGCGGCTACACCTTCGGGTTCGCCAGGGCCGAGGACGTCGCCGGCGTGCTGGTGGTCCTGGCCATCGCCGCCTCGGCGGTGGTCGCCGCCTGGGAGTCGGTGGCCAGGTTGACCGGGGACCCCGCCGGCCTGCGCAACCCCGGCTGGGCGCTGGCCGCGGCCGTGGTCGGCGTGGCCGGCAACGAGGCCGTGGCCCGCTACAAGCTGGAGGTGGGCCGGCGCATCAACTCGGTCCCGTTGGAGGCGGACGGCCGCCACTCGCGGGTCGACGGGCTGGCCAGCCTGGCCGCCGCGGCCGGGATCGCCGGGGCATGGGCGGGCTGGCCGGCCGCCGACCCACTGGCCGGCCTGCTGCTCTCGGCCGTGATCGTGTGGGTGCTGGTCGGGACCACCCGCGACGTGCTGGCCCGGCTGCTCGACCGGGTCGACCCCGGGGTGATCGACGAGATCGAGCGGGCGGCGGCGTCGGTCCCGGGTGTCGAGGCCGTGCATGGGGTCAGGGCCCGCTGGGTGGGCCGCTCCCTGCACGTCCTGGTCCACGTCGAGGTCGACCCCGCCCTGCCGTTGCGCGCCGCCCACGAGCTCGGCGAGCAGGCACGCCACGCCGTCTTCCACGCCCTGCCGGGGGTGGCGGCGGTGGACCTGCACCTGGACCCGGCCGGGGTCGACGAGCACGACAGCCACGGCGAGACCATGCACCACCGGGGTCAGGGCAGCCGGTAGCGGGACCGGAAGGCGGTGGGGTCCAGGGTGTCGGCGTCGCCGGCCAGCTCCTGGAACCGGCGGCGTGCGGTCGGCTCCTCCTCGAACCACTCGCTGCGGGCGACCACGCCGCTGGCCCGGTCGATCACCCGGACCCGCCAGCTGCGCCGGTCGAGGCGCGACAACAGCACCGCGTAGGCGTCCCTGGCCGTCGGCGGCTGCGGCCGTTCGGACACCTCGATCAGGACCCCCTCGGCCACGCCGAGGGGGATCGAGTACTCGCGGTAGTCGATCCGCACGTGCAGCCAGCGGCCGCCGGTGGCTTCGGCGACGTAGACCACGGCGCCCGGCTGCAGCGGCGACCCGGGGACCGTCCGCCGCCCTGGCGGCAGGCGCAGCTCGACGATCCGTCCTCTGGCGCCCTGGCCGAGGTCGGCCAGGGCCCTCACCGTCACAGCCTCCTGAAGCGGCAGGACAGGGGTTTGGCCAGCAGGTCGTCGAGATCGGAGCTGGCCACCCGATCCAGCAGCGGCTCCAGCGCCGCTTCGGCCGCCCGCTGACCGTCCCAGCAGGAGACGGCCAGGAGATTTGCCCCCTCCCGGAGCAGCACCGCCCCCTGGAAGCCGGGCGCGGCCCGCTCGAACCGTCCCACCTGCTCGCCCCAGAGTACGGCCATCGTCATGGCCGCCTGCTCCGACCCGGTCGTTGCGCACAGCACCCGAGCGATCATTGTCACCTCCCTGACCTCTCGTTACCACGGAGAGTGGTCACATTTGAGGTATCGGTCGGCTCCGACGGACGCAGCACCCACCTTGAAGGCGGAAGTGCGGGGCCTGATCGAACTAGTCCCACCCGGAACGGCCGGGGTCAGCGAGGATCGATGTAGAGGTCGCCGCCGGCGAACGAGGCCGGGACCTGGCGCAGTGGCGGGGGTGCCCGCCGGTGGCGGTCGCCGGCGGGGGCGCCGGTCGCGTCCCAGCGGTGCCCGGCGCAGGGGCGCGCGAAGCCGCCGCCGGCGGCGGCCTCCACCGGGCAGGCGCCGTCCGGGGCCAGCAAGGCCCGCAGCTCGCCGCCCCGCCGGTCGACGACCACGACCTGCCCGGCGGGCACCCGCACCTCGGTGACCGCGCCGGCGGGCAGCGCCGACAGCCGCGCGACCCGGACCCAGGGCGGGCCGGGCCGGCCGGCCCGTGCCAGAAACAGGACGCCGGCGGCCAGGATCACGATCCCGAACAGTGCCGACGCCATGATCCAGCCGCGGCCGAGCTGGCTGCGCAGGATCAGCTTGCGCGCCCTGGCCGCCCGGGGCGGCAGGTAGGCGACCCGGCCGCCGGGGTCGCGGCCGGGTCGCGGAGGCGTGGGGTCGCCGGCGTGCACGGGGTGGTCGTCCTCCGGGGGGTTTCGGGCGTTGGGGCGGCTCGATGGCCGGGTAGTATCTTCCCAGGTGCGGCCCGGCAATGCGGCTGGGCGCGAGGCGAAGGCGAAAGGGGCAGAGGTCACCGTGGCGCAGGGACGCATCCGGGTCGTGGTGGCGAAGCCAGGGCTGGACGGGCACGACCGGGGAGCCAAGGTCGTGGCCAGGGCATTACGGGACGCCGGGATGGAGGTCATCTACACCGGGCTGCACCAGACCCCGGAGCAGATCGTGGCCGCCGTCGTCCAGGAGGACGCCGACGCGGTCGGGCTCTCGATCCACTCGGGAGCCCACATGACCCTGTTCCCCCGCGTGGTGGAGCTCTTGCATGAGCGCGGCGCCGACGACGTGCTGGTGTTCGGCGGCGGCATCATCCCTCGCGAGGACATCGTCCTGCTCAAGGAGCTGGGTGTCGCCGAGATCTTCACCCCGGGCACCCGGACCCAGACGATCGTCGAGTGGCTGCGGAACGCCATCGACCAGGCTGCCTGAAAGGGCTGACCATGGACCTGTTCGAGCATCAGGCGAAGGAGCTGTTCGCCCAGCACGGGGTGGCCGTGCCGCGCGGCAAGGTCGCGTGGTCGCCCGAGGAGGCCGAGGCGGCCGCCGCCGAGGTTGGCGGCACGGTGGTGGTCAAGGCCCAGGTGCAGATCGGCGGCCGCGGCAAGGCCGGCGGCATCCAGCTGGCCAAGGACCCGGCCGAGGCCCGCCAGCAGGCCGAGCGGATCCTCGGCATGGACATCCGCGGCCACACCGTCCGGCGGGTGCTGGTCGAGCAGGCCTCCGAGATCGCCGCCGAGTACTACGTGGCCATCCTCCACGACCGGGCCAGCAAGGGCTTCCTGGCCATGGCCTCCGCCGAGGGCGGTGTCGAGATCGAGCAGGTCGCCGAGGAGAACCCGGACGCGATCGTCAAGGTGCAGATCAACCCGCTGGTCGGGCTGCGCGGCTACCACGTCAACCAGCTGGTCTATGGTGCGGGGTTCGACCAGCGGGCCCGCAAGGGCGCGGCGCTGCTGCTGGCCAAGCTGTACGACGTGTTCCTGGCTGCCGACTGCATGCTGGTCGAGGTCAACCCGCTGGTGCTGACCGGCGACGGCCAGGTGATCGCCCTGGACGGCAAGGTCTCCCTGGACGATTCGGCCCTGGACCGCCACCCGGACCTGGAGGAG
>DASYSE010000070.1:0-3426 GCA_036003705.1 Actinomycetes bacterium | reverse complement strand
CGAGCTGGACGCCTACCGGCGCGAGCTGGACACCGCCGCCAAGGCCGAGGGCTACCGGGTCACGCTGCTCGCCTTCCTGATGAAGGCGGCGGTCTCCGCCCTGCGCCAGTTCCCCGAGGTCAACAGCTCCCTGTCCCCGGAGAAGGACAGCCTGATCCTAAAGCGGTACCACCACATCGGCATCGCCGTCGACACCCCCGGCGGCCTGGTCGTGCCCGTGATCCGCGACGTCGGGAGCAAGGGGATCACCGAGCTCAGCAAGGAGCTGGGGGCCATCTCCGAGAAGGCCCGCGACGGCAAGCTCACCCCCGACGACATGTCGGGCGGCAGCTTCACCATCTCCAGCCTGGGCGGCATCGGCGGGACCAGCTTCACCCCAATCGTCAACGCCCCCGAGGTGGCCATCCTCGGGGTGGTCCGCTCCAGGATGTCGCCGGTGTGGGACGGCGAGACGTTCGTGCCCCGGCTGATGCTGCCGGTCTCGCTGTCCTACGACCACCGGGTGATCGACGGCGCGCTGGCCGCCCGCTTCACCCGGTATCTCTGCCAGCATCTCGAGGACGTCCGCCGCCTGCTGCTGTAGCTGCCGCCCGGCCGGCGAGCCCACGACACCGGGAAGGAGCTGCCCATGAGCACGCCGATCGAGATCCGTCTGCCCGACATCGGCGACTTCGCCGGCGTGCCGATCATCGAGGTGCACGTCGCCCCCGGTGACCAGGTCGCGGTCGACGACCCGATCGTCACCCTGGAGTCCGACAAGGCGACCATGGACGTGCCCGCGCCCCAGGCCGGCACGGTCCGCGAGCTCCGCGTCGGGGTGGGGGACGAGGTCTCGGAGGGCGACGTCCTGCTGCTGCTGGACGCGGCCGGTGCGGCCGGCGCCGGCGGGCCCGCCAAGGAGCGGGTGCACGAGAGCGCCCACCCGACGTCGCCCGGGCCGGCCGGCTACGGCTCACCCGCCGGCGTGTACGAGCGGATCGAGGTCCAGGTGCCCGACATCGGCGACTTCGCCGACGTGCCGGTGATCGAGGTCCACGTCGCCCCCGGCGATACCATCGTCGCCGAGGACCCGCTCATCACCCTGGAGTCCGACAAGGCCACCATGGACGTGCCCGCGCCCGCCGGCGGCACAGTGACCGGGCTGCGGGTCGCGGTCGGCGACACGGTGTCCGAGGGCGACGTTATCGTCCAGCTCCAGACCGGCGAGGAGGAGGCCGCGCCGCCCGCCCCCCAGGAGCCGCCCGCCGCCCAGGCGGTCTCGGCGCCAGCGGCCCCGGCGCCGGCGGCCGCGCTGGCCGGCCTCCAGGCCGACGTGGAGGCCGGGGTGCTGGTGCTGGGGGCCGGGCCCGGCGGCTACAGCGCCGCCTTCCGCGCCGCCGACCTCGGCAAGTCGGTGGTGCTGGTGGACCGCTCCCCGGTCCTGGGCGGGGTCTGCCTGAACGTCGGCTGCATCCCCTCCAAGGCCCTGCTGCACGCGGCCAGGGTGATCGCCGAGACCAAGGAGATGGCCGAGCACGGGCTTGCCTTCGGCGAGCCGGCCGTCGACCTCGACAAGCTCCGCGACTGGAAGGAGAAGGTCGTCGGCCGCCTCACCAACGGCCTGGCCGGCCTGGCCAAGCAGCGCAAGGTCAAGGTGGTCACCGGCTACGGCACCTTCGCGTCCCCCAACCACCTCGAGGTCACCGCCGACGACGGGTCAACGACCGTGGTCGGGTTCGAGCAGGCCATCATCGCCAGCGGGTCGGAGCCGGTGACCCTGCCGTTCATCCCGCACGAGGACGAGCGGGTGATCGACTCCACCGGCGCCCTGGAGCTGGCCAGGGTCCCGGAGCGGCTGCTGGTCGTCGGCGGGGGGATCATCGGCCTGGAGATGGCCACCGTCTACTCCGAGCTGGGCGCCCGCGTGACCATCGTCGAGCTGCTGGACCAGCTCATCCCCGGCGCCGACAAGGACCTGGTGGCGCCGCTGTTCAAGCGGATCTCCAAGCACTACGACGCCATCTACCTCACCACCAAGCTCACCAGCGTGGACGCCCAGGCCGACGGGCTGCTGGTCCACTTCGAGGGGGCCAAGGCACCCGAGACGGCCACCTTCGACCAGGTCCTGGTGGCGGTCGGGCGGCGGCCCAACGGGCGGTCCATCCATGCCGACCGGGCCGGCGTCGCCGTCGACGAGCGCGGCTTCATCGACGTCGACAAGCAGCAGCGGACCAACCAGCCGCACATCTTCGCCATCGGCGACGTGGTCGGCCAGCCCATGCTGGCCCACAAGGCGGTCCACGAGGGCCACGTCGCGGCCGAGGTCGCCGCCGGCAAGCCGAGCTACTTCGACGTCAGGGGCATCCCCTCGGTCGCCTACACCGACCCCGAGGTTGCCTGGGTCGGCGTCACCGAGACCGAGGCCAAGGCCGCCGGGGTCACCTACGGCAAGGGAACCTTCCCCTGGCTGGCGAGCGGCCGGTCGCTGTCCCTGGGCCGCGACGAGGGCATGACCAAGCTGCTGTTCGACGAGGCCACCGGCCGCCTGATCGGCGCCGCCGCCGTGGGCCCCAACGCCGGCGAGCTCATCGCCGAGACCGCCCTGGCCGTGGAGATGGGCGCCGACGCCGCCGACGTCGCCCTCACCGTCCACCCCCACCCGACCCTGTCGGAGACCGTCGGCATGGCCGCCGAGGCCTTCGAGGGCACCATCACCGACCTCTACCTGCCCCGAAAGAGGTGATGTCGCCATGCTGGACACAGCCTACGTACTGGGCCGCGCGGCCGAAGGGTACCCGGTACGGATCCGGGCCCGCGGCCGTTCCGTCCTGTCCAACCCGATGCTGAATCGCGGCACCGCGTTCACCCATAAGGAGCGGCGGGCGCTTGGCCTGCAGGGGCTGCTCCCCAGTGGGGTGTCCACGTTGGAGGGTCAACTGCGGCGGGTGTACGCGCAGTACCGGCGCCAGCCGGATGACCTGGCCAAGCACGTGTTCCTGGCCAATCTGCGCGACCGCAACGAGGTGCTGTTCTACCGGCTGCTCACCGACCACCTGGAGGAGATGCTGCCGATCGTCTACACCCCCACAGTCGGCCAGGCGATCGAGCGCTACAGCCACGAGTACCGCCGCCCGCGCGGGGTGTTCCTGTCGGTGAACCAACCCGAGGAGGTCGAGGAGTCGCTGCGCAGCTACGGCCTGGACGGCGAGGACGTGGACTTGCTGGTGGCCACCGACTCCGAAGGCATCCTCGGCATCGGCGACCAGGGCGTCGGGGGGATCGAGATCGCCATCGGCAAGCTCGCCCTCTACATCGCCGCGGCCGGGCTGCACCCGCGCCGGGTGATCCCGGTGGTGCTGGACATGGGCACCGACAACCTGGCCCTGCTCAACGACGAGATGTACATCGGCAACCGGCACGCCCGGGTCCGGGACCAGCGCTACGACG
>DASYSE010000069.1:0-55329 GCA_036003705.1 Actinomycetes bacterium | reverse complement strand
CTGTTCATGACCGCTCCTTCATCCGGCGCCCTCCTCTTGGGCGCCCGTTGGCACACCATCGACGATAGGCGGCCAGGCGCTGCCCGTCGTCGGCCCCAGAGCGACACTTGGCGGTCGGCCGGCAGGCGAAGCTCCAGGCCCGCGGTCATCCCCAGGAGGAGCCCGGCTCGTCCCAGACCGTCAACCCGGCTCGTCCCAGACCGTCAACCCGAGTCGTCGCGGCCGGCCTCAACCGACCCCAGCAGCCGTGTCTCAGCTGGTGGGGAAGCCACCCATAATGACCTCAGCGCCAGATGGTCGTCAGATGGATCCGCCCGACCGTGCTTGCCGGCAGCTCGATCCGGTCGGCGTCAACGACGACGCCATGCGCAGCTGCGCTGCCGTGATGCACTCGTGTCGTCAACCTCGGCCCGTGGCGGTTGCGCTGGCCGGCCAAGGGCTGGTCAGCGTTGGCGTGGCGCTGTCGGATGCGTGGACGGGTCCGGTGGTGTGCGCGGTAGGGTAGGGGGATGCAGCGGGTCTCCACGACCGTCATCGGGTTGGGTGGCTGCGGCTACTGGTGCCGCAGCAAGTAACGGTTGCCCGGTTGCTGGTTCCCGCAGACCGCCAGCAGGAGATGTGTAGGTCCGTTAGGCGGTGCGCTGCGGATCATGAACTCTGCTTGGCCGGGGCACGGAAGTTGGGTTGCGCTGCCGCAGGCAGCTGGGGTTCCAGCCAGCCGGAAGGCGAGATTGCCGCTGGCCGCAATGCCATACCAGAGTCGCGGGCGCATGCTCGATGGCATGCAGGGGGGAGACCCAGTGACGACAACGCAGCGCGCCGGCGCCGATAGCCGGCTCCCCCTGGAGCCGGCCGGTGACGTGACGACGCGACCAGCGGTGGCCGTGCGCGGGCTCCGGAAGGCCTACGGAGCCACGACGGCACTGGATGGAGTCGATCTGGAGATCGCCAGCGGCGAGGTGTTCGGGCTGCTTGGGCCCAACGGCGCCGGCAAGACCACGCTCTGCGAGATCCTGGAGGGCCACCGGGAACGCGACGCCGGCCGGGTCTCCGTGCTCGGGTTCGACCCGGCCGCAGGTGAGCAGGAGTTCCGCGAGCGGATCGGCGTGGTTCTGCAGGAGGGCGGCCACAGCCCGACCATGAAGGTGCTGGAGGCCGTCCGGCTGTACTCGGCCGCCTACCCCCATCCCCGCGACCCGGAGGAGGTCCTGGAGCTCGTCGGGCTCACCCAGAAGCGGAACGAGCTGATCAAGTCCCTCTCTGGCGGGCAGCGCCGCCGCCTGGACCTGGCGCTGGGGATCGCTGGAGACCCGGAGCTGCTCTTCCTCGACGAGCCGACCACCGGGTTCGACCCTTCGGCCCGACGCCGCTCGTGGGAGCTGGTGCAGAGCCTCCGGACGCTCGGCAAGACCATCCTGCTGACCACCCACTACATGGACGAGGCGCAGCACCTGGCCGATCGGGTAGGGGTGATTGCGGGGGGCAGGATCGTGGCCGCGGGTGCGCCGGGGACGATCGGCGGGCGCACGGCGGCGAAGGCCGTGGTGGCGTTCCAGGTGCCGGACACGGTGGACCTGGCGTCGCTGCCTCTGCCGCTGGGTGCCGTGATCCACGCGAGCGAGCGCCGGATCCAGTTCGACACCGAGACGCCAACTCGCGACCTGGCACCGCTCCTGGCGTGGGTCGCCGACCGCGGCGAGGAGCTCGAGGCGCTGACAGTGTCCCGTCCAACCCTGGAGGACGTCTACCTGCAACTGACCGACGAGACCGAGGAGGGATGACGAGCATGATGGCGATCGCTGGCCCGCAGTCGAATCTTCGGCTGTTCCTGTTGTGGACCGCGCAGCTGATCCGTCAGCTCCGACGGAATCCCCAGTCCGCCTTCTTCACGATCCTTCTTCCCCTCCTCGTGCTGCTGCTGTTCATCGCGCCAAACCACGCCAAGACGCTGCGGGTCGATGGCGGCTACGTCTCCTATGTGCAGTACTTCGTCCCGGCCATCGCCGCCTTCGCGATCGTCACCTCGTGCCTCACCGGGTTGGTCATCGGCGTCGCCAACGAGCGATCCGACGGCATCCTGCGGCGTGTCCGGAGCACCCCGCTGCGACCCGGCGTCTACATCGCGGCACGGATCGCCGCCTCGCTGGTGCTCACGTCCGCGACCGTGGTGGTGTTCTTCGCCGTCGGCGTGGTCGGGTTCGGGATGCAACTTTATCCCCGGCTGCTCCCGGCGGCGGTGCTCACGTTCGTCGTCGGCGCAATCGCGTTCTGCTCGCTGGCGATGGCCCTCACCACGGTGGTGCCGAACGGGGACGCCGCACCTGCGACCGTCAACCTCGTGGTCCTGCCCATGGTGTTCATCTCGGGTGTGTTCTCGCCGCTCACCGGCGCCCCCACGTGGCTGCTGAACGTGGCAGATGCCCTGCCGCTGCGCCACCTCGTCCGCGCGTTTGGCGGTACCTTCAGTCCGTACACAGCAGGGTTGGGCTTCGCCTGGAACGACCTGTGGGCACTGGTGCTCTGGGGTGTGCTCGGGGCCTTCATCGCGGTCAAGTGGTTCCGCTGGGAGCCGTCCACGGAACGGGCCAGCGACCGCGGTACAGGCCCAGTGGGACGGCTCCTGCGACGAGCAGACCGAAGTGGCTGATCGGCAGCCCAGCACCGGAAGGACGGCTGATGCGTGCGGGTGTTCGGCTTATCCGAGCCCCATTGCCGGGTGGGCCTTCGATCAGGGCGACGACCGGTCAACCCACTCCAGAGTCCACCTTGATGTAATTCAGGTCGAAGTCGTGTTTCCACTCCGAGCCGTCCGCCGACTTCTCCCAGGCGCCCTTGATCGTCCTGCCGTCGGCGGAGAACACGCCGGCGTAGCGCTGCCAGAACCCCGGCGCCTCTCGCCATATCTTCCAGACACCCTCGTTCAGGCTCATCTGGTAGACGCGAGCCACACCGCGCGAGTCGTAGTAGTGCTGCTCGAGGGTCTCCGGGGTTTCGCCCGTGCCGATGATCATGATTGCGCTCGGCGCGGCGGGGTCCTCCGCGGTGGCGCGCTGGATCAGGAAGAACTCCCCCTCAAGCCAGTGGAACGTGGTGCGACCACGGCCGGTCACCGGGGGACTGCCGGGGCCGAAGAACCCGGCCGCGAACGAGGCCTCTGTCTCCCACTCCCCGACCAGCACATCCAGACGGCTGAGCGCCGCCGGCCGCTCCGCCGGGACATCGCCCGGGCTGACGGTCTTGCTTGGCTCGCTCCTCGTGTCCGGTTCCCGCGCATCGGCCATCGCGCCTCCTCCTCTGTCTCGAACGGGCTCCCGACCACAATACCGGCGACTACCTGGAGTAAGGCCAAGCGAGGGCCCCGGGTGCTCAGATCATGAGTAGCCGCCGGCCACATCCATGGTGACCCCGGTCAGCCAGGCGGCGCTGTCGGAGGCCAGGAATACCGCTCCGGTGGAGGCGTAGCAGCGGCAGCAGGATGAGGCTGGCCTGCCAGGCGCCCAGCAGATTGACCTCCAGCGCGACCTGACAACCTGGAGGTCGGCGGTGGTCGCGCGCTGCCAGGTGTCGTAGTGGATGGCGGCGTTGTTGACCAGGACGTCCAGCCGGCCGCAGTGGCTGTTGAGGTCCGTGGCGACCTGCTCGACGCTGGCCGGGTCGGTGACGTCGAGCCGCCTGGCCAGCACGCGTTCCCGGCCTGGCAACGCGGCGGCGACCCGTTCGGCCTTTCCGAGATCGCGGGCGGTGAGGACGACGTCGTCGCCTCGCAGCGCCAGTTGCCTGGCGAGCTCCCGGCCGAGCCGCGGTTGGTGCCGGTGACGAGCACGACGAGCGTCATCGCGCGCCAAGGTCGGCGGGCGCGCTCCTGGTCATCTGCGGCCCTCCTGCCTCCGCGCAGCACGCGCAGGGCCGACGGCGGTCCGGTGCAGCATCCGGTCACTCACCGGCCGCGGCCGAGCGCCTTGAAGACCTCGTAGACCATGAATGCCGGCCAGAACAGGCCCTGGAACACCGCCAGCAGGTATTCCCAGAGCGCGTCGGCCTGCTGCCAGAAGTACACCAAGGCCCCGAAGATCCCCAGACCGTAGATCGCACCCCCGCCAGCGGCCGCGCCCGCGTTACGCCTTTTGCTCATCGCCACCCCACCTCTCGACACCGCCAGGAGCGACGCCAGCGACACCAAGGCCGAGTCGATCCGCGCCCAAACGCCGACACTCCGACGTCATCTATCGAGCACTGCTCCTCGACGCCGAGCTCGACTCGAAGCCACCTACAGTCCTGGACGTCGCTTGATGCCACACACAGGAGGATAGCGGGACGGCCAGGTCGACCAGTCATGCACCGCGAAGGTGCCAGTCTCCGGCTTGCGGACTGGCTTGGCTCAGAAGACGACGCGGGCGGCAGCGACCGTGGCCGCTGCGGCCTGGTCGCCGTCGGCCTCCAAGGCGGGATGGTCGTCGCGGCCGGACAGGGCCCGTAGGTAGTCGACGGCATCAGCCCGGACGGTGGCGACCGGGCTGCCATCGCCGAGCGCCCAGCGGCCACCGGCCGGCCCGGTCAGCTCCAGCAGCACCGGCGGGCCCTCCCAGGCGCGGCCGAGGTCGGCGACGACCTGGGCGACGATCACGCGGTCGTGGGCGCCCAGCGCCAGCGGCCGGCCGGTGGCGCGGGCCAGGTCGACCCGGTGCATCCACGGGTCGCGCAGCCCCAGCACGTCCAGCACGTAGCCGAGCCGGTCATCAGCCAGCGGCTCCTCGGGGTACATCCGGCCGATGCGCAGCCGGCGCATCTGGCCGGGCACCCGCCGGCGGGCGCGGATCGCCTTGGGGCCGACCGCGGCCAGCATCGCGACCAGCTGCTGCCCGGAATGGCTGCCGAGCTCGTCGAGCTGCTGACGGTTGTCGGCGTCCAGGCGCGACAGGTTCGGGTAGCGCCGGTGCGCCCGGCGGTGGCGGCGCAGGAACACCCGGGTGCTGGCCGCCGCCTGGTACTGGCCGACCATGTGCGCCACCAGGTCGTGGACGGTCCAGCCGGCGCAGTCGGTCGGCCGGGCCCAGTCGCGCTCGTCCAGGCCCTCCAGCAGCACCAGCGAGGCCTGCAGCTCGGCGGTGGCCACCTCGGCGACTCGGTCGGGCGTGATCGGTGGGATCGTCCTTTTGTTGCTGGTGGTGGTCTGCATCACCGCTCACCCCTCTCCGGGTGGGTAGGCGCATCGGAACAGCTCCAGCACCCGGGGCGTCAGGCGGGTGAAGCGCCCTTGCTCCCAGGTGGCCGACGGCTGGTTGGCGAGTTGCTGGGAGGTGACCCCGGTGGCCAGGACCGACAGCAGCGCCACTCCCTCTTCGGAGGCGGCGTCGGGATGCAGCTGGCCGCGGTCGACGGCGACCTGCAGCAGCCGGCGGACCTCTTCGACGAACTCGATGCTGGGGGCATACGCCTCCGGGGAAGGCACAAAGCCGGGCACCGGCCGCCAGGTGAGCAGCTGCGCGACCACCTGATGGTCCAGCGCCAAGCGCGTGACTGCTTGGATCCCGGCCAGCAGCGCCGCCCAGCCCGGCTCGGCCTGGGCGGCGGCGGCTCGGAAAACGGCCAAGCTCTCGCCGGCCCCTCGCTGGAAGAGGGCGTCGTACAGGGCCAGCTTGGAGGGGAAGTACTTGTACAGCGAGGGCGGCTGGATGCCCATGCGCCGGGCCACCTCCGACAGGCTCAGGCCGGCGACGCCCTCTTCGGCCATCACCTGCATGGCGACCTGAAGGATCTCCTCGATCGTCTGCTGGCGGCGGCGTGCGCGACGGTCGAGGCCCGTTGACGTGCCAGCCGTGGGCGGCGGCTTGTCCGCACCCTCGCGTTGCGCCATGACCCTTCCCCGCTAGCTATGCTGCCTATCATAGGCTAGGGCTAATAGCTATAGCTGTCAATCCTGCTTCGCCTGTCCGAGGAGCTCAGGAGGTCGGCGAGGCTGGCCCCGGCCGCACAGTGGTCGTCGTCGAGGGACCGGCCTGCTGCAGCCCGACCCGTCGAGCCGGTCCTGGCCACAATCCGTCGTTGAGACCGAGCCGAGCCTACTGGGCTACGCTCTACCTGCTCGCCGCCGCCGCTGGTCCCAACCAGCCAAGGCTCCTCGTCGACTTGACAGACATAGCAGCCTCGTCACGTTCACGCCTTGCTGAATCGCGGCCCGGCACACCGCGACCGGCCCCGAACATGAGAATCCACCTAAGCAAGCAACGAGGGCGGGGCTCTCGAGGCCACATGCCATCACCACTGGGCTGCGGTCCAGCGGCCCAAGAGCAGGTCCTGAAATGAGGTCAGGTGGGATCGGCCGCTCTGTGTTCTTGGCCGATTGCCGTGCTAAGTGCCGCCGTCGGGGTCGAGTTGGAGCCGGCCGTCAGAGTGGCGTCGGAGGGCCTGGCGCAGGTCATCACGGGTTCGGTAGCTCACCGCCTGCTGGGCCTGGTCCAGCAGCGGGGCAGACGGACCAAGGTCGGGTCCTGGCTGGTAGGTGACACAGCCACCGGCGAACACGTCGACCCACGACGCGGCAGGACGCGACACCGCCTTGACGGCATCCAATCCCCAACTAGTGCGCCGTGTTGCTGGTGGTGAGACGCTTGGGTGCGTTCGGGAATGGGCATGGCGAATCGACCGGCGGCGGCGCTGGGAGTGGGTGCGGATGATGGCGCGGAGCTGGAGCGGTTGTCGCGGGCGTCGTCGCCAGGGGCGGGGTTGGTGTAGCGGGCTCCCAAACCCCGGCACGGGAGAGGACCCTTCTTGACCACCCAGGTGCTGACCGGCCTGCTGCTGCTGGTGCTGCCGGTCGCCTACAACGGCCTGTACACCCTGCTCGCCCGCAGCTTCGACTACCCCGACATCCTGCGGCAGCCAACCGGCCAGGTACTGGAGCGGTTTGCTGCCGGCGGCAGCCGCCTGGTCCTGGTCTGGTGGGGGTTCGCCATGAGCGCGGTCCTGCTCGCCCCGGCCGTGGTGCTGCTGTCGGCTACCCTCGCCGACGCCGACCCGACCGTCCTGGCCCTGGCCACCGCCATCGGGCTACTGGCCGCGCTGGTGCAGTTCCTGGGCCTGATCCGCTGGCCATTCGCCGTCCCCCACCTGGCCCGCACCGCCACCGACCCGGCAGCGACCGCCGCCACCAGGGATGCGGTCGAGATCACCTTCCAGACCCTGAATCGCTACCTGGGGGTGGCGGTCGGTGAACATCTGGGCTACCTGTTTACCGGCCTGTGGACCGCCCTGGCCGGCGTCGCCCTCATCCAGTCCGACGTGTTGCACCCGCTGTTCGGGGTCGTCGGGCTGGTGCTGGCGCCGCTGTTTGTGCTCGGGGCGCTGGAGTTCGTCGGACCATTCGAGGTGCGCGGCTGGAAGCTCGCCGGCACCCTGGTCCCGTTGGCCTATATCGGCTGGTCGCTGTGGTTGTTGGCCCTGGGCATCGGCCTGCTGCTCACCGCCTGACCCTGAGCACGGCGCCCACACCGTAGCTCGTGATCCAGCGGTCTTGGGACGCTGGCGCCTCGAGCGAGGGAACCCTGCGCGAGCACGACCCGCATCCAGGACCACGTCGTAGGTCTGCTGGTCCGGCGTCGAACGCCGGCGGAGTATGAGACGCTCCGGCATGGTCGGGGCTGGAGCCGGACACCCAGCCTTCTTTCAGCCCCGGAGCGACACCTCCCGCAGGGAGATCAAGGACTTAGGGATTGACGTGTAGAAACTGCCGGTCCTAGGCTTTCGGCGCGCCAGCGGACTCGCGCGCCCGGGAGGGAGGCAGACGCTGAAGGGCGATCTCCACCTCGTGACATCGGGCTGGCGTCGATGGCAGCCCACCGGGGGCTGATGGTTCGCCCCGGGCGATTCGGCGGCCAGCCCGCCCGCGACCAGGGGCACTCACAGAAGTGGACGGTGTCATGCCCCTCCCACGGTTGCCCCGCACCCCGTTCCTCAACTCCGCCCGGCGTGCCGGCCGCCCGGTCCGGACGCTGATCTCGCTGGCTGCAGCGGCGTGTGTCGTCGGCCTGGTGGCCGCATCCGGCTTGGCCAACGCCGGCCCGCAGGCCGCCACGCCGACACTGACCTACCTGGACCCGAAGGCGCCGATCTCCGCCCGGGTGGAGGACCTGCTGCACCGGATGACGCTGGCCGAGAAGGTCGGCCAGATGGACCAGATCGTAATCGGCAGGCTGCGCGACTCCACCAACCCGGCCGACGGCGACTGCAACAACGCCGGCGGCAACAACGATCCGCTGCAGCCCAACTGCCTGAACGCGGTGCTCATCAAGAGCTTCACCGGCTCGATCCTGGCCGGCGGCACCGACAACCCTGCCGACAACACCGGCGCCGGCTGGGCGGACTGGGCCAACACGATCCAGCACTACGCGATCGAGAACTCCCGGCTGCACATCCCGGTCATCCTCGGCGTGGATGCGGTGCACGGCTTCGGCCACCCGTTCCAGGCGCCGCTGTTCCCGCACTCGATCGGAATGGGCGCGACCTGGGACCCGGCCGCCGCCCAGACCGGCGGCGAGGTCACCGCCAACGCGCTCAAGGCCACCGGCTGGACCTGGGACTTCGCCCCGGTCCAGGACCTGGCCCGGGACAACCGGTGGGGCCGGACCTACGAGACCTGGGCGGAGCAGCCGGCCCTGTCCTCGGCGATGGGCGCCGCGTTCGTCCGCGGGCTGCAGGGCCAGGGCGCGCTGCGCGCCGCGGCGACGGTCAAGCACTTCGCCGGCTACTCCGAGTCGATCAACGGGCATGACCGGGTGGAGGCGCAGCTGCCGATCCGCTACCTGCAGGACGTCTTCCTGCCCTCCTACGCCGGCGGAATCGACGCCGGCGCGAAGACGGTGATGGTCAACTCCGGGTCCGTCAACAACATCCCCGCCACCGCGTCCCACTTCCTGCTCACCGACGAGCTGCGTGGCCGGCTCGGCTTCAAGGGCGTGGTGATCAGTGACTACGGCGACGTGCCGGCGCTGGCGAACAACTACCACATCGCCGCGGACTTCGCGGGCGCCATCGCCAAGGCCGTGAACGCTGGCGTCGACATGTCCATGACCCCGTTCGACTACGCCGGCTGGCAGGCCGGGCTGATCCGGGACGTGCAGCAGGGCCTGGTCTCCCAGCAGCGGGTCAACGAGTCGGTGCGGCGGATCCTGCGGCTGAAGTTCGAGCTCGGCCTGTTCGAGCACCCATACGTGGATCCGAGCAAGGCCAACGCGGCCGTCACCGCCGGCCGTGACGCCACGCTGCAGGCCGCCCGCGAGTCGATCACCCTGCTGCGCAACCAGGACAACGTGCTGCCGCTGTCGCCGAGCGCCAAGCTGGTGGTGACCGGGCCGAGCGCCGACTCGATGACCAACCAGCTGGGCGGCTGGAGCGTCAGCTGGCAGGGCGTGTTCGGCGCCGGGCACGTCTGCTGCATGGGGCCGCCGGACCAGATCCCGCCCGGGACCACGGTGCTCGAGGGCTTGCAGGCCGCCGACCCGAACGTGGTCTCCGCTCCCGACCAGGCCTCAGCGGTCGCCGCGGCGGCGTCTGCGGACGCGGTCGTGGTCGCGGTCGGCGAGAAGGCGTACGCCGAGGGGCTGGGCGACAACCCGGCGCCGGCGCTGCCGCCGAGCCAGAAGGCGCTGATCAGCGCGCTGCAGGCGACCGGCAAGCCGGTGATCGTGGTCGTCATCGCCGGCCGTCCGATCGGGCTCGGACCCGGCGAGACCACCGCAGGCCTGCTGATGGCCTACCAGGGCAGCACCGAGGCCGGTACCGCGGTCGCGGATGTGATCTTCGGCAAGGTCAACCCCAGCGGCCGGCTCTCGGTCAGCTGGCCGTCGGACGCCGACGCGCCCGGCGGGGACTTCTGCGGCAACTGCCCGTCGCCGCTCGGCGACCAGCCGAAGTTCTTCGACCAGCTGCCGGACACCGGCTCAGGCCAGGGGCATTCCTACAACCCGCTGTACCCGTTCGGGTTCGGCCTGTCCTACACCACCTTCCAGACCAGCGGCCTGTCCGTGAACGGCACCGTGTCACGGACCGGCACGGTGACCGCCACCTTCACGGTCGCCAACACCGGCAGCCGGGCCGGGACCGCCATCGTCCCGGTCTACGTGCATCAGCCGGTGAGCGACGTGGTGGTGCCGCCGCAGCGGCTGGTCGGGTTCGCCCGGGTCGCCCTGGACTCCGGCCAGTCCAAGTCCGTCCAGGTCTCGTTCCCGGTCTCCCGGCTCGCCGTCACGCCCGCTGACATCGACGGCACCAGGCGGCCGGCCGTCGAGCCAGGTGGGTACCAGGTCCAGGTCGGCTCGCTCACCGCGAACTTCATAGTCGGCTGATCCCCGCCCCAGCTGCCGCCTGCGGCGCTCCCGCGTGGTCTTGACCTTGCGCCTGTGTCTGAGGTGAAAGCTCTGGGTGAGTCGCGGGATTGCTGGCAGGTTGGGACCAGGGCCGAACCACAGCCACCCGCTACCCGACCGACGGCTCGGCGCCCTCGTCGGCGGCCGTGGGACCCGGGTCCGAAGGGTCCGGAGAGCCCGAGGGACCCGGGGAGCTCCGGGGGCGGCGGGTGGCCTGGTCGTCGAGGAACCGGGCGACCAGGCCGCGGAGGACCACGGCCATGGTGAAGCCGTTGGCCTGGCACCACTGCTTGAGGCGTTCGTGCTGATCGGTGGAGAGGCGCACGGGGACGCTCTGCCAGGGGCCGCCGGTCTCGGGGCCAAGCGGCGGGTGGGTGACCTCCAACCGGGGGTCCTGACCGTAGAGGCGGTGGACCAGGGAGCCGCTGGACAGCGGGTCGGGGGAGGGCAGGCGGGCGGCGGCCGGGTCGGGCCAGGGGGCCAGCTTGGGCTCCAGCATTGCTTCCAGGACGGCGTCCTGCTCCTCTGGCGGGAGCGAGCGGAGGGCCTTCAGCATCAGTCGCGACAACTCTGACATCGGTGCACTCCTCGACTGATACCCGAATTGATATCGGGGGATATCAGAGCATGCGCCGTTCGCGCCGTAGTTGTCGAGTGGCGACGTGGCGCACCTCGTGCTTGCCGCGGTAGGGGGCGGCCCCGAGGTGGTCGCGGCCGGCCAGGGCGACCAGCAGGCCGACGGCCGTGCAGGCCCAGGCGATGGCCAGGGTCAAGGATACGCCGGCCCGGTCGACCAGGGCGCCGGCCCCGGCGATGCCGAACGCCCCGGTGACGTTGATGGCAGAGGTCATCCAGGTGCCCGACTCGGTCAGGGTCCCGGGCGGTGCCAGCTCGGCCGCCAGCACATAGGCCGAGCTCTCCAGCGGGGCCAGCACCAGCCCGACCAGTGCGATCACGGCGCCGAGGGCCAGCGGGGAGGCGGTGGCCGCCATCGGCGCGCAGGCCAGGGCGAGCAGGGCGAGCAGGGCGAGGTAGCGCTGGCCGGGGGGGCGGCGCCAGGACCTGCCCCCGTACCAGAGGCCGCCGACGGCGCTGGCCGCGGCCCAGGCGGCGAGCAGGAGCCCGGCGGCCTCGGCCGAGCCGGCCTGCCTGGCCGCCCCGACCAGGCCGATCTCCCAGATGCCGATGGCGGCGCCGACGCCGGCCAGGGAGAGGGCCAGCGTCCGGATGCCCGGCCTGCTCATGGCCCCGGCCCAGCCGGTCCGGTCGGCCGGGGCGGTCCGGTTGCCGGTGTAGGTCTTCGACACCGGTGAGGCCACGAACCCGAGCGTCCCGGCAAGCGCCAGCCCGGCCGCGGCCAGCGGCCCGGCCGCCGGCTCGAGCACCGTGGCCAGCCCGCCGACCAGCAGCGGTCCGGCCACGAACAGCAGCTCGTCGAGCACCGCGTCCAAGGCGTAGGCGGTCTGCAGCTGCGGGCCCTGACCGACCAGCGAGATCCACAGCACCCGCATGGAGGCGCCGAGGGGCGGGGCGGCGGCCCCGGCGGCCGCGGCCAGGCCCACCGTGGCCGTGAACCCGCCCGGGCCCGGCCGGGTGGCGGCAACGACCCCGGCAAGGGCGGCCGCGAAGACCACCGCCAGCGGCGGCAGGCAGCGGCGCTGACCGTACCGGTCGACCAGCCGGCCCCTGACCGGGGCGAGCAGCCCGCTGGTCAGGGCGATGGCGGCCGAGGCGGCCCCAGCCTGGGCGAACGAGCCGGTCGCGTCCTGCACGAACAGGACCAGCCCCAGCGGCCCGGTCGCGAACGAGAGGCGCCCGATGAGCGAGGCGAGCAGCAGCGCGCGGGCGTGGGGGAGCCGCAGGATGGCCAGATAGGAGGAGCGCACGGCGCGATCCTACGGCTTCCACCGGGTCGGGCGGTATGGGCGCCGTGTACCGAACGCACGGCTCTGCCGGTAGGTCCTGTGCCGATTAGTGATTCATGAGCGGCGGCACGTATAAGAGGCGGGATGGGGACAGAAGGCCCCTTGCCGCGAACTGGAGAGAGTCGAACCACCAGTACGAAAGGAGTGGATTCGATTGCCGTCGCACCGGCAAGTGAGGTGGGGCTAGTTCAAAAGGGTCAATAAGTACGTACCCCGAGCGGACCAGCTCGGGGTACGCTAGTTCGGAGGACGGTCGCCACCTCGCCGGGGAGGGGCACGGGGATGTCGACCAGGTTGCGATGGTACGTCGGCGCCGTGTGCGCGGCCGGCGTCCTTGCGCTGGCCGCCCTCCTGCCCGGGATCGACCTCGACCGCGTCGAGCAGGTCACCGGGGCGGTCGCCGTGTTCGCCGCCTTCGTGGTCGTCGGCGAGCTGGTCTCGATCCCGATCCATGACCGCAACCGGGTCAAGGAGCTCTCGGTCACCGCCACCTTCGCCTACGGGCTGGTCCCCCTGGCCGGCACCGGCGTCGCCGTGCTGGTGTTCATCGTCGGCTCGGTCACGGTCGACCTGGTGCGCCGAAAGGGCATCATCAAGACGGCGTTCAACGCCGCCCAGTACGTGCTGGCGCTGGCCGCCGGCGGGGCTGTCTACGACGCGCTCGGCGGCGGCTACCACATCACCACGGCCACGCTGCCGTCCATGGCCGCCGGCGGCCTGGCCTTCATGCTGGTCAACCACCTGCTGGTCAGCACCGTGGTCAGCCTCGACCAGGGCATCCCGGTCCTGCAGGGGCTGCGCCGCGACGACCTGCGTCTGGAGCTGGGCAGCTCGGCCATGGTGCTCGCCCTCGCCCCGGTCGCGGTGGTGGTCGCCGAGCGCAGCCTGCTGCTGCTCCCCGCCATGGTCGTCCCCCTCGGCGCCGTCTTTCTGGCCTCGGCGGGGGAGATCCGGGCCAAGGCCCAGCAGGCGGTCGCGGAGGAGGACGCCGAGCGCCAGCGCCGCCTCACCGAGCAGGAGCACGAGGTGGTCCGCCGCCTCCAGGAGACGGACCGGATGAAGGCCGACCTGATCTCGACCGTCTCCCATGAGCTGCGCAGCCCGCTGACCACGATCGTCGGCGTGTTCGGCATCCTGCGGGTCCGGCGCAAGCGGCTGAGCCCGACCGAGCGCGACGAGCTGGTGCTGATGGGCATCCGCCAGAGCGAGCGGCTGCACCGCATGATCGAGCAGCTGCTGCTGGCTGCCCGCTTCGAGCAGGCCGAAGGGGTGGCCTCCCTGGAGGCCGCCCGGGTCGAGCTGGACGCCACCGAGCTGATCCGCCAGGCCGGCGCCGAGGCCAGGGCCCGCCACCACGACCGCCGCATCGCCATCGAGACCAACGGGGCCCTGCCCGTCCGGGTCGCCCAGGACGCGGTCGTGCAGGTCCTCGGCAACCTGCTCGACAACGCCTGCAAGTACTCGCCCTCCGGCGAGCCGGTGCGGCTGTCCGGGATCCGTGAGGGTGGCGAGGCCGTGCTCGCCGTCGAGGACGGCGGACCGGGCATCCCGGTGGCCGAGCGGCAGCGCATCTTCGACCGCTTCACCCAGCTGGAGCGCCACAGCCAGCGTCGCGCCGGCGGCGTCGGGCTCGGCCTCTACATCGCCCGGCAGCTGGCCCGCAGCCAGGGCGGCGAGCTGCTGGTGGTCGACCCCACCGGCGACGGCGGCGCCCGGTTCGAGCTGCATCTCCCGCTGCTGCCGGAGATCACCGGCAGCTGACCGTCCGCCGCCTCCCGCCAGATCGGGCGTTTTGGCGTCCCCTCGCCGGAGCGAGGTCAGGCAGGTCGCCCAGGAGGTGGCCGGCAGCGCCGCCGAGACCGCCAGGGAGCGCACCCAGGAGCACGGCCAGGACCTGGCCGAGACCGCCAGGCAGAGCGCCCAGGAGGTCACGGCCGAGGCGCGCCGGGGGACCACCCCTTCGTCGGGTCCCGGGTTGTAGAGGGAGGGGCGTGTCCAAGCGCGGCCGTGACGCGGCCGGCAGGCAGACCGAGCGCCCCAGCGAGATCCCGCCCCGGGGTGGTTCGCCATCCTCTTCGCGCCCAAGCGGGCCGATCCCCGCTGGCGCCGGGTGAGCTGGGGCGCGGTGGTCGCATTGGTGCTGTGGCTGTTAGGCTCCCTGGGGTTCAGCTACCAACGTCGACAACCCTCGGCAACGACAACCAGACCTACGGCGCACTGGCCGCGGTGATCATTCTGCTCCTCTGGCTGTTCCTCCCCGCCTTCGTGGTGCTCCTCGGCGCCGAGGCCGAGCGACAGACCGCCAAGGACACCACCACCGAGCCGACCCGCCCGCTCGGCGAGCGCGACGCCGAGGCTGCCGACACCCTCGGCGAGAGCCCCCGATGCCGTTGACCGCTCCGCTGATCGCCATCCCCACCTACCACCTGGGCGCCGGCCAGGTGGGGAGCTGGGAGGGCGCCTACGCCCTGCCGGAGCCCTACGTCGGCGCCCTGCGCTCGGCCGGGGCTCGGACGGCGCTGCTCCCACCGGCCCAGCCGGTCTCGGCCGAGGAGCTGCTCGCGCCGTTCGACGGCCTGCTGCTGGCCGGAGGTGGGGACATCGAGCCGGCCCGTTACGGTGCCGGCGAGCATCCGGCCCAGTACGGCACCGACCCCGACCGCGACGGACTCGAGCTGGAGCTGGCCAGGGCGGCCGTGCGGCTTGGCGTGCCGACCCTCGGCATCTGCCGCGGGGCTCAACTGCTCAACGTCGCCTTCGGCGGCACCCTGGTGCAGCACCTGCCCGAGCACGACGGCCTGGTCGAGCACCGCAACCAGGCCAAGCAGGCGATGCATGGCCTGAAGGTCGAACGGGACAGTCGGCTGGCCGCGGCCTTGGAGGAGGTCGAGGCCGAAGGCCTGTCCCACCACCATCAGGCGCTCGACCGCATCGGGGATGGCTTCCGGCCGGTCGCCTGGGCGCCGGACGGGCTGGTCGAGGGGATCGAGCGGGACCAGGACTGGACCGTCGGGGTGCTCTGGCACCCCGAGAGCACGGCCCATGCCGACCCGGTCCAGCTCCGGCTGCTGCGCGCCTTCGTGGATGCGGCCTCCCAGCGTGGACAGGGCTTTTGGCGGCAACGCCCAGAGCCGGTAGGGTTCACCGGACCCGAAGCCGCGCCGGCGTGAAACGGGTCGGCCGGTCCGTACGTACCTCAAGTTGAGATGCCGTTCTCCAATCTGCTGGTCGCGCTCGCCCTCACGGTCCTGTTCCCGTTGGGGCTCATGGGCATGCTGGCCGCCAGCGAGTGGCTGGAGCGGCGCACCCTCGCCACCCGAGAGGTCGTGCCCAGGCGGCTGAGCCGCATGGCCGGCAAGCCGCCGGAGGCGGTCGAGGCCATGGTGCTGGAGGAGACCGCCCACGTGGTCGCCGAGTACTGGTCGGCGACCGGCCGTCCCGTTCCGGAGATCCCCGTCAACGGCCAGCGGCCGGATCCCGCTCCCCGGGCCGCCAGCGAGGGATCGCCGGCCGGTTCTGCCCACGACGAGAGCGGAGGCGGCCGCCACCTGCGCCGCGCCGCTGGAGGACGCGCCGCTGGAGGACGCGCCGCCGGAGGACGCGCCGGCCGCCACGAACGCCGCCGCTGAATCCCGGGGCAGCCCAAGCTGAATCCCGGGGCAGCCCAATGGGAGCCGCCCGGTTATCGTGGAACAAATGCAACGGCGCCTGCGCAACACCGAGTCCTTCACGGCCGGGGTGGCGGCCATGGTGGTGGCCACCGCCGTCCTCGGGCTGGTCCACCTGATCCAGGCCAGCTTCCCGTTCCCGCCGCTCGGCCTCGCCCAGCGGCTGCTGCGGCTGGTCCCCGGGCCGCTGGCGGTGTTCTTCATCGACCTGCTCGGCCACTGGGCGTTGCGGCTGTTCGCGGTCGGCTTCACCGCCGGCAGCATCCTCGCCGGCGGGGCCGCCGCGGTGCTGGTCGGCCGGGTCCCGCCCGCCGGGGGCCCGGGGGCTCAGGTGGCCGAAGGCGGTGGCCCCCGGAGAATCAGCCGGGGCCGTGCCGCATGGCTGGCCGGAGGACTGCTCGGGGTGGTCGCCCTCGGCGGCTATCGGGCCCAGCCAGGGGCGCCGTCCCTGCTGGTCTACGGGACGGTGGTGGCCGTCGCGGCCGTCGCCTACACCAGCGTCCTGCAGGGCGCCCTTGGCCGCCTGGAGCGCGACCCGGTGCCGGCTCCGGCCACCGGCTTCGGCCGGACCAGGCGGGAGCTGCTGCGGGCGGCGGTCGGCGCCGCCGGCCTGCTCGCCACCGGGTTCGCCGTGCGCTGGCTCACCGGCGGGATCGGCGACGTCGGCGGGCAGCCGCTGGCCCGGCCGGCGGGCGCCGGTTCGCTGCGGCCGGCCCCCGGCCCGGCGCCCGGCGACGACCCGGCCTTCCTGGCCATCGGCGGGCTCACCCCCGAGGTCACCAGCAACCGGCTCCACTACACCGTCGACGAGTCGATCATCGACCCAGGAGTCGACCAGGACTCCTGGAAGCTGCGGGTCGAGGGGATGGTCGGCCGGCCGGTGACCCTCTCCTACGACCAGCTGCTGGCCATGCCGGCGATCGAGCAGTACGTGACCCTGCAGTGCATCTCCAACCTGGTCGGCGGGGACCTGGTGGGCACGGCCAAATGGACCGGGGTTCCGCTGCGGCGGGTGCTGGAGCGGGCCGGCGGGGTGCCGGACGGGGCGGTCCGGGTGGTGTTCCACGCGGTCGGCGGCTACTCCGACTCGCTGCCGCTGGCCAAGGCGCTGGAGCCCACCACCATGGTCGCCTACGGCATGAACGACCGCAGCCTGCCCCGCGCCCACGGGTTCCCGGCCCGGATCATCGTCCCCGGCATCTACGGCATGAAGAACGTGAAATGGCTGGAGCGCATCGAGGTCGTCGACTACGACTACCGCGGCTACTGGCAGCGCTCCGACGGCTGGGACAACATCGCCGAGATCAAGACGGCCAGCCGCATCGACGTCCCCGACGAGCTGACCTCGGTCAAGGGCTCCGGGGTGGTGGCCGGGATGGCCTGGGCCGGCGACCGCGGCATCCGGCGGGTCGAGGTGTCGCTGGACGGCGGCGTCACCTGGGCCCCGGCCATCCTGCGGCGGGAGCTGGCCAGGGCCGCCTGGCGCCAGTGGCGGCTGCCCCTGCAGCCGGGCCGCTCGGGACGGCTGAAGATCAAGGTCCGGGCGGTCGACGGCCGCGGCATCACCCAGACCTCCACCCCCGCCCCGCCGCATCCCTCGGGGGCCAGCGGCTACCACGAGGTGGACGTGGTCGCCGATTAGCGGGAATGCCGGTCGCGGCGGCTCGGTTGCACCCCTCGGAGGAGGAATCCGAGCTCGAGCTGCGGAGGTGTGAGGGTGCGCTATCCTGCCCAGGTGGCGCCGCCGGACAGGCGGCTGCGCATGGCGGTATGGCCGCCCGCGCGGTCACCGTTGGCCGCCGTCGTCCCGTGGGCGCGGTTCATCGGAGCGGAGGAACTCCTGGTACAGCCATCCAGCTCGACGCCTGACCTCGGTGACGAGGTCGGCCCCGCCGCGCCCGACGGGACCCGCGCCCCGGCCGGCGAGTCCGAGGAGGAGCGGCGCCAGCGGTTCTCCGACTCGGCCATCCCGCTGCTGGACACGATCTACGCCGGCGCCCTGCGCCTGACCCGCAACCCGGCCGACGCCGAGGACCTGGTCCAGGAGACGTTCCTGCGCGCCTACAACGCCTTCCACCAGTTCGAGCCGGGGACCAATCTGAAGGCGTGGCTGTACCGCATCCTGACCAACGCCTACATCAACGCCTACCGCAAGCAACAGCGCAACCCGCAGTCGGTGCCGACCGAGGACGTCGACGACTTCTCGCTGTACCAGCGGATCGCCAACGCCAACCCGTCCGGCGCCGAGACGCCCGAAGACCTCCTCCTCGACCAGATCCCCGAGGAGGAGGTCCGCGAGGCCCTTGACGCGCTGCCAGAGCAGTTCCGCATGGCGGTGCTGCTGGCCGACGTCGAGGGCTTCTCCTACAAGGAGATCGCCGACATCATGGGCACCTCGATCGGGACCGTGATGTCCAGGCTGCACCGCGGCCGGCGTCAGCTCCAGCGGCGGCTGTGGGAGTTCGCCGCCGACCGGGGGCTGCTCGAGGAGGGACAGGAATGGGTTCGCCCGAAGTAGGTGGCGGCGACTGCCGGGACTGCAACGACGTGCTCGGCTTCGTCTGGCTCTACCTCGACCACGAGGCCCCGCCGACCACCTGCGCCGAGCTGGAGGCCCACCTGGTCGACTGCCAGAGCTGCCAGCGGGCGGTCCGCTTCGACCGGCGCTTCAAGCAGCTGGTGCGCCGCTGCGCCGGCCCGGAGCCGGTCCCCACCACCGTCGTCGAGTCGCTGCGGATCCGGGTCGAGGCGATCCTGCGCACCAATCCGCCCTCCCAGCCGGCATAGGGGGTTCCGCTTCTCCGCCATGAAACCGTCTTTATGTCCGGCGGCGTATAGATGTTGGCGGAAGGACGGTGAAGCACACGATGCGCTCCGACAACGTGAAAGGCCACCGACCCGGCAGCGACCCGCCGCCTTCCAAGGTTGAGCGGGTCGGCCGCATCTGCCGGGAGCAGGAGTGTGACACACGCCTGTCGATCTACAACAAGACCGGCATGTGCTGGCAGCACCAGCCCCTGATCTTCCCCAACTACCGGGGCAAGCGGCTGGCCAATCCCTGACAGACGCCCAGCGGGCGCGTGGCGCCTCCCACCACCGCCGGCGGGCCCGGCAACCTTCCCACCAACCTCGGGAGAGATCCGAAGCGACCGGCCCCGATGGGGCCGGTCGCGCACGTTCGAGCCGAGCTCAGCCGCTCTTGGACTTCTGGAAGACGTCGTCGATCTCACCGATCAGGTCGAGCAGCTTCTGCTGGTCGGCGGGCTCGACCGAGTGCTTGGCCTGGCCGGCCGCCTTGGTCGCCTGCCAGAACAGGTCGTGCAGGTTGGGGAACTGCTCGAGATGCTGGGGCTTGAAGTAGTCGGTCCACAGCACCCACAGGTGATGCTTGACCAACTCGCCCCGCTGCTCCTTGATCAGGATGGCGCGGTCCCGGAAGACCTGGTCGTCGCTGGCGTGGTACTTCTCGACGATCTTGGCCATCGACTCGGCCTCGATCCGGGCCTGGGCGGGGTCGTACACGCCGCAGGGCAGGTCGCAGTGGGCGTGGACGACCCGGGTGGGCCGGAGCCATGCGGCTAGGCGCTCGGCGATCATGCGCATCGTCCCTTTCCGTTGAGGTCTCCGCCCGACGTTACTACCACGCCGGCTTTCGCCGCACACGGCGGCCGCGAGATCATCCCCGCCATGCGGAGGACCACTGCGCTCGCCGCCACCGTTCCAGAAGGCCGGCCAAGCATGCCGGCCGGGCATGCGCCAGGGCCCGGCGAGGGTCGAGCCTGGCGTACGCGACGCCGGTACCTGGCCGGCGCGCTGGCAGTCGGCGCGCTGGCGGCCGTTGCCCTGGCCGTCCGGCGGGCCCGGCTGGAGCCGATGCTGGTCAAGGGCGGCAGCATGCGCCCGACCCTCGAGCCGGGGCAGCGGATCGCCGTCGCACCGCTCGACCGCCCACCGGCCCGCGGCGACCTGGTCGTCCTGGAACGCCCGCGGGACGGGCGCCTGGAGGTGGTCAAGCGGGTCGTGGGGTTGCCGGGGGAGCGGGTGCGGCTGGTCGCCGGGCGGCTCGAGGTCGACGGCCTGGCCGTCGCCGAGCCCTACCTCGGAGGCGGCGGCGCGGGCGGCGACCTCGAGCTGGAGCTGGGCCCGGCCCAGTACCTGGTGCTCGGCGACCACCGGGCGGCCAGCACCGACGGCCGCGACTTCGGCCCCGTCCCGGCCGACGCCCTGGTCGGCCGGGTCCGCTTCGCCTACTGGCCTCCCCGGCCCCTACGCCGGCGCAGGCGCTCCTGAGTGGCGGTGGAGGGGAGCCGGAGCGCCTCCCACCTGGATCGGGGAACGTAGCCTGATAGCCTGCCCCGGAAACACTCTGCTCCCGGCTGAACAGGGAGGAAAACCATGCTGGTCGTGGTGGCCGGTGGGGCCGGGTTCCTCGGCGCGAGCCTGGTCGACCGGCTCCAGGCCGAGGGCGATGACGTGGTGGTGGTCGACGACCTCACCCACGGCCACCTGGCCAACCTGAGCGAGGCCAGGCGGCGGGGTGGGGTCCGGTTCCACCGGATGGACGTGTCCCAGGGAGGCCTGGCGACGCTGGCCGGTCGCGTCCGGGCCGATGCCTGGGTCCACCTGGCCACCGCCACCGACCCCGTCCGTTCCTGGGACGACCCGACCGCCGAGGCCAGGGCGGTGGTCCCAGGCGGCATCGAGGTCCTGCGGGCGGCCGCCGTGACCGGGGCGAGGGCTGTGCTCGTCTCCTCCGGCGCCTACCTCTACCCGGCGCAGCTCACCGGGGCCACCAAGGCCGGCGACACCCCCCGGCCGGTGCACCCGTTCGGGGCGGCCAGGCTGGCGCTGGAGGCCTACGCGGGCGCGTACGCGGCCCGCGGGCTGGAGGTGGTGCTGCTGCTCCTCGGGACGGTCTACGGGCCGAGGCAGGATCCGCTCGGCCCCGGCCTGGTTGCCCGGTCCGCCTGGACGATGCTGCAGGGCCACCCGCCCAGGGTGGACGGCGACGGGCGCCAGGAGCGCGACTTCCTGTTCGTCGACGACGCGGTCGACGCGATGGCCCGCGCGGTCCATGCCAGTCCGGCCCCTGGGCGGGTGCTGGTCGGCACCGGGACGGCGAGCACCGTCATGGAGGTCGTCGAGCAGCTGGCGGCCCGGATCGGCTGGGCCGGCGAGCCGGAATGGGCGCCGGCCCGCCCCAGCGACCCGCGGCGGTCGTCGCTCGACCCGGCCGCCGCGGGCAAGGCGCTCGGCTGGCAGCCGTGGACCCGCCTGGACGAGGGACTCGGCCTGACCGTCGACTGGCTCAAGGCCAGACTCCCAGGTCACCATCGCCACATAGGGCGTCCGCCCGACAGTTCTTAGTGATCGCACCGTAGGTAGCATTTTCGAGCTGAAACAGCCCAACCGGGCTATGGTGGGCGCTCGCGCCAGTCCTAATAATCGCCCTGTTCGCACTGCTCCCAGCAGGGTGACCGACAGACCCGTCTCCGCCGCACGCCCCTCTGCTCGGCTCGCCTGTCGGGGTTCGGACTCGAGAAAGGGACGCACGGTGGCACAACGCAAGACCAGCGCCAGGATCGAGGTTCCGAGCTACCTCCGTACCGCCGAGGTGGCCGACATCCTGCATGTATCGCCCAAGACGGTCTCCCGCTGGGCGAAGGAGGGCAAGCTGCCCTTCCTCAAGACCCTTGGGGGGCACCGTCGCTACCCCGAGGTCAAGATCCGCGAGCTCGCCAACGACCTACGGGAGGAGCCGACCGGCTAGCCAGACCCGGGGGGGTCAGTCCGCCCACGTCGTCCACGGGACCGTCCTGGCCTCATGGGCGCCGTGGGCGGTCCCGTCCTCGCGCCGGAATGCGGCCGCGCCCAGCACCAGGTGCTGCAGCAGCAGGAACAGGCCGGCCAGCTCGATGACGGTGCCGTAGCCGGTCACCGCCACCAGCGGTCGGACGGCCAGCCGGTCGCCGAGCAGGCCGAGGCGCGTGCCCTGGTCTTCGAGGACGTGCTTGGCGTCTGGGCGGTGGGGGAGCGGCTCCTGCACCGTGATCCCAGCCCGCTCCAGGGTCGCCGCCGGCACCGGCATGCCGACGTTGGCGACCACGACGACCAGGTTGAGCAGCAGGCCGAGAGCCAGCAGGGGAACCCCCGGCAGGCGCCCGTTGGCCCGGGCGATCCCCAGCAGCGTGACCAGGGCGGCCACCAGCAGCAGGGCGCCGAGGGCGCCCGGCAGCGGCAGCGCCACCAGCGCCGCCTGGACGGCGAGGCAGGCAAGGGCCAGCCGCCTGGCCTTCACCCCGGTCTCCAGCAGGCCCCGCGGCGCCCCGCCGCGGGCCAGGCCGACCGCGATGCCGGCCCCGCCCACCAGCAGGAACAGCAGCGGCTCGCCCATCGCCGGTCTCCTATTCCACGATGCCGTGCTTGAGGGCGACGGCGACGGCCCGGGTACGGTCGGAGACGCCGAGCTTGGTGAAGATCCGCTCCAGGTAGGTCTTGACCGTCTGCGGGGAGATGTGCAGGGCCTCGGCGACCTCCCGGTTGGTGGAGCCGTAGGCGATCATCTGCAGCACCTCCACCTCCCGCGCCGACAGCATGGAGACGTTCTGCTCGCCCCTGGTGAGCTGGCGGATCTCCTCGATGAACTGGCGGGTCAGGTTGGGGTGGATCACCGCGGAGCCCTCGGCGGCCAGGTGCACGGCCCTGGCCAGCTCGTGGGCGTCGATGTCCTTGAGGAGGTAGCCGGCGGCGCCGGCCTGGATGGCCTCGCCGACCCTGGCCTGGGTCTCCTCGACGGTCAGCATGACCACCCGGGCGTTGGGAACGGTCCTGGTGATCGCCTGGGTGGCGCGGATCCCTCCGAGGACCGGCATGCGGACGTCCATGAGGACGACGTCCGGCTTGACCTCCTCGGCCAGGTGCACCGCCTCCTGGCCGTCGCTCGCCTCCGCCACCACCTCGAAGTCGGCGTCCATGGCCAGCGCAGCCTTGATGCCATCCCGAGTCAGCGGATGGTCATCTGCCACCAGGATGCGAACGACGTCACCCATACCGCCCCCTTCACCGGACGATGTGTTCATCTCGATCGTACCGCTTCAGGCGAGACGAATGAACCCGTCGATCCGGACAGGGACCCGGCCACAAGACGCGGACAGCCAGCGGCTTGGAGGTGACGGGCTAGGCGATTCGCACCTTGCGACGCTGTCCCCGGCGCAACGCGCGCCGCTCCTCCTCGGACAGTCCACCCCAGACGCCCGCGTCCTGGGCCGTGTCCAGCGCCCACTGGAGACACTCCTCACGAACGGGGCAGAGCGTGCAGATGGCCTTGGCCGACTGCACCTGGGCCTCGGCCGGTCCGGTGGTGCCGACCGGGAAGAACAACTCGGGATCGACATCGCGGCAGCGGGCACGATGGCGCCAATCCATTGACATCCTCACTTTCCGGTGCAAGCCCTGGGGGAAGGGCAAGAGCGGCGTGAGTCTAGGACAGTAATCCGGCCTTGGGAAGGACCAAATTCTCGCCTGAGCGGACGAAACTCCATCATTTGCCGCACGCGACCAGCTGCCTGCCCTGGCCCCATACCCGCTCTCAGCCGCATGAAACGCCCGGAAGCCATGCTTGTGACGCATCATCCGCCATCCCCATAATGAGAATGGCTGATATCTCTCGGGAGAATTACGCACGAGGAGGCTGTGCGACAACCTCGAGGGCGCTTCGAAGGCACCCGAATGCCACACTGGTCCGGTCGCCGAGATATTCCCCGTCGAGCTGGAAAGGCAGCGGGACGTCGGACTCGAGCGAGAAGTGGTCCTCGTCGTGGAGGACCGGCAGGCCCGGGTAGCCGGGCCGCGGGTGCAGGGAGAGCATGCCGGTCAGCGCCCGCACCAGCGACCGGGTGGCCATCGTCCGCCCGACCAGCAGGTCGAGCCCGCCCTCCCAGGTCGCCTGGGGGGTCGGCCGGAACGGACGCCGGCCGAGGTAGGTGAACGGGTCGCCGTTGCCGACGAGGGCGAAGAAGCCGCGCAGGGGCGGCCTGCCGTCGGGCAGGTGGACGGTCAGGTGGGGACGATCGCGGTCGTAGTCGATCAGCAGGGCCTTCAGGCCCGCGGCCACGTAGGCCCGGTCGCCGTACAGCTGCTTGGCCCGCTGGCGGCGCTCGACCTCCCGGACGATCGCCCCGCCGAGGCCGAGGCCGGCGTTGAGGGCGAAGCAGCGCCCGCCGGCGGTGCCGAGCGTGAGGCGCCGGCGGGCGCCGGTGGCCAGCAGCTGGAGCAGGAGGGGCGCGGCCCGATCGGGGTCGGCCGGCAGGCCAAGGCCCCGGGCGACCACGTTGACCCTGCCCCCGCCGAGCAGGCCGAGCACGGCGCTCGAGCCGCGCAGGCCGTTCACCACCTCGTTGACGGTGCCGTCGCCCCCGAGCACGGCGACCACCTCGGCCCCGCCGGCCACCGCCCTGCGGGCCAGGTCGGTCGCCTGCCCGGCATGCCCGGTCTGGAGGACCTCGACCTTGTGCTCCGCGGCGAGGACCGCCGCCACCCGGTCGCGCTGGCGCCCGCTGAACCGGCTCGCATGCGGGTTGGCGACGAGCACGAGGCGCATCGGCTCACTCCTGTCTGGTGATCCGCCCCGACCCTGGCACAGGCGCCTCTGGGTGGCGGTCGATGGAGCCGGAGCTCCCCGCATGGATCAGGGACTAGCCTGTCTCGTCGTCCTCCAACAGGCCTTGCCGCAGTACGGCAAGGGTCCGGTTGAGCAGCCGGCTGACGTGCATCTGGGAGATGCCGAGGCGGGCGGCGATCTGGGACTGGGTCATGCCGCCGAAGAAGCGGAGGTAGAGGATGCGGCGTTCGCGCTCGGGCAGGCCGGCGATCAGGGGGCCGAGCGCGGCCCGGTACTCGAGCGCCTCCAGGCTCCCGTCCTCGGCCCCGATGTGCTCGCTGACCGCCGGGGCGTCCTCGCCGCCCGCCGGCGCGTCCAGGGAGACCACCGCGTAGGCGTTGGAGGTGTCGAGGCCCTCGAGCACCTCCTCCTCGGGCAGGCGCACCCTTGAGGCGATCTCGGCGATGGTCGGCGAGCGGCCGATCTCCTGGGAGAGCTGGGCCACCACCTTGTTGAGCGACAGGTTCAGCTCCTGCAGGCGCCGCGGCACCCGCACCGCCCAGCCCTTGTCGCGGAAGTGGCGCTTGAGCTCGCCGACGATCGTCGGGGTGGCGTAGGTCGAGAACTCGACCTCCCTCGTCAGGTCGAACCGATCGATCGCCTTGAGCAGCCCGATAGTGCCAACCTGAACCAGATCCTCGAGGGGCTCGCCGCGGTTGCGGAACCGCCGTGCCAGGTACTCGACCAGCGGCAGGTGCAGCCCGACCAGCTCCTCGCGCAGGACCGGGCTGCGGGACTCGACGAAGCGGCGGAACAGGTCCTTGGCGTAGCTGCGGTCTATCGACCGGCCGTTCGGGGGGGTCACGGCGTTGCGGGCGGCGTCGGGTCCGTGGTGCACGCGCCCGGCGTTGGGCAGCTCGCTCACCCGCGCCCGCCAGCCTTGCGGAAGCTGAGCCACAGCCGGCCGGCCTCCGACTGCTCGCTGACCTCGTCGGTCATGGCGGACAGGATCTGCCAGGCGAAGGTGTCCCTGGCCAGCGAGTCGCCGCGGTCGGGAGCCTCGATCGAGACGTCGACCCGCAGCTCGGCGTCGGCCAGGTGGTAGGCGACGTTGAGGGTGGTGGCGCTGCCCCGCCGAGCCAGCAGCTGCGTGCAGGCCTCGTCGACCGCGATGCGGAGGTCGTCGATCTCCTCGTAGGTGAACTGGAGTTGGGCGGCCAGGCCGGTGGCGGCCGCCCGCACCACCGAGAGGTAGGCGCCGGAAGCGGGGATCTCGAGGTGCACGGTGGAGGTCATGGCGGGCTCCCGTCCGCTTCGGGTTGCCGAATCAATCCAACCCCGCCCCGGCACATCGCGCAAGGCGCATCAGCACGGGGAACGGGCGACCCAGAGGGTTCTTCCCCTGGCCGGCTCGGTCGGGATCGCCGGCCACATCGGCCGGCGATCGGCCAGGCGGAGGCCGGCGGCGCCGAGCAGCGCCTCGAGCTCGGCGTCGGAATAGAAGCGCTGGTGGTAGGTCTCGGTCTCCTCGACGCCACCGAGCGACCAGCGCAGCCGCTCGACCAGCAGGTCGCCCTCGACCGAATAGCTGGCGTCGAGGTGGAAGCCGTCGCGGTCGACATGGCGGCCCGGTTCCCAGCCGTCGTACACGAAGCGGGCCGACAGCGGCTCGACCACCACCGTGCCCCCTGGTGCCGTCACCCGGCCGAGGTGCCGGAGGGCGGCCTCGACCTCGGCAGGGTCCAGCAGGTAGTTGAGGCTCGAGTTGAGGGCCAGGACCAAATCGGCGCTGCCGTCGCGCAGGGGTACGGCCCGCAGGTCCCCGAGCACCAGCCCGACCCGGTGGCCGGCGGCCCGGATCTTCACCGCGGCCCTGGCCAGCATGGCCGGGGAGAGGTCGAAGCCGGTGACCCGCAGGCCGCGCCCGGCCAGCTCGATGGCGGCGTTGCCGGTGCCGCAGGCGGCCACCAGCACGCGGCGCACCTTGGTGCCCTGGCCGGCGGCGGCCTCCAGGCACAGGTCGACGAACCGGTCGTAGGGCGCCGCTCGCCAGACCAGGTCGTAGACGAGGGCGTAGCGTCGGTAGGCGCCCGTGCGGCTGGCTCCGGCGGTGGTGGGAGGCACGCGTCTCCTAGGGCCGAGCTAGGGGCGAAGCTGGGGCCGTGCCCTCAACCTAGCCTACCTGGTCAGTTGCCACAACACCCGACCAATGCGAACAAGCCGCAGATCCGGTCGAGCCTCGCCGATCGCTCGCGAGGTAGACTTGCGCCCCATGATCGACGGTCGACCCTCGGAGCCGGCGCGCATCACCAGGCAGCGCATGGCCGTGCTGGAGGCCCTGCGGCGCGCCCCCGAACCACTTTCGGCCAAGGACCTGCACGCCGACCTCGGCCGTTCGGTCGGGCTGGCGACGATCTACCGGGCGCTCCAGGGGCTGGTCGATGCCGGCCGGGTCGACGTGTTCCGGCGTGGAACCGGCGAGGCGCTGTTCCGCCTTTGCAATCCCGTTCACCATCATCACCTGGTTTGCCAGCGTTGCGGCCGGGTCGTGGAGATCGACGCCTGCGGGGTGGAGCTGTGGGCGTCCCGCGTCGCGCGGCGGCACGGATTCACCATCAGCGACCACCAGGCGGATGTTTTCGGGGTGTGCGCCGGCTGCCAGACCAGGACCTGACATGCGGACGCCCGCGCCGCAAATGGCGCGGGCGTCCGGCGTCGAACCCTGGTCAGGCCGACTCGGCCTTGCTGTTCTGGCGGGAGCTGGAGCGGCGCCGGGTCACCACCGTGCTCTTGGCGGTCGAACCCGGCTTGCGGCCCCGCTTCTTCAGCGTCTTGCCGAGGCCCTCCAGCTTGAGGTCCCGGTAGTTCTTGGCCGAGATGTCGAGCTGCTGGGTCGAGCCGTCGGGGTGGCGGATCGAGAGCTGGTAGGCCTCGCCCTCGGCAATCTCCGACCGGTCGATGTCCGAGACGTACATGGTGATCGTCTTGGTGCCCATGCGGACTCCTTTCATTCCCTATCGGCGCATTCTGGTACCCCCACCGCACCGATTTCTGGAAGAGATAACCACAGCGATCAGCGATTCGCAACAACTGGCTGCCAAATCTCTGCGTCAAAGGTTCCTGGGAAATCCGCGGCCGGCTCGCCGGGGGCCGCCCGGGTCAGACGGAATGACTCGATCGAGCAGCAAATGACCACCAGGACGCGCCGCGGGCGTCTCCAGGCCTCTCGAGGAATTCCCCTGCTCCAGGCCGCCGCCCGCCCCACCGGTCAGCGCCGCTCCGGAGCGGCGGCAACCCAGCCGTCGCGGGTGACCAGCCGGACCCGGGAAAGGGCGGCCAGATCGGCCAGGGGGTCGCCCTCGACCAGCAGCAGATCGGCCCGTGCCCCCGTGGCCACCCGGCCGTCGCCGGCCAGCCCCAGGTGCGCCGCGGCCAGCGAGGTGGCGGCGGCCAGCGCCCGTCCAGGCGTCAGGCCGGCCTCGACGAGCAGGCGCAGCTCCTCGGTGTCCACCGCCGGCGGCGGTCCCTGGTTGCCGAGGTCGGTGCCGTAGACCACCCGCCCGCCCCGCTCCACGAACCGGCGCACGCCGGCGCGCCTGGCCGGCGACGGGTCGATGTGGAGGGTGGGCACGGCCACGACCGAGTCGGCCAGCCGGTCGACCAGGGCGTCGGGAAGGGCGTGCCGGTCGAACGGCCAGTGGGCCAGCTCGCCGACGCCGGCCGCCAGGGCCTTGCCGACCTCGGCGGCGGTGCCGATGTGGGCGGTCACGCCAAGGCCGTGCTCGCCGGCCGCGGCGACCACGGCGGCCAGCACCGGCGCGGGCAGGGTGGGGCCGACCCGGTCGTCGAGTGCGACCTTGATCACGGCCGCCCCGGCGCCGGCCAGCTCGGCCACCGCCCTGGCCGCCTCGGCGGTGCCTTCCACCGGCAGGGCCGTGCCCGGGGGCGCCCAGGGGGCCCGGGTCGGGTAGCCGCCGGGCACGGTCACGATCTGGCCGGCGGCCAGCAGCCGTGGCGACGCCGCCCGCGGGGCCTCGGCCTGCTCCAGCAGGCTGGCCAGCCGCGCACGCGGCCAGCCGAGGTCGCGCACCGTCGTCACGCCGCCGGCCAGGACCTCGGCCGGCGGGTAGAAGTCGAGGTGGACGTGGGCGTCGACGATCCCAGGGAGCAGCGTGCCGCCGGTGCCGTCGACGACCACGGCGCCGGGCGGCGGCCGGACCTCGGCCGCCGGTCCGACCCGCTCGATCAGCCCGTCGCCGACGACCACGGTGTGGTCGGGCAGCAGCGGGCCGCCGTCGCCGTCGAACACGGCAACCCCGACGACGGCCAGCGGGGCGGCGGGAGCGGAGTCGGGCATTCCTGGAAGCTACACCGCTACCATCCTGGCCATGAGCCAGCGTGCCGGCGACCCCCTGGTGCTGCACGGGCTGCCGGACGGCGACGCCCCGCTGCGGCTCGGCCGGCGCGTCACCCTCTACGTCTGCGGCATCACCCCCTACGACGCCGCCCACGTCGGGCACGCCTTCACCTACGTGGCCTTCGACACCCTCGCCCGGTTCCTGCGCCGGCGGGGCCACCAGGTCGACTACTGCCAGAACGTCACCGACGTCGACGACGACGTCCTGCGCCGGGCGGCCTCCGCCGGCGAGGACTATCTCGCCCTTGGGCAGCGCGAGACGGCCGCCTACCTCGACGTCATGGACGCCTTGAACATCGCCCGCCCGACCTGGTTCCCGAAGGCCACCCAGGAGATCCCGGCGATGGTGGCGCTGGCGACCCAGCTCGTCGAGGGCGGCTACGCCTACCAGGTCGCGGGCACCGTGTTCTTCGACGTCACCAGCTACCCCCGGTTCGGGGAGCTGTCGGGGCTGAGCCCGGACGAGCAGCACGAGCTGCTGGCCGAGCGCGGCGGCGACCCCGACGACCCCCGCAAGCGCCACCCGCTGGACTTCGTGGTCTGGCAACGCAGCCAGCCGGGCGAGCCGTGGTGGGAGAGCCCATGGGGCAGGGGCCGCCCGGGCTGGCACCTGGAATGCTCGGCGATGAGCCGGCGCTACCTCGGCGTCACCATCGACCTGCACGGCGGCGGGGCCGACCTGCGCTACCCCCACCACGAGTCGGAGCGAGCCCAGTCCGAGTCGGCCAACCAGGCGCCGTTCGCCCGTCGCTGGCTGCACACCGGCATGGTCCGCCACCAGGGCGACAAGATGTCCAAGTCGCTTGGCAACCTGGTGTTCCCGCGCGACCTGCTGCGCGACCACCAGCCGGCCGCCGTGCGCCTTGCCCTGCTCGCCCACCACTGGCGCTCGGCCTGGGAGTGGGACGCCGCCGAGCTCAAGGAGGCCGCGGAGCGTTTGTCCGCCTGGCGTCTGGCCGCCGCCGGCGACCCTTCCGCCGAGCTGCCCGAGGCGGTCGACGCCGCGCTGGCCCGCGACCTGAACACCCCGGCCGCCCTCGCCGCCGGCGACGAGCTGGCCGAGCGGGGCGACCGGCACGCGCTTGCCGCCACCGCCGCCGTGCTCGGGGTCGACCTCACCGCCGCCGCTGACGCCGGGCTATCCAGCACGGCGGGAAGCGGCTAGGCTGCCCGGTATGCGTGGGGACAAGGTCGAGGTGCTGGTCGACACCGGCAACGGCGGCGTGCGCGGGTTCGAGATCGTCGCCACCCGCTCCGGGCGCCGGGTCGAGGTCACCACCTCGCGGACCATGGTCGAGGTCGCCGAGGTGACCCGCACCGGCCAGCCGGTGCGGACGGCCAGGTTCCTGTCCTCCCGCGTGGTCGCCATCGTCGAGCACCCCTACGACGACGGCCGGCCGGCGGCCAGCGCCTCCGGCTGAGGCGGCTCAGCCCGAGGCGGCCACCCGGCCCCGCTCCAGCCGGCTCGCCAGCGCCTCCAGCAGCGTCCGCTGCGCCTCCCGCGGCCAGGCGTAGGCCGAGCGCTCCTTGAAGGCACGGGCCACCGCCGGGTCGGCCTTGCGCAGCGCGTCGGTGATCTGGGTGTCGGTGAGGTCAAGGACGGCGGCCTCGAGGGCCGCCTTGGTCGGGTTCACGGTCGGGGTGGCTGGCATCGGTTTGGTCCTCCGCCTCGGACGGTGTCGGCGCTAGCCTACCGGCCGCCGAGACGAGAGCGGAGCAGCTCGATGTCGGCCCGGTGCGCCTCGACGCCGCCAGGAGTCTCGCAGATCACCGGGGCGCCGGCCGCCTGGACGATCCCGACCAGGGTGTCGAGGTCGATCTGGCCCTTGCCGAGGTTCTCGTGGCGGTCGCGGCCGGAGTCGGCCGGGTCCCTGGAGTCGTTGCAGTGGACCAGGTCGATCCGGCCGGTGATCGACTTGACCCGGTCGACGATGCCGTCCAGCTCCTCGCCGCCGGCGTGGGCGTGGCAGGTGTCGAGGCAGAACCCGAGCCCGGTGTCGCCGACCCGCTCCCACAGCCGACCGAGGGTGTCGAGCCGGCGGGCCATGGCGTGGTTGCCGCCGGCGGTGTTCTCCAGCAGCACCGGCACCTCGGACTCGAGCTGGTCGAGCGCCTTGCGCCAGCGGACGAACCCATCGCCCTCGTCGTCGTCGGCGGTGACGTGACCGCCGTGCACGATCACCCCGGCCGCGCCGACCGCGACCGCGCCCTTGCAGGTCTCGGCCAGCAGCTTGCGCGAGGGGATGCGGATGCGGTTGTTGGGCGATGCCAGGTTGATCCCGTAGGGGGAATGGACGTACACGACCATGTCGGACGCGGCCAGCTCGGCGGCGTCCGGACCGGGCGGCGGCACCTTCCAGCCCTGCGGGTCGCCGAGGAAGAACTGGACGCAGTCGGCGCCCCGGGCGGCCGCCTGTTCCAGTGAGGCCTCGCGGCCCAGATGGATCCCGATCTTCATCTCCACGATATTTCGACCTTAGCACGGGAAGCGGACGGGCCTCTCCGTGGTTGTCCCTGTATCCCGTTCTCTGCCGAGACCCCAAGGAGCATGCGAATGCGGAGACGCGTTGCTGCCGTCGCGCTGGCCGCCGCCCTCGTCCTCGGGCTGACCCTGCTCGCTGCTCCCGGTGCGGCCGCGTCCGGCGACGTCACCCTGCTCTCCGCCAGCCTCGACGGCGCCAAGGAGGTGCCAGGGCCCGGCGACCCGGACGGCCGCGGTCGCGCCTTCGTCCGGCTGGCCGGCGGCAAGGCCTGCTTCGTGCTCGAGTGGTCGCGGATCACCGCCCCGACGGCCGCCCACATCCATGCCGGTGGGGCGGGCGTCGCCGGTCCGGTGGTGGTGCTGTTCTTCCAGCCGGCGACCAATGCCGCAACGCTCCCTCCGACCCTGAACGCGGTCGCCGGCTGCGTCGAGGTCGACCCCGCCGTCGCCGGGGCGATCGCGGCCAGCCCTCGCGACTACTATGTCAACATCCACACGGCCGACTTCGGGGGCGGGGCCATCCGCGGCCAGCTCGACCGCTCCGGCGACCTCGACCTCGACCTCCCGCACCAGCTCGCCGCCCGGCTGAGCGGCGCCAACGAGGTGCCGGCGGCCGACCCGGACGGGCGCGGCCTCGGCCTGGTGCAAACCGGCGCGCAGCGGGTGTGCTTCGCGGTTGGCTGGACGCGGATCTCCGCACCCATCTTCGCCCACATCCATGCGGGCGTCGCCGGGGTCAACGGCCCGGTGGTGGTGCTGTTCTTCGACGTGCCCGAGCTGGTGCCAGGCGGTGCGCCGGCCACCCTGCCGGACACCGTCGATGCCGCCGCCGGCTGCATCGGCGACCAGAACCCGGCCCTGCTCCGCGACATCCGCCGCCACCCCGGCGCCTACTACGTCAACGTCCACACCGCCGAGTTCCCGGCAGGCGCCATCCGAGGCCAGCTCCGCCGGGTGGCGTAGCGGGACGACCCGGGGGGGCGGACGGGCCCGCGCTGGGACGGTCCCCAGCGCGGGCCCTCCGTCGTCCGCCACCGGCACCCGCAGCCTCATGACATGCGCGCCACGGGGTCCTTCTGCGACGATATGCCGATGAACCCAACCCTTCGCACCCAGCCGGAGCCCTGGGCGCCCGACTCCTGGCGGGCGTTGCCGGCCGCCCAGCAGCCCGACTGGCCGGAGGCGGTCGCCCTCGCCGGGGTCCTCGACGAGCTGGCCCGGCAACCGCCGCTGGTGTTCGCCGGCGAGGCCAGGACCTTGCAGGCCACCCTGGCCGGGGTCGCCTCCGGCCACGGGTTCCTGCTCCAGGCGGGCGACTGCGCCGAGTCCTTCGACGCCTTCTCGGCCGACTCGATCCGCGACAAGCTGAAGGTCATCTTGCAGATGGCCGTGATCCTCACCTACGGCGCCGGGCTGCCGGTGGTCAAGGTGGGCAGGATCGCCGGCCAGTTCGCCAAGCCCCGCAGTGTCCCGAGCGAGCGGGTCGACGGGGTCGAGCTGCCGATCTACCGCGGCGACATGGTCAACGACCTGGTCCCGGAGCTGGCCGCGCGACGACCCGACCCGGCCCGCATGCTGCGCGCCTACCACCAATCCTCGTCCACCCTGAACCTGCTGCGGGCGTTCACCAAGGGCGGGTTCGCCGACCTGAACCAGGTCCACGTCTGGAACCAGGAGTTCGTGGCCCGCAGCCCGGCCGGGCGGCGCTACGACGCCGTCGCCGACGGGATCGACCGGGCGCTGCGCTTCATGGCCGCCTGCGGCATCGACCTGACCACCTCGTCGGCCATCCACCAGGTCGACTTCTACACCTCCCACGAGGCCCTGCTGCTCGGCTACGAGCAGGCCATGACCAGGCGGGACAGTCTCACCGGGTGCTGGTACGACTGCTCGGCGCACCTGCTGTGGGTCGGTGACCGGACCCGCCAGCTGGACGGCGCCCATCTCGAGTTCCTACGCGGGATCGGCAACCCGGTGGGGGCCAAGCTCGGCCCGACGGCCACCCCGGAGGAGACCGTCGCCCTGTGCGACCTGCTCGACCCGGGGCGGGTCCCCGGCCGGCTCACCCTGGTCGCCCGCATGGGCGCCTCCAGGGTCGAGGAGCGGCTGCCGCCGCTGATCAGGGCGGTTCGCGACGCCGGGCACCCGGTCGTGTGGGCCTGCGACCCGATGCACGGCAACACCTTCGTCGGCCCGTCGGGGCACAAGACGCGACGCTTCGACGACGTCATGGCCGAGCTGGCCGGGTTCTTCACCGCCCACCGCTCCGAGGGCACCCATCCCGGCGGCATCCACGTCGAGCTGACCGGCGAGGACGTCACCGAGTGCCTCGGCGGCGCCGACGATATCCAGGACGGCCAGCTCCACCACCGCTACGAGACCGCCTGCGACCCTCGCCTCAACGCCAGCCAGGCCCTCGACCTGGCCTTCCAGGTCACCGAGCTGCTCCGCGGCTAACGGCCCGCCGGCACCGGCGCGGCGACGGCGCCGGCCTCCCGCGTGATCAGGTGACCGGGACGGTATCGGGCACGCCGAACCTGCGCCAGTACTCCCGGCCCGTCTCGGGCAGGCTGCGGATCGGGTCGTAGTACTCGTAGCGCCGGACCAGCGCGTCCGGGTCGTCGAACTCGATGCCGGTGCGGTAGTTCTTGGTCCAGTAGGAGATGCCCTTCTCGCGGTCATAGGCCTCGACCTGGTGGACCCAGCGCTTGCCGACGAACGGGATGTCGGCCACCACCCGCGGGGTGGCGAAGCCGGGCAGGTAGCCCATGATCCCGTGCTGCAGCTCCTGGGCCTCGGCGATCGAGGTCCGCCAATGCTCGGAGTTGGGGATCATGTCGCAGACGTAGAAGTAGTACGGCATGATCCTGGCCCGGTCGAGCAGGGTGAAGCAGAGCTCCAGCAGGTCCTTGGCGGTGGCGTTGACCCCGCGCAGCAGCACCCCCTGGTTGCGGACGTCGCGGAAGCCCATGTCGTGGAGCGCGCCGGTGGCCCGCGCGACCAGTGGGGTGAGCTGGTTGGCGTGGTTGACGTGGGTGTGCAGGGCCAGGTCGACGCCGCGGTCGTTGGCCTTGGCGGCCAGGCGGTCCAGGCCGGCGAGGACGTCGTCCTGGAGGAAGTGCTGGGGCAGGCCCATCAGCGCCTTGGAGGCGAGCCGGATGTCGCGGATGTTGTCGAGGTCCAGCAGCGCCGAGACGAACTGCTCGAGGACCCGGATCGGCAGGTTGGCGACGTCGCCGCCGGATACGACGACGTCCCGCACGCTGGGAGTGCGACGCAGGTAGTCGAGGATCTGCTCGTGACGGGCCGGCTGCCTGGTCTCGAACCTGTACTTGGCGACCTGGGGCGTCGAGTTGCCAACCAGGTCCATGCGGGTGCAGTGGCCGCAGTACTGGGGGCAGGTCGGCAGCAGCTCGGCCAGCACCTTGGTCGGGTAGCGGTGGGTCAGCCCCTCCACCGCCCACATGTCGGCCTCGTGGAGGCTGTCGCGGGCCGACAGCGGATGGCTGGGCCAGTCGGGGTCGCGGTCGTCGAAGGCGGGCAGCATGTAGCGGCGCACCGGGTCCAGCCAGAGATTCCGCTCGTCCATGGTGTTGAGCATCTGCGGCGGGAGCAGCATCGACATGGTCGCCCGCTCGGCCTGGTCCCGCTCGACCGAGGCGAGCAGGTCGGCCGGGAACAGGGCGCCGAACACGGCCTGGAGCTGGCGTAGGTTCTTGACCGTGTGGGCCCGCTGCCACTGGGCCGTCTCCCATTCGGCGCGGCTCACGTCCTTGAAGCCGGGCAACCGGGTCCAGTCCGGCTCTTCCCAGGCCCGCCGGAGCGGGTAGGTGAACGGCTGCTCGGCCGGGTGGGCTCTTGGGACACGGTGGAAGAAGGGGTCGGGGTTGGTGGTGTGCGCCATGCGTACTGCCTTTGCGTCCGCAGGTGCCTGCTCGGCCTTCCGGCAGGGTCCTTCGCAACCTGGGCCCGCTGGCAGGGCCCAAGGCCGGCGCTGTCCGGGACGGTTGACACCCGTCGAGCCGGGGGCGGCGCGGCCGCGGCAGCCACGATAGCAGACCCTCAGCCGCGCAGAAACACCCGTATGCACTGCTCGTGGGCTCGTGGGCTCGTGGGGCCGGGGGGCCGGGGGGCCGGGGGGCCGGCCTACAGCCGGTCGAGGACGTGGGCGTAGCCGCGGTCGTAGCTGACCGCGTCGGGCAGCAGCACGTGGAAGGCGGCCCCGCCGCCCCAGCGCTCGTCGACCCAGGCCTGGCCGCCGTGGAGCTGGGCGAACCGCGCCACCAGGGAGAGGCCGATGCCGACGCCGCGGGAGTGGGTCGGGGTCGGGGCCGGCGCCACGCCCCGCCGGAACGCCTCGAAGATGGTGCCGGCCAGCTCGGCGGGCACGCCAGGACCGGCATCCTCCACGATCAACTCCAGATCGGGGCCCTTCGCCAGCGCCCTGACCCACACCCTGGTGCCCGGTGGCGTGTGCCTGGTGGTGTTGAGCAGCAGGTTCTCGACGATCCGTTCGACCTTGGGTCCGTCGATGAAGGCCAGGATCGGCTCGGCCTCGAGGTCGATCGGCCAGCCGGCGAGCTGGTCGACCTCGGTGACCACCCGGTGGACGAGCTCGCGGACGTCGGTCACGGAGCGGTTGGGCTCCAGCACGCCCTCCTCGAGCCGGTTGAGGTCGAGCAGGTCCTTGAGCAGCCGCTCCAGCTTCCGGGTCTTCTCGACCAGCATGCCGACCAGGTCGAGGGCCTGCTCGCGGGGCAGGTTGAGCTTTGTCCGCTCCAGGGTGACGGCGACGCCGAGCATGGCCGTGAGCGGGGTGCGCAGGTCGTGGGAGACGGCGCGCAGGAAGGTGTCCTTCATGTCGTCGGTGGCCCGCAGCCGGTCGGCGACGGCCAGCTCCCGCCGCAGGGCGTCCCTGAGCTCCTCCTCGCGCTCGGAGAGCTGCGAGACGGTGGCCCGCAGCCGGGCGTTGAGCTGCCGGTTCTCGATCAGGGCGACGATCTGGCGGGAGATCACCAGCAGCCCGATCATGGTGCCGGTGTAGACCAGGAACGGCTCGAATTCGCCGGTGACGATCTGGATGACCAGGGCGGTGACGGCGGCCACCACCAGCGGGGCGTACGGCAGGGCGAGCCGGGTGATGGACGGCTCGTCCTCGTCGTCGCTGCGGCGCAACTCGGCGACGGTCGGCTTGAGCGCGGCGGCCATCAGCAGCAGCCAGCCGACCACCCAGCCGGCGTCGACCATGGCACCGGTGACGTAGCTGCCGGTCGGGGTCTGGTAGGCGAAGCCGAGGTCGGCGATGGTCAGCGAGAACACGGCGGCGCCGATCATCGACAGGTGGATCACGCCGCGGCCGCGGGAGCGGGTGAGCAACACCAGCACGATGGTGCCGGCAACGATGTCGCCGAGCGGATAGGTCAGGCAGAAGGCCCACTCCAGGGTCGAGGCGCGGTTGGCCCTGAAGGCGTCGCCGAGCACGGTGGCCCAGCCGAGGAACAGCAGCGAGGCGGCGATCAGCAGCCCGTCCAGCAGCGTGCGCAGCCTGGCCGTGGCCCGCATCGGGGCGGTCGGGAAGGCCAGCACGCCGGCGATCAGCAGGGGCACGGCGGCCAGGTAGCCGAGGTCGGCCAGCGAGGGGAAGGGCGTCTTCACGCCGGAGAGCTCCAGGTAGGTCCAGACGACCTGGCCAAGGCCCCAGGAGAGGGCGGCGGCCCCGAGCAGCCGCCAGGCCCGGTGCAGGGAGGCGGTCCAGGCCCTGCCGAAGCCGTAGGGGATGCGGTGGGCGGCGTGAAAGCAGGCCCCGGCGGCGACCAGGGCGGTGGCCGCCTGGACGAGGTTGCTGAACAGCTCGGTGGTCTCCGACCCGCCGTACCCGAAGCTCATCCAGGCCAGGAACAGGACGACCAGGCCCGCCGCGGCGACGGCGGCCAAGTGGAAGCTGCGCAGGTCCTTCCGCCTCTTGGCCTTGACCGTCACGGTTTCACCATGGTGGCCCCACGCATGGACTCGAGCTTGGCAGATGCTGAACGCCGCCGAAAGGGTGCAAGGCGAATCCATACGATACACGAGCAGAGGACGACGTTCCCGTCATCTGGTCCTGAAGAACTAGACCGGTGGCGGGGTTGCCCCGCTTTGTCATCCTCGTCCTCCCCCAATTCGAACGCCCAAACTCTACAACGTCGCGACAAGGGCGACCAAGACGGTTGTGTCGTGCTGAGACATAGCTGTCGCTACCATTGAGGAGGCGCATTCTCGGCCATGACGTGCCAACATGGAAGGCCGCGCACGCTCCGGGAGCCGCCCTTTGTACCGACCGTCACCGCCCCGCGCGACCTTCGTCCGCCGCCTGCGGGCCGGCGGGACGATGCTGCTGGCGATGCTGGCATGGGCGGTGGCGGCACCCGGGTTCGTGCCCGGCGGCGCCCTGGCGGCTGGCGGACAAACGGCGAGCCTGGTCTCAGGGGCCGCCGCCGGCGAGCCGAGCGCCGCCGAGTGGGCTCGCCTGCGCGCCCTGGCCTGGCAGCGGGGACGTGAGGCGGCGGCCGCGGCCGAGCGCGACCGGGCGGCGCTCCGTCAGGCCGGGGACGGCGCGACCGTGACGTCCGCCGACCCGGTGGTGCCGGCCGGCGGCGACCGGTCGATCCCGGCCCTCACACTGCGCGCCTATCGCGAGGCTGCCGCCTGGGCCGCCGGGTTCGACCCGGACTGCCGGCTCCCCTGGGCGGTCCTTGCCGGCATCGGCCGCATCGAGTCCAACCACGGCCTGTACGGGGGGTCGGCGACCCGGTTCAGCCCGAGCGGAGCGGTGAGCCCACCGATCACCGGGCCGGCGCTCGACGGCCGCGGGGTGGCCAGCATCCCCGACAGCGACGGCGGCCGCTGGGACGGGGACACCACCTGGGACCGGGCGGTCGGGCCGATGCAGTTCATCCCGACGACCTGGCGGACGCTGGGCCGCGACGGCAACGGCGACCGGGTCGCCGACCCCAACAACCTGTTCGACGCCGCGGTGAGCGCCGCCGGGTACCTGTGCCTGAGCGGTGGCGGGGACCTTGGCGACCCGGCCCGGCTGCGCCAGGCGATCTACAGCTACAACCACTCCTGGCCCTACGTCGACGCGGTCCTCGGCTGGGCCCGGCTCTACCAGAGCGGCGTCGCGGTCGGCCCCGGCGTGCCCGGCGGGCCGGCCTGGCCGACCACCACCGCGCCGACCACCGCCGAGCCGGCCGGCGCCCTATCCACGGTGCCCACAACCAAGGCGACCACGACCAGCACCGAGCCGACCAGTACCGAGCCGACCAGCACCGAGCCGACCACCACCGAGCTTACTGGCACCGAGCCGACCACCACGACGCGACCGCCGACCACCACCGGGTCGTCGACCACCACCACCGGGTCGTCGACCACTACCACCGAGCCGTGCCAGACGACCACCACCAGCACCACCACGGGCGAGTCGACCACCACCACCACCACCACCACCACGTCGACGACCACGACAACAACACCCGGGAGCTCGACCACCACGACGACAACCCTGCCGCCCTGCTGAACGGACACCCGCGCCAGGGCCGAGAGGCCCCGGACCGCGCAACCGGCCGGCTGGGCCGTTGCCGCTGGGCCGTTGCCGGCTGGGCCTATGTGGCCTGGCGTGGGTGTGCGCGTGCTCGGCCCGGTCAGCAATCGCGCGACCGGCCGGCTGGGCCTATGTGGCCAGCTCGACCTCGAGGAGGGGCTGGGCCCAGGCCAGGAACAGGCCCAGCATGTAGGGGGTCTCTGGCCAGGGGCGGTGGCTGGGCCGCGTGAGGGTCCCCAGGAGCGAGCCGCCGACCCCGGCGCCGTAGATGTCGTTGAACCGGTCGATACGCCGCACCCAGCCGGACCACCAGGCCGGGTCCCAGGCGATGCCGCCGCCGGCCCGACCGTAGGTGAGGCGGTTCACGGCCGCGAACGCTCGCCAGCGCCAGCGGGTCCCCGCCGGCCGGCCCCGGTGGCCCAGGTAGTAGGCGCGCAGGGCGGTCGACAGCGGCTGGCCCGCCGCCAGCGCCCACTGCGCCCGCATGGCGAACACGTCGACGTCGCCGAGCAGGTCGGCGTCAGGGGCGGACATGAGGTAGTAGGCGTCGCGGTCGGGCGATGGCAGCCGGCGCGACACCCTCGGGTCGGGGGTGCCGGAAGCATGCCTGGTGGTCCAGACCGAGGCCATGCCGACGTCGGCGACCCAGCCGGTGGCGTCGATGTTGGGCACCCCGTAGGCCGAGAACGGCACGGTCGTGCGGGGGTGGAGCAGGGCGTCAAGGCCGAGGAACAGGTGGCCGATGTCGATCTGCTCGCCCGAGAGGAGCAGCACGTAGGGAGACGGGTTGTCGCCGACGCCGTTCTCGTCGGCCCGCGCGGTGAGGTGGCGGTGGGCGGTCTGGCTCAGCCGGGGGTTGCCGTGCAGGGTGCGGCCGCCCTTGGCGCGGGCGTCGGGCAGGAGCTGCTCGACCAGGAAGCCGGAGTAGTAGGTGTTGCGGATGCGGGAAAGGAGGTCGGCGGGGGAGTCGGCGGGGAAGGCGCGCTCGGCCTCCTCCAGATAGGCGACGAAGCGGTCGACCGGGATGACGGCCTCCGGCCCGGTCAGGACCGCGGCCGGCGACCCGAAGGCCAAGCTCTGGCGCGACCAGCGCCGCGACCAGAGCTGGGACGCGGTGTGCCGCCGACCCAGCGCGGCGGCGCGCCTGGTCGCGGCCCACAGCGCGAGCGCCCGGCCAACGGCCGAGCGGTCGGCCTGGAGATGGTGGATGGCGGGGAACAGGGTCCGGATGGGGGGGACCTGGACCGGCGCCGGGGCAGCCAGCTCCGCGACGCGAGCTGCCGGCGGGGCGACAACGCGCAGCCGGATTGGTGCGTCCAGGACGTCGGCCAGTGCCAGGTTCGCCTGCTGCTCCATCGCAGATCTCCGGCTCGGGATCCCACCGCCGGGCCCGGTCGACGGACCCGTCTCGGACAAGCATGCCGATCAACGCTGAATCAGGCAATCACGCACAGGCGATCGTTGAAAAACCGTGACGAAGGTGTCGTTGCCCTTACACCAGACGACGGTCGCTGGCCCAGCGGGTCAGCTCGTGGCGGCTGGACAGCTGCAGCTTGCGCAGCACCGACGACACGTGGGTCTCGACCGTCTTCACCGAAAGGTGCAGCCGGCGCGCGACCTCCTTGTAGGTGAAGCCACGGGCGATGTGGCGCAGGACCTCGCGTTCACGGGTGGTGAGCTGGTCCAGCTCCGGGTCGACCACGCCGGTCAGGTCCCCGTGGAAGGCGTCGAGGACGAAGCCGGCAAGGCGCGGGGAGAAGACGGCGTCGTCGCCATGGACCCGGCGGATGGCGGCCGCCAGGTCAGGCGGAGAGATGGTCTTGGTGACGTACCCGCGGGCGCCGGCCCGGATCACCCCGATGACGTCCTCGGCCGCGTCCGACACCGAGAGGGCCAGGAAGCGGATGTCCTGGTCGGTCTGGCGGACCGCCTCCAGGACCGCACGGCCGCCGCCGCCGGGCAGGTGCACGTCGAGCAGGACGACGTCCGGCCGGGTGCGCCTGATGCCGTCGACGGCCGCGTCCACCTCGCCGGCCTCGCCGACGATCTCGAACTCCCCGCCCAGCTCCGCCCGCAGCCCGGACAGAAACAGGTGGTGGTCGTCGACGAGAAACACCCTGATCATCGGGGCACCCCCATCCCCGTTGGCAGGTGGAGCTGGACCTCGGTGCCGTCGCCGGGGCTGGAGACGATGGTCGCGCTGCCGCCGTGGCGCCTGATCCGGCCGCGGATCGAGTCGGCGATGCCGCGGCGATCGGTCGGGACCTGATCGGGGTCGAACCCCTTGCCCTCGTCGCGCACAAAGCCGGTGAGCGCGTCCGGCTCGACCTCGACGTAGACCGAGACGAGGGGAGCCCCCGAATGCCTGGCCGCGTTGAGGGCCGCCTCCTGGCAGCCGTCCACCAGTGCCATCGCGGCCGCGTCCAGCGGAGCGTCGCCGACCACGATCACTTCAACGGGCACGTTGTGGCGCTGCTCGACCCGGGTCGCGATCGCCTCGACGGCCGGCCGCAGCCGGCCCTCCGGCGGCACCGGCGCCCGGTACAGCCAGGCCCGCAGCTCCCGTTCCTGGCGGCGGGCCAGGCCGACGACCTCCGGAGAGGCCTCGGCCCGCTGGATCAGGGCCAGCGTGTGCAGCACCGAGTCGTGCAGGTGGGCGGCCATCTCCGCGCGGGCCTCGGAACGGATCCGGCCGCGCCGCTCCTCGGCCAGCTGGTGGACCAGTCTGGCCGCCCAGGGCCCGAAGATCAGGCCGAGCCCGACAACGGTGACAGCGACCCCCAGCAGGGCGTTGCCGGCCGCGGCCAGGTCGGCGCCGGTGTTGGCGAACCCGAGGCCAAGGCCGCTGGCCACCAGCAGCCCGCCGACCGCGATCCGGATCAGGCCGACCCGGCCGGTGAACAGCGCCTCGATCGGGTTGCCGGGGATGCGGGCCCCAGCAATGGTCCAGCGGGCCCGGTCGCGGTCGTCGCTGCGGGCCCAGATGACCGCCGAGCCGGCCGCGAGGAGGGCGATCGGCCAGACGATCTGGTCGCCGAACCACAGGCCGACCTGGCGCAGCAGCAGCAGGCTCCCGAGCACGACCAGCCCGAGGGCGAGGGCCTGCCTGGCCGACGGCCGCCGGACGGGCGTGTCCCTGGCCGCATCGCTGTCCGGCTCCACCGACACCGCCCAGGCCATCAGGTAGAGGACGACGCCGGAGCCGCCGGCGATGGCCAGCACCGCGAAGGCGACCCGGACCAGGACCGGGTCGACCCCGAGCCGCTCGCCGAGCCCGCCGGCCACCCCGAGCAGGACTCGGTTCTCGCGGCTGCGGACGATCGCCGAGCCGGTCGGCCGATGTGGTGCCTGGGTCGCCGTGGTGGTTCGCCTCCAAGGTCGAGCGGCGCTGCCTTGGGCCATGGTGGCACGGGGCGGACGAGGCGGCCATGGGGGTCGACCCTGAGTATGGGCTCGCCGCCTCCGGGATCGGCGAGGGTGATCCCCGATGGCGACGGCCTGCGGGCTGGAGGAGGCTGGCCCCCGCAACCGACGCACGGCAGGAGGAGCAACCACCATGTCCGAACGTCCCCCCGAGGCGCCGACGCCCGGCGGACGGGCCGCCCCGCCCGGCAGCCAGGCGGTGGCGCCTGAGGGCCAGGCGCCGCCCGCGGTCGAGGCGCCGCCCGACACCAGCGCCACCGCCCCGGCGCCCGGGCCCGCCCCGGCGCCCGGGCCCGCCCCGGCGCCCGGCCGACGCCTGACCCGCCGAACCGACGACCGGGTGATCGCCGGCGTGGCCAGCGGCATCGCCGCCTACCTCGCGATCGAACCGTGGGTGGTGCGCATCGGCTTCATCGTGCTGACACCATTCGGCGGGCTCGGCGTGCTCGCCTACGTGATCGCATGGCTGCTGGTCCCGGTCGCCGGGACCGACGAGTCGCTCGCGGTCGGCGTGCTGCGCCGGCCGAGGGGGCTCCGCACCTACGTCGGGGTGGCGCTGGTGCTGCTGGCCGTGGCCATCCTGGCCAGCGCGTTCTCGCAGCCGAGCGTGATCTGGGCGATCGCCCTGATCGCCTTCGGGATCTTCCTGTTCCGCCAGGACCCCGAACCGCCCGACCACCGGCCGCCGGCCGCCGGCGAGCCGGTTCCCGCAGGCGCCGTCGCGACCGCGCCGCCGGCCACTGCCTCGGCGGCCACCACCACCGAGGCGGCCACCACCACCGAGGCGGCCACCACCACCGATCCGCTCGGCTGGGCGTCGCCCGCCGGTCAGGGCGCGACCGCCCTGCCGGCCCCGCCGCAGCCGTTGTGGGGGCCGCCGCCACCCCCGCCGGACCGGGCGGCAGCCTGGGGCGCCGCCGCACCGAGGGCTCCGCGCCGGCGGCCCTTCCTGGGCCCGCTCACCTTCGCGGTCGCCCTGATCGTCACCGGGCTGGCCATCGCCCTCGACAACCTGGACGCAATCGACCTCACCGTCGGGCAGGTCCTGGCCGTGTTCCTCACCGTCCTCGGGGGCGGCCTGCTGGTCGGCGCCTGGTGGGGCCGGGCCTGGGGGCTGATCCCGATCGGCCTGGTGGCGGTGCCGCTGGTCGCCCTGACCGCCCTTGCCGGGCCGGTCCCGGTCGAGGGAGGGGTCGCCCAGCGCGTGTTCCAGCCCCGGACCCCGGCCGAGGTCCGCTCGAGCTACCGCCTGGCCGGCGGTGAGCTGATCCTGGACCTGTCCAAGCTCCGGTCCGGTCCCGGCCAGCCGCCGATCCAGGCCAGCGTTGCCGCTGGGCGGCTGCTGGTGGTGGTGCCCGACGAGGTCGCGGCCGAGGTCCGCGGCCGGGTCGGGGTCGGCGGCCTCGACCTGCTCGGCCACGTCGACAACGGCGCCCAGGTGGACTCGACCATTGCCGAGCCGGCCGTCAAGGCCCCGGCGAACGGCGCCGCCGCGACCGTCAAGCTCGACCTGATGGCCGGCTACGGCGTGATCGAGGTCCGCCGGGCCAGCGACCCCCGCGCCTTCCAGGACGTGGAGCGGTTCGAGGACACCTTCCCCAAGCCAGCCGTTCCTCCGGAGGCACCATGATGCGCCGCCACGAGCTCGACCCTGTCTCGCTGACCTTCGGCTTCGCCTTCGCCGGCGTTGGGCTGCTGCTGCTGTTCGGCCAGGCGGACCAGGCGCTGCGCCTGCGCTGGGTCTGGCCGCTGCTGCTGCTCGCCCTCGGCGTCGGGATCCTCCTCGACCTCACCCGCGCCAACCGCCGGTCCGACCCTGACGCCACCGCGGCCGACCCTGATGCCACCGTGGCCGACCCTGATGCCACCGTGGCCGACCCTGACGCCACCGTGGCCGACCCTGACGCCACCGCGGCCGACCCTGACACCGAGCCCAACCGCTACCCCGACCCCAACCGCTACCCCGACCCTACGCCCACCCCGGCGTCCGACCGCACCCCGAGCGAGCAGGCCGCCGAGGCGGCCGACCCCGACCCGTCCAGGTAGGCTCCGGGGATGGCACGGGTCGGCGGCCAGTTCGGGGCCGGCCGGGCCGCCCGCGAACTGGCGGTCGAGGCCGAGTCCACCCCGATCCGGTCGTCGACCGCCGGGATCTGCTGGTGCTGGCGCCGGGCGGGTCAGCCGGCCGGCTGGGCGGAGCGCTCACGCTCGAGGGCGACGTCGGCCAGGGCGCGGATGAACGCCGGGGAGGCGTTCATCAGCTCGATCCGGTGGAAGGACAGGCCGGCCTCCTCGGCCTCCTCCCTGGCGGCGACGTCGATGTCGTAGAGGATCTCCAGATGGTCGGCGAGGAACTGGACGGGGACGACCAGCACCGCCCGGTGCCCGGCGGCCCTGATGCCGGGCAGCAGGTCCTTGAGGTCTGGCTTGAGCCACTCCTCCGGGCTGTGGCCGGCGCTCTGGTAGGCGAACTGCCAGCGGCCGCGGTCCAGGCCGGTCCGCTCGACCACCCCGTCGATCGTCTCGGCGATCTGGTCGAGGTAGCCCGGGTCGCGGTCGACCACCGCCCTGGGCAGGCTGTGGGCGGTGAACAGCACGGGCGCCTCCGGGCCGATCCGGGACAGGGCCTGCTCGACCTTCTCGGCCAGGGCGTCGAGGAAGCTCGGCGTCCGGTGCCAGGGTCCGGCCAGGATCACCTCGGTGTCGGGACTGAGCCGCCCGGTGGCCGCCTCCAGCGCCCGCGGGTAGCCGCTCATGATCACCGGTGACCACTGCGGAGAGAGCACGATCCCGACCAGCCGGCGCGCGCCGGCAACGGCCAGCCGGGCCACCGCCTCGTCGATCCTGGGCTCGGAGTGGAGCATCCCGACCTCGACCCGGTAGCGGCCGGCCCCCTGGCCGGCGTCCAGCAGCCGCTGCAGCGCCGCCCCCTGGTCCAAGGTGATGCGGACCAGCGGCGACCAGCCGATCAGCTGGTAGCGCCGCTGGAACTCGGCCACCAGCTCGGGGTCGGGGTCCTTGCCCCGGCGCACGCTGCGCAGGTAGGCCGGGACCTCCTCGGCGCCGGCGGCCGAGCCGTAGGTCATCAGCAGCACGCCGGTGAGCGCAGGGCCGGGGGGGCTCAGGCCCAGCTCCCCGGTCGGCTGGGAGTCAGCGGTTGGCAACGGGGATCCTCTCGGTGGTCTGGTGGACGTGCTCGACCAGCCGTTCCAGGTGCTCGGAGGGCGTGTCGGGGAGCACCCCGTGGCCGAGGTTGAAGATGTGGCCGTCGCGCCCGCCGGCCGCCTCCAGCACCCGGTCGGCCTGGCGGCGCACCACCTCGAACGGGGCCAGCATCACCGCCGGGTCCAGGTTTCCCTGGATGCCCTTGCCGGGACCGATCCGCCGCCACGCCTGGTCCAGCGGGACTCGCCAGTCGACGCTGACCACGTCGCTGCCCGCGGCGGCCATCGACTCGAGCAGGCCGACCGTTCCGGTGCCGAAATGGATCGTCGGCACCCCGGTCGCCCGCACGGCCTCGAAGATCCGCCGGCTGTAGGGCAGCACGCCGGCCTCGTAGTCGCGCCGGCCGAGGTCGCCCATCCAGGAGTCGAACAGCTGCATCACCTGGGCCCCCGCCTCGACCTGGGCGCGCAGGTAGCGGACGGTGACCTCGGTCAGCGTCTCCATCAGCCGGTGCCAGAGCACCTCGTCGCCGTACAGCAGGGCCTTGGCGTGGGCGTGCTCCTTGGAGGGCCGGCCCTCGATCAGGTAGCTGGCGACCGTGTAGGGCGCCCCGGCGAACCCGATCAGGGCGGCCCGCCCGTCGAGGTCGCGGCGGAGCATCCGGATGGTCTCGAACAGCTCCGGGGTGGCCTCCTCCGCGTCGACGACCCGGAGGGCCTCGACGGCGGCCTGGTCGCGCACCGGCCGGTGCACGATCGGCCCGACCCCAGGATCGATCGAGAAGGGCACGCCCATGCCGTACAGCGGCAGCATGATGTCGGCGTAGAGCACGGCCCCGTCCACCCCGAAGCTGTCCACCGGCATGGTGGTGACCTCCGCGCACAGATCCGGGGTCCTGGTGATCTCGAGGATCCCGTAGCGCTCGCGCAGCCGCCGGTAGCCGGCGAGGCACCGCCCCGCCTGGCGCATGAACCAGACCGGGGTCCGGTCGACCGGCTCTGCCCGGCAGGCGGCCAGCATCCGGGTCGCCCCCGATGGTGCCTCCGGTTGGGGCGGGGCCACCGCGCCTCCTTGGTCGGGAACGGACCCATCGTGCCGGTCAGCGTAGGCGAACCCCGCCACCGGGGCCACCGGAGCCCGGCCTGGCCTGGTTGTCCCGTACAGGAGGGAAAGGAATGCTCGCCAAGCGATCTGTTTACGAACCGGTGGCTCGTGGAACATGATTGGCCGTCGGAAGCCTAGAGGCACTTGGTCGCGGCCCGACCGCGACGAAGGGGGCGGTGGCTTGGAGACTCCACCCGACGAGTAGACGGCGGACCACGCTCCCGGTGGCCCGCCCACACCGAAACGTCCGTCGGCCGACGGCCACAGAACCGCGATCCTCGCGGCGACCGCGAATCCTCCACCGGCCCGACCGCGAACGCCAGCTACCCGCCGGCCGACGGACCGAACCACCCGACCCCCGCCCGCCGCGGGGGTCGACTCGTTCCGGCCGCCGGGGTGTCAGCGCCGTCCGCGGGGCCGGAAACCTAGTGCCGGCCTGGTTTTGCGTGCGGGTGGGGCTGTGCTATCGTCCGCAGCCAACGTCCGGGTTCCCCCCATTCCGGACGTCCCCGCAGTTTTCTCGATCCGTGCCCCCCGACGGAGGCGAGACGTGCCAAGAACCCGCGTTATCGCGGCCGGGCTCATCATGGCCGCGCTGGTCATCGGCGTGGCCGTCCCTGGAGGCGCCGACGATCTCGCGACCGCCAAGAGCCGGCAGAAGCGCACGCAGGCCGCCCTCGACTCCGCCAGCAGGGAGCTGAACCAGATCGAGAGCGAGCGGCACTTCGCCGAGCAGCGGCTCCAGGCCGCCAACAGCCGGCTGGGCTTCGTCCGCGACGACCTGGCCCAGGCCAGGCGGGCGCTCAGCGGGCATGTCTCCTCCCTCTACAAGGCCGGCGGCACCCGCCCGCTGTCGGGGATCCTCGGCAGCAGCGCCGAGGTGGTCGTGAGCCGGGTCGAGTTCGAGACCATCCTCCAGCAGGGCCAGGTCGCCGCCGTGGCCGACGCCAGGATCGCCTTCGACAGCTACGAGGCGGCGATCCGCGACGTCGAGGCGGCCATGACCCAGATGGCGAAGCTCGAGCGGCGGGCCAAGCAGATCGTCGTCAAGCTGAGCAGCAACTTCGAGAAGGCCAAGCAGGTCGCTGACAAGCTGGCCGGGTTCAACCAGACGCATCTGGTCGGCGGGCGGTTCGTCTCCTGCCCGGTCTCCAAGCCCTACTCGTTCATCGACACCTGGGGTGCCCCGCGCTCCGGGGGGCGGACCCACAAGGGGACCGACATCATGAACCCCATGGGCAACAAGGTGCACGCCATCGTCGACGGGGTGATCAGCCGGCAGACATACAGCTCGCTGGGTGGGGTCACCCTGTACCTGCAGGGGGATGACGGCATCGAGTACTACTACGCGCACCTGTCCAGATACGCCTCCAGCACGGGGCAGCGCGTCAAGGCCGGCGAGCTGATCGCCTACAACGGGGCCACCGGCAACGCCGCCTGGACGGGCCCGCACGTCCACTTCGAGGTGCACCCAGGGGGGCCCGGCAGCACTCCGGTCAACCCCTACCCGTACGTCCTGGCCGCCTGCAGCGGCTAGCCCGCTCGACATGCTCGACGGGGGCTGGACCGCTTCGTGGCGGCTGTCTGGGGCTCGGGGACCGCGGACAGATGACCGCCGTTCCAGGACAATGGCCGGATGCTGCTCGACGAGGTGGCCGAGACGTCGTCCGCCGTCGCCGCCAGCTCCGCCCGGTTGGCCAAGGTGGAGCGGCTGGCCGCGTGCCTACGCCGGCTGGATCCGGGTGAGGTCCACCCCGGGGTGGCGTTCCTCTCCGGCGAGTTGCGGCAGCGGCAGATCGGGGTCGGATGGGCGGCGCTGCGCCAGGCGCCGCAACCGGCGGCGGCGCCGTCGCTGACCGTCGCCGAGGTGGACGCCGGCTTCGAGCGGATCGGGCGGCTGGCCGGGCCAGGGTCGCAGGGGGAGCGCAGGCGGCTGCTGGCCCAGCTGCTGGGGCGGGCGACCGCGTCGGAGCAGCGGTTCCTGGTCCGGCTGCTCTCCGGCGAGCTGCGCCAGGGCGCCCTGGAGGGGGTGATGGTCGAGGCCATCGCCAGGGCCGCCGGCGTGCCCGGGGTCGAGGTGCGGCGGGCGCTGATGCTGCGCGGCGCCCTCGGCCCGGTGGCCCAGGTCGCGCTGGCAAGGGGCGTGCCGGGGCTGCGCGAGTTCCACCTGGAGGTCGGACGCCCGCTGCAGCCGATGCTGGCCCAGACCGCGACCAGCGTCGAGGCGGCCCTGGAGCGGGTCGGGGAGGCGGCGGTCGAGTGGAAGCTGGACGGCATTCGCGTCCAACTCCACAAGGACGGCGACGAGGTGGGAGTGTTCACCCGCACGCTGGACGACATCACGGCGCGGGTGCCCGAGGTGTCCGAGCTCGTGCTGGCCCTGCCCGCCCGCTCGGCGGTGCTCGACGGCGAGCTGATCGCCCTGCAGCCCGACGGCCGGCCGCACCCGTTCCAGGTCACGGCGGGCCGGTTGGGCAGCAAGCTCGACGTGGAACGGCTGCGCACAGCGGTGCCCCTCACGCTGTACCTGTTCGACGCGCTCCACGTGGACGGCGAGGACCTGATCGACCTGGGCGGGGCCGAGCGGCATGCCGCCCTGGCGGCGCTGACCCCCGGGGCGCTGCGCGTGCCGCGGACGGTGACCCGCGACCCGGCGGTCGCGGCGGCGTTTCTGGGCGATGTGCTCGCCCGCGGCCATGAGGGCGTGCTGGTCAAGTCGCTCAGCGCACCGTATGAGGCGGGACGGCGCGGTGCCGGCTGGGTCAAGGTCAAGCCGGTGCATACCCTCGACCTGGTGGTGCTGGCCGCCGAGTGGGGGCACGGCCGGCGGCAGGGCTGGCTCAGCAATCTGCACCTGGGCGCCCGTGACCCCGAGCAGGGCGGCTTCGTGATGCTGGGCAAGACCTTCAAGGGCCTCACCGACAAGCTGCTCGCCTGGCAGACCGAGCGGCTGCTGGAGCTGGCCGTGACCCCCACCGACGAGTACGTCGTCCGCGTCAGTCCGGAGCTGGTCGTCGAGGTCGCCTTCGATGGGGTGCAGGCGAGCCCTCGCTATCCGGGCGGGGTGGCCCTGCGCTTCGCGCGTGTGCTGCGCTACCGCCCGGACAAGCGGGCCGCCGACGCCGACACCATCGGGACGGTCCGCGCGATCCACCAACCCCCGACGACAGGACGAAGCTGAGCTTCCCGTCCACGCTTCACCGGTCCGGCACTTGACAGACGGCACTCACGATATATCGTGTAGGTCGACAGACGCGATATATCGCGGAGAGATGCCATGGCCACCTGGAAGCTCGACGAGCCGGGCAGGACCACCTTCGACCAGGTCCGCCGCCTGGCGGTCCGGATCGTGGAGGGTGGGGTCAGCGTCGTCGGCGGCGACGACCGGCCGACCCTCGAGGTCTCGGAGCTGGTGGCCACCACCACCTCCGGCCATATCGCCCTGCTCCGCCGCGCGCCGGAGGCCACACCGTGAGTCCGGTCTTCAGCCACGGCCGGCTGCGCCTGTACCTGCTCAAGCTGCTCGACGAGAGCCCCCGCCACGGCTACGACGTGATCCGGATGCTCGAGGACCGCTTCATGGGCTTGTACGCCCCCTCTCCGGGCACGATCTACCCTCGCCTGCAGCACCTGGAGGCCGAGGGCCTGGTCACCCAGAGCCAGGAGGGCGGGCGCAAGGTGTACCGGATCACCGGCGCCGGCCGCCAGGAGCTGGCCCGCCGGCAGGACGAGCTGGACGAGCTCGAGACCGAGATCTCGGGCTCCGTGCACGGCCTGGCCCACCAGATCGGTGACGAGGTGCGCGGCACCGTCAGCGACCTCAAGCAGGAGCTGAGGCAGGCGGCTCGGGAGATGCGCCGCGAGCAGCGGCACGAGAACCGCGCCCGCCGCGAGTGGCGCGACGGCCCGCATGGCTGGGACTGGCGCGAGAGCGGCGGGGCGGAGGGGTTCGACGGCCGCCTGCGCGAGTTCCTCGACCAGACCCAGCGGGCGGTCCGGCGCGTCCAGCTGACCGAGGCGCAGCTCCGCGAGTGCGCGGCCATCCTCGACGAGGCGTTCGAACGGATCCGCCGGACGCTCAAGGACAGGGACGACCACCCGCGCCCCGGGCGGCCCGGCGACGACTGAGCCAACCGGCGGCGCTGCGCTCGGGGGAGTAGCGGCAGACTCCCGTCTACTCTCCGCGGGGTAGGCGGGAAGCACCCGGCGGTCGATGACGCCGGTCCTCCGGTGGCCTACCGTTGGCTCATGCGAACCACCAGCGACAGCACCGCCCCGCCGGAGGAACGGGGCCTGCTGGGCATCGTGCCCCCGGGCTGGCCGACCGAGGTGGCCGTGGCGGTGATCGTTGGCGCCGTCCAGGTCGGGCTGACCACCCTGGCGGCCCGCAACCAGCCGGCCCGACGGCCGCTGGACCTGCTCGCCTACCTGCTGCTGGCCGCCGGGCCGGTGGCGCTGCTGTTCCGGCGGCGCTCCCCGGCCGGCGTGCTGGTCGCCGTGATGGCCGCGGGCGTGGCCTATTTCGCCCTCGGCTATCCCTACGGGCCGGCCTGGCTGGCCCTGATCGTCGCCTTCTGGACGGCGGTGACCGGCGGCGCCCGGCTGGCCGCCTGGGTCACCGCCTTCGTGGGGCTGGCCGCCTACTTCACCCTGGCCGCCCTGCTCGGCCGGGTCGACCCGGCGACCCCGGCCACCGTCGCCGCCCACCTCGGTTGGCTGCTGCTGGTGCTGGTGGTGGCCGAGGTGGCCACGGCCGGGCGGCAACGCCGCCTGGAGGCCGAGCGGACGCGGGCCGAGGAGGTCCGGCGCCGGGCCGGTGAGGAGCGCATGCGCATCGCCCGCGAGCTGCACGACGTGCTCGCCCACAACATCTCCCTGATCAACGTCCAGGCCGGGGTGGCCCTGCACCTGATGGACGACCAGCCGGGCCAGTCGCGCAGCGCCCTCGTCGCCATCAAGCAGGCCTCCAACGACGCCCTCGGGGAGCTGCGGTCGGTGCTGGACGTGCTCCGCCAGGGCGAGGAGCAGCCCCCACGGTCGCCGGCGTCCGGCCTGGCCCACCTGGGCAGCCTGGTCGCGGGGGCAGGCGCGACCGGGCTGGAGGTGCGCACCCGGGTCGAGGGGACGCCGCGACCCCTGCCGGCCGGGGTCGACCTGGCCGCCTTCCGGATCGTGCAGGAGGCACTCACCAATGTGACCCGCCACGCCGGTCCGGCCGGCGCGACCGTGGTGCTGAGCTACGGGGAGGGGGACCTGACCGTCCAGGTCGACGACGACGGCCACGGGCCGGCGGCGGCCCGCGGCGGCGGCAACGGCATCCGCGGCATGCGCGAACGGGTCGTCGCTCTCGGCGGCGAACTGACCACCGGGCCGCGTCCCGGCGGCGGCTTCCGGGTCATGGCCCGCCTCCCGCTGGATACCGAGCACCGCGGGGAGGACGGGTGACCCCGGAGGCCTCGGGGGGCGCCCCGGTCATCAGGGTCCTGATCGCCGACGACCAGGCCCTGGTCCGGGCGGGGTTCCGGGCGCTGCTGGACGCCCAGGAGGGCATCGAGGTGGTCGGCGAGGCCGCCGACGGCGAGGAGGCGCTCCGGCTCGCCAGGGCCCTGCGGCCCGATGTCGTCCTGATGGACATCCGCATGCCCGGCCTGGACGGGCTGGAGGCGACCCGGGCGATCGCCGCCGACGAGCTGCTGGCCGGGGTCCGGATCGTGATCCTCACCACCTTCGACCTCGACGAGTACGTGTTCGAGGCGCTGCGCGTCGGGGCCAGCGGCTTCCTGGTCAAGAGCACCGAGCCGGTCGACCTGATCCGCGGCGTGCGGGCGGTGGCGTCCGGCGACGCCCTGCTGTCCCCGGGCGTGACCAGGCGGCTGGTGGCCGAGTTCGCGGCAAGGGCCAGGGAGCCCCGCCCGGCCCCCGAGCTGGGCCAGCTCACCGACCGGGAACGCGAGGTCATGGGGCTGGTCGCGGCCGGGCTGTCCAACGACCAGATCGCCGACAAGCTGGTCGTCAGCCCGGCGACGGCCAAGACCCACGTCAGCCGGGCCATGGTCAAGCTCGGCGCGCGTGACCGGGCCCAGCTGGTCGTGTTCGCCTACGAGTCCGGCCTGGTCCGCCCCGGCTGGCTCGGGTAACGAAAGGAGCCCTTTCGATGAAGACCGTTGTCACCGCCGTCCAGATGCTGATCCGGGTCACCGGGGTCGTCCAGCTGGTCCTCGGCGTGGCGTTCTGGACCGGCAACGCCCTCGGCCTGGTCCCGCTGCACCAGCTGATCGGGTTCGTGATCGTGCTCTCGCTGTGGACGATGGCCGCCCTGGCCGCCCGCGCCGGCGTGCAGCCGGGCCTGGTCGCCGCGGCCGCCGTGTGGGGCCTGATCCTGCCTGTCCTCGGGCTCACCCAGCGGGAGCTGCTCCCCGGCTCGGCCCACTGGCTGATCGAGGTGCTGCACCTGCTGGTCGGCCTGGGCGCCCTCGGCCTGGCCGAGAACCTGGCCACCAGGGCCAGGACCCGCCTCGCCCCGGTCGGCTGACGTGCGCCTGCGGCCGCCTCCGAGGACTGCCCCCCTGCCGGCTGGGCCGTTGTCGGCTGACGTGCGCCTGCGGCCGCCTCCGAGGACCGTCCTCCTGCCGGCTGGGCCGTCGTAGGCTGGCGGCGTGGCCGAGACCGTTGACGTCGCCGTCGTCGGAGGGGGAGTGATCGGGCTGTCGGTGGCCCGCGAGCTCCGGCTGGCCGGGGTCGACCGGGTGATGGTCCTGGAGCGGGAGGCGGCGGTCGGCCAGGGCTCCTCCGCACGGGCCAACGGCGGGGTCCGGGCCCAGTTCACCACCAGGGCCAACATCGAGTTCTCGATCTTCTCCATCGCCGAGCTGGAGCGGCTGGACCGGGAGACCGGACTGCTCGGCTTCCACCAGACCGGCTACCTGCTGCTCACCGGGACCACCGCCGGCGAGCAGGGGCTGCGGGCGGCCTTCGAGCTGCAGCGGTCCCTCGGCGTCGCCGTGCAGTGGCTGGCTCCCGAGGAGGCGCTGGCGCGGGTGCCGTTCCTGCGCCCCGACGGGCTGCGGGCGGCGACCTTCCACGGTCGCGACGGGTTCCTCGACCCGCACGGCGTGGTTGCCGCCATGCGGGACGAGGCCGATCGGCTGGCCGCCAGGGTCCTCACCGGCGCCGAGGTGGTCGCCATCGAGCGGGCGCCCGGCGGCAACCTGGACCTGACCTGTGGCGACCGGACCGTGCGGGCCGGCCTGGTGGTCAACGCGGCCGGGCCGGCCGCCGGCCGGGTCGCGGCCCTGCTGGGGATCGACCTGCCGGTGGCGCCGGTGCGCCGCAACCTCGCCTACCTCCGCGAGCCGGGCGGCGCCGGCGGGCTCATCCCGATGTGCGTCGACCTCGACACCGGGGTGCTGGTGCGGCGGGAGGCCAGCGGCGGGTTCGTGGTCGCCTGGTCGGACCCTGACGAGCCGCCGTCGTGGGACACCACCGTGGACCCCGGCTTCCTGGAGGCGCTGGGGGAGCGGGTCGGGCACCGCTTCCCGATGCTGGAGGAGCTGCCGATCGACCCGCGGCAGTGCTGGGCGGGGCTGTACCCCGAGACCCCCGACCACCACGCGGTCATCGGCGAGGTCGCGGAGGCCCCCGGGTTCGTGCAGTGCGCCGGCTTCGGAGGGCATGGGGTGATGCACAGCCCGGCCGCCGGCAGGGCCGTGGCCGAGCTGGTCACCACCGGCGGCTGCGCCAGCTTCGACCTGCGGCCGCTGCGGCCCTCCCGTTTCGCCGAGGGCGACCTGGTGGTCGAGACGGCGGTCCTCTGACCCCTACCCGCTCCCGTCGAGCTCGGCGCGGACGAAGCACCCGGCCAGGTGGTCGTTGACCACCCCGCAGGCCTGCAGCAGCGCGTAGACGGTGGTCGGCCCCACGAACCGGAAGCCGCGACGCTTGAGCTGGCGCGCCAGCGCGGCCGACTCCGGCGTGGACGCTGGCAGCTCCCCCAGGGTCAGCGGCGCCGGGCGGGGCGCCGGCGCGTGCGCCCACACCAGCTCCTCGAGGGTGGTGTCGGTCATCGCCAGCACGGCCCTGGCGTTGGCGACCACCGCGGTGATCTTCGGACGGTTGCGCACGATCCCCTGGTCGGCCAGCAGCCGCGCCACGTCCGCCTCCCCGAAGGCGGCCACCCTGGCGGGCTCGAAGCCGGCGAAGGCCCGACGGAACGCCTCCCGCTTGCGCAGGATGGTCAGCCACGACAGGCCCGCCTGGAAACCCTCCAGGCAGAGCTTCTCGAACAGGCGGACCTCGTCATGGACCGGGCGGCCCCACTCGCGGTCGTGGTAGGGGAGGTACTCCGGTACCTCTCCGCCCCAGGCGCAGCGGACGCGCCCGTCGGCGCCGGTCAGCAGGTCGGCCATGGTCATCTCGCCAAGCTAACCACCCGCATGCGACACCGCTAGGGGCCCTCGACCGTCAGAGTCGCCTCGGCGCCCAGGAAGCGGCCAACGTCCGCGGTCTCCGCCCGCAGGCCCGGCAGCAGCTCCGGCGCCAGCCGCCGGAAGGGCGCCACCGCCACGGTCAGCAGGTCCCCCGCCCGCCGCAGCCGCCAGGTGCCGGCG
>DASYSE010000068.1:0-10369 GCA_036003705.1 Actinomycetes bacterium | reverse complement strand
ACAGGTCGCCTCGGGCCGGTCTCCTCGGACAGGCCCCGGGCGTTTCTGTGTGTGCGGCTATCGCCTCGCCGCGACTGAACCTGCCCTGAGCCACGGCGTGATGTCGTGCTCCCAGCACCAGGCCGGGGCGCCGTCGATCGTCCACCGGCCGGGCCTGCTGGGGCCTCGGGGTTCGGGCAGTAGGTGGCCAGAAAGCCATCGGCGCGCCGTGCGAACGTCCACGGTGAGCCGGCTGGCGAGGTCCCGGACGCCGATCGGCGTGCAGGTGGCGTGAAGGTTAGCGCCGATTCTCGCGCAGCGGATTCGACCCCAGTCTGGGATGTTGGCGGGGTGGTCAGTCGAACTCGAAGCGGAGGGTGCGTCCGCCCCACCACGGGACGTTGACGTGGGGGAGGTCGGCTTGGCGGAGCACCGGGGAGTAGGTGCGCCGGTTGAGCCGTACGATGATGGTGTGCTGGTGGTTGAGGATGATGCCGCTGGTGGACAGGAACCGTCGTTGGAGGGTGTCGGGGGTGGCGTGGTGGTAGCCGGTGAGCCGGCGGCGCAGTGAGGCGCAGACCGCACCGGCGAGCACGGTCAATGCCACGTCGAGGTCGATGTTGAGGGGCACGGCACCGGTGAGCGCGTGGACGTGGAAGGAGCGGATCGACTCGGCGAGGCGCTGCTCGATGCTCATCCGCCGGGCGTAGCGTTCGATCACCTGCTTGGCGGTGCGAGTCTGGTTGTTGGTGATGATGACGGTGGGGGCCTCACGGCCAAGACCCCGGATGGTGAGTTGGCGGATGGTGGCCGGGTGGGCGGACAGGGTGGTCTGCTCGTCGACGACCTTGGGACGGCGGTAGGCGCCGTCGCGGTCCAGCCGCACGGTCCGCCACGCGGAGGCGGGCAGCGCCTCGATGTGGCGCACAAGGGCTGGTGAGCGCATCCGCAAGGTGATGAAGTCGATGCGGCGCTTGTTCAGCTCGGCCAGGACCGGCTGGGTGGTGACCTTCTGGTCCATGACGAGCAGCGCGGGCCAGCGGCCGGTGAGCTTGCGCCAGTGGTCGGCGAACACGAGCACCTCGCTGGCCTGGGTGGTGCGGGTCAGGTCGGCGTTGGCGTACACCAGGGTGTCGGTGCTGGCGTCTTGGGCGAAGAAGGTGAGTACCGAGCGGGTCCGCTGGGAGCGGGTCGGGACATAGTGCTTGTCCAAGCCGGCGTCCTCGCCCCAGTGCATGATCGCGTGGAAGTCCACGTCGAGGTCACCGCCGGCGTCGGCGATCAGGTTGCTGGTGAGCATGGTCTTGCCGAGCGCGGCGAGCAGCGCTGCCTGCTGGGCGTGAGCGAGCCGGTAGGAGTAGGTGGTCAGCGCGGTCGCCTTGGGCAGCGCGGCCAGGCCGGCGAACAGGCCCGCGCCGGGATCGGCGGCCAGGTCATCGACGTGGGACACCCGGCGGGTGGCGGTGAGCTTGCAGGCCAGCAGCGACAGCAGGTAGCTGATCGCGGGGATGACCCGGGTGCCGGGGTAGCCCGCCTGGGTGACCAGGCCGGGCAGGTCGAGGCTGACCAGTTCGGGGACGGCGAGTAGCAGCCCGGCTGCTTTGGTGGGGACCCGTGCGCCCAGCTCGGCGAAGTCGATGCGCTCGGCACGGCGGGGGTGGTCGCGCAAGGGGACGCCACGCTCGGCGGATGGTCGCACCGGCAGGCGTGGGAAGCCCGCCTCGGCGAGGACTTCGGCGACGCCGGTGCGGTTGAGCGGGGTGGAGGTGTCGGCCAGGGCTTCGGAGATCTCGGCGGCGGAGTGCCCCGCCCGGCGGAGTTCGAGGATGCGCTCGCGGGCGGCACGCTTGGCCGGCGCGCGGGTGGGGCCCGGTCGCGGGTTGATGAAGAACCCGGTCTTGCCGGCCCGGAAGTCCCGCACCGCCGAGCGCAAGGTGGCTTGGGACCAGCCGGCGCGGTCGGCGGCTTGCTGGGCTGACAGTCCCTCGTACAGGTAGGCGCGGAGCGCCTCGTAGCGGCGGTGGTTCGGCCCGGTCGGTCGGGTGAAGAACTCCCCGCCTGCTCGGGCGGCGACGCCTTGTTTGGGGGCTGGTTTCGCTGTTGGTGCCATCGGGCATAGTTCACCATCGGTCGCGTCCGTACCGCAACTACCACAGACAGCGCAGCCGAATCCCTTGCAGATCCAGCGTTGGTGTTGGCGGCTGCCGGCAGATCAACGTTGCTTCACCTTGCCAGCGGCTAGGTGTTGTACAGCGAGATCCGCCCTATCTACAGGTTCCGGCCGATCTGCTGACAGTCCTAGCACTGTTGTGCAGCAACGACGTCACGTACACACCGCGCAACATCCTCGGACCGCAACAGGGGTCGCATTACCCGGCGCGAGGATCGGCGTTAGTCCATGCTGCCAGCGTCCTCCTGGCGGCGGGTCCCCCCCAGCGTCCCGGGTCCCCCCCCAAGTGTCCCGGGTCCCACCCAGCATCCCGGGTCACCACCGGGCGACGGCACCGCCATCGCGACCCGGCCCATGTCCGGCAGCGGGCCGGCTGCCTGGGTCATGGGGTCTCCCTCGGGGCGAGCCGGAGCTGGACGGTGCGGATCTCCCAGGCGGCCAGGTCCAACCGGAGGGTGCCGCCGGCCACCGGCAGGTCGGCCCCGGCCCGGCCGAGCAGGTCGGCCTCCCGGGCGGCGAGCAGCCCGCCGGTGACGGTGGCGGTGGTCGGGGCCGGATGCTGGCAGGCCAGCCGCAGCTCCAGCCAGTCGCCCCGCCGCCGCAGCGCCGACAGCACCACGCCGTCGCCCTCGACGGCCAGCCCCGGCGGCGACTCCCGCGGTTCCGGCGCCTCCTCGGGCGGCTCCCGCCGCCCGCTGCCGGGGGCGGCGAGCAGGTCGTGGCGGAAGCACTCCATCTGGGTGAGCACTCCGTCCTCGTGCCAGGCGCCGGCGTGCGGGTAGACGGCCAGCCTGGCCGTCAGCGTGCCGAGGCACTGGGCGCCGGGCGTCGGGGTCTGGGGCCCGGCCGGCTCCTCCCGGTACCGGTGGAGGTCGCGGCTGATCTGGCCGACCGACCGGAGCAGGGTCAGCGCCAGCTCGGGGGGGTCGGTGAGCAGCTCGTACTCGGTCACGTGGTCCAGCAGCACAGCGGCCCCGCCGGCGTCGACGAAGCCGCTGGCCGGGAAGGTGGGCAGGGGGACCTCGCCATGGCCGCCCTCGGCCGAGGTGCCCCGCCGGACCACGGCGAACTGGCCCTCGGCCGAGGAGCTGGCCGCCGGGGCGGCCAGCGGCACGTGCAGTCGCAGGCGGTGGTCGCGGCAGGGGTTGTCGACCATGACCCGCAGCCGCGCGAACGGCTCGCCGGCCCGCAGCTCGACCTGTGTGACGGTGCGGACGGTGGCCCGGCCGGCCGAGCGGGCCGTCCCGGCGGCGTCCAGGCCGAGCGGCCAGCTGTAGGTCCGCTCGACGGCCAGCCGGCCGCTGACCGGCCCGGCGGCCAGCTGCGCCACCTCGACCCGGTCGGGCTCGGACACCAGCAGGTCGCCGTCGGGCGGCGCGTAGTTGTAGAGGTCGCCGGCGTCGCCGCCGTCGGCCAGCCGGCCGACCCCTCGCAGGACGACCTCGCCGGCGCGCAGCCCGAGGGTGCCGTCGGCGGCGACCTCGATCGAGACCAGCCCGTTGTCGAGCCGCCCCGGCGCGGCGACCACCGGGTCGGGAGGCGCGTCCTGGTCAGGCCGTCCGCCGACCGGGGCGGGAAGCGCCCCGCGACCGGGCCGGGCCGCGAACGCCGTCCAGCCGAGGGCCGGCACCGGCACGCCGGCCAGCAGCCGCCGGCGGGGCGGGGCGAGGACCCGCACCTCCCACTGGTCGTCGGGGGCGGTGCCCGCGGCCGTCTCGACCTCAAGGCGCAGCCGGCCCATGTCGAGCTGGGGTGGGTCGGGATGGTCGTCGACCTCGAAGGTGAGCCGGTGGGTGCCGTCGACCAGCTCGGCCGTGACGCCGTTGATCACCCGGTGGTTCAGCTCGCGGCCGTGGACGCGGCGGAACAGCTCGGCCAGCCTGGACCCGGGCAGCCGCTCGCTGTGGACGAGGGTCGGGCTGCGGCCGGTCTCCTGGGTGGCCACGCGCCGGCCGCCGGGCAGCTCCAGCGCGACCTCGTCCCAGTCGTCGGGCACGGCCAGGTCGACCTCGACCAGGCCGGCACGGGGGAAGGGGGAGGGGTTCAGCACCGCCACCGTCCCGCGCGGCACCCGGCTGGCCACCTCCGCGGCGACCCGCTCGGCCAGGCCCTCCCCGAGCTGGGCGGCCTCCGACAGCCGGACGGCGACGTGGTCGGCGACCGCGTCGGCACCGCAGCCGGTGATCGAGTCGTGCCCGGAGGACTCGACCAGCCGCCGCCAGCCGAGGTCGAGGAACGGCGCCGGCCAGCCGGTGCCGTGCAGGGCCTGCAGCGGCTCGGCGTAGCGGGCGAGCAGCCGCTCCGCCCTCGCGCAGGCCGCCTTGAGGACGACCCGTGCCGAGGTGACGCCCATCAGGAGGTTGGCCCTGGCCCCCGAACGCAGCTCGCCCTGCCAGCTCGGCAGGTCACCGTCGGTGCCGGGGTGGTCGAGGACGTAGCCGGCCAGCGTCCCGACCCGCATCCGGTACCGGTCCTGGCCCCGGTTGACCTGCTCGACCAGGTCGAGCAGGTCGGGCACGGGAGCGGAGTGGTCGGTGCCGTACATCGCCAGGATCGGGTCGGCGCCGAAGAACGGGCGGAGCACTTCCAGGAGCCGCGTGGCCGCGCCGTCCAGGTCGTCGGGGACGGCGAACAGGCCGGCGGCGTTGCCGTACCCGCCGACCAGGTACTCGGTCCGGACGGTGGAGCCGTCGGGGGCGGCCCAGTGGAAGGCGTGGCGGTCGATGGCGGCCGGGACGCCCCTCCAGACGGTGGCGTGCTCCAGGCCGGCCCGCCGCAGCAGCTGAGGGACCTGGGCGGCGTGCCCGAACTCGTCGGGCAGGTAGCCGACGGCCATGGCCGCGCCGAACCGCTCGGCGCGATGCAGGCCGGCCTCCAGGTTGCGGACCAGCGTCTCCCCGGACACCAGGAACTCGTCGGACAGGATCCGCCAGGGCCCGACCGCGAACTGCCCGGTCGCGACCAGGGCCCGGATGCGCGGCTCGGCCTCAGGGCGGATCTCCAGGTAGTCCTCGAGCATGGCCGTCTGGCCGTCGAAGGTGAAGCAGAAGCGCGGGTCGGCCTCGGCCCGTTCGAGCACGTCGTCGACCATGTCGACCAGGCGCAGGCGGAAACGCTGGAACGGCTCGTACCACTCGCGGTCCCAGTGGGTGTGGGGGACCAGGTGCAGGACGGCCGGTGCCGGCGCCGGCGCGGCGGGGGTCATGCCGTTGCCGCCTCTCCGGCCAGCTCGACCCCGCGGCGCTCGGCCAGGCGGCGGACGATCCGCTGGCAGGTCACGATGTCGGCCCGTCCCTCAGCGATGCCGGCGGCCACCGGCTGCCCGTCGGTCACCAGCCGGTGGAAGGCGACCAGCTCCAGCTCGAACGCCTCAACGGTGGAGCGGTCCTCGCGGGTCCTGGCGGCGTCGCCGTCGAGGTCGGTCACGGTCAGCACCGTCGGGGCGTTGAGCAGGTACGGGGATGGGAAGGTGAGCGCGATCGACCCCTGCTCGTGGTGCAGCCGGACCTCCTCACGATAGCCGGGGTAGCGGTCGAGCCCGTGCCAGTGCAGGCTGAGCCGCACGTCGCCAGGCAGCACGGCCTCGACGCCGACCGACGACCACGAGCCCTCCGGCCACAGGTCGACGTGCTCGACCCGTTCGAGGTCGCCGGCGAGCAGGCGGACGACCGCCAGGTCGTGGACCAGGCTGCCCAGCAGCACCTCGGTGTAGAGCCGGCGCAGCTCGGCCGGGGCCCGACCGAGGGCGTGCTGCTGGAGCCGGGCCGTCTCGTCCCCCGATGCGGCCAGGGCGGCCGCCGGCACGTCGCCGGCCGGTCCCTCCAGGCTGGCGTGGGCGAGCTGCGAATGCTCCGACGGGTGCAGGACCGTCACCTCCACCGCCCGCAGGGCCGGCGGGGCGGCGGCCAGCTCGCGGTGGGCCCGCCGAACGGCCGGGTCGTACAGCTTCATGTAGCCGAGCTGCAGCGGCGTGCCGTCCTTGGCCGCCAGCTGCTCCAGCCTGTCCGCCTCGGCCAGGGTGTAGGCGAGCGGCTTCTCGCACAGGACGGGCAGGCCGCGACCGAGCGCGGCCCCGGCCACCTCGCCGTGGGAGCCGGAGGTGAGCACCAGCACCGCGTCCGCCCGGCCGCTGTCAACCAGCTCCTCGGCCGACCGGAAGCACCCGGCCGTCCCGAGCCCGAAGCGCTCGGCCACCCGTCGGGCCAGTTCGGCCGACCGGTCGCACAGGGCGGTGACCTCGAACAGGTCGCGGCGGTTGCGCAGGAGCGGCAGGTGGACGGCTTGGGCGACGGCGCCGAGCCCGATCACGCCCAGGCGTACCCGGCTTCGGCCCATGGCGCCCTACCCGTCGGCGGGAAACGGGTCCATCAGCGGGGCCATGCTGGCCAGGTAGGCGGCGACGGCCGCGTAGTCGTGGTCGGCGAGGCCTCTGCCCTTGGCTCCCGCGTACAGCTCGGCCACCCGCTCGGTCCCGGGGAGGCTGGCCCTGGCCGACCTTGCCGCCTCGACGGCCAGCCGCAGGTCCTTGTGCATGAGCGCCAGCCGGAACCCGGCGTCGCTGTAGTCGCCGCTGCGCAGCTTCTCCCGCTTGGACCGCACCGTCTGGGTGGCGACCGAGGCGCCTTCCAGCACGTCGAGGGCGGCATCCGGTGACAGACCGAGCACCCTCCCAAGGATGAATCCCTCGGCGACCGCGGCCGTCACCCCGCCGAGGACGAGGTTGACCATCAGCTTGGCCGACTGGCCGGCCCCGACCGGGCCGACATGCCAGCTCCGCTCCGGGTCTCCGAGGACCTCCAGCAGCGGCCGGGCCCGCTCGATCGCCTCGTCGGTCCCGCCGGCCATGACGGCCAGCGTCCCCTCGGTGGCCGGGCCGACCGACCCGGCCACCGGCGCGTCGACGAACGCGACCCCCCGTGCCTCCAGCGCCTTGGCCACCTTGCGGGCCGGCCCTGGCCCGGTCGTCGACATGTCGATCAGGAGACTTCCCGACCCGAGGCCGTCGGCCAGGCCGTCCCGGCCGAGCACGACCTCCTCCAGCGCCCCGCCGTCGGTCAGCATGGTGATCGCCACCTCGGCCTTGGACCCGGCCTCGGCCGGCGAGCCGGCCACCTCGGCCCGGTCGGCCAGCGCGTCGGCGCGGGCCCGGGTCCGGGACCAGACGACCAGCTCGTGCCCAGCGTTGGAAAGGCGCCCCGCCATGGGGGCGCCCATCCGTCCGAGCCCGAGGAAGGCGACGTGGGTCACGCCTGGTCGGTTTTGGCTTCGCGTCGGCCGCGGGCGCCTTCGCCTTCGGTGATCCGGCCGATGGCGTGGCCGGTGTCGAGGTCGAAGAAGTGGAAGCCCTCGGTGTCGATGGCCAGGTCGGCGGTGCGGCCGACCTTGGCCTGGGTCTTGGGATTGACCCGGGCGGTCCACAGGCTGTGGCCAGCCCCGGCCAGCTCCTCGGCCTCGACCTCGTCCTTGGCGGCCTTGTCGAACTTGGCGATCATCACCTGATGGTGGACCTGGGGCGCGGCCACATGAAAGATCAGGTTGACCTCTGAGCCCAGCTCCTCGGTCACCGCCACCTCCCCCTTGATCTGGGGCCGCTGGTCGGTGACGAAGCTGGCATCCTCCAGCGAGCTGGGCCGCAGCCCGATGATCAGGTCGCGGTCGAAATAGCCGTCCAGGCCTTGGCGTTGGCTGACCAGCTGGGCGGGCAGCGCCACCTTGTGGTCGGCAAACACCAGCGCCGGCCCCCCATCACGCACCAGCTTGGCCTGGGCCAGGTTCATCGCCGGTGACCCGATGAAGGTGGCCACAAACAGGTTCTCGGGGGCGTCGAACAAGACCTGGGGGGTGTTGACCTGCATCAGCTCCCCATCCTTCAACACCGCAACTCTCGTGCCGAGGGTCATGGCCTCGATCTGGTCGTGGGTCACATAGATGGTGGTCACCCCCAGCCGCTCATGCAACGACGACAGCTGGGCGCGCATGCTGACCCGCAGCTTGGCATCCAAGTTCGACAGCGGCTCATCCATCAGGTAGGCCTGCGGATTGCGGACGATCGCCCGACCCATCGCCACCCGCTGCCGCTGCCCCCCCGAGAGCGCCGCCGGCTTCCTTTTCAAAAACGGCTCCAGCGCCAGCATCTTGGCCGCCTCCGCCACCCGCTTACGCTGCTCCTCCTTGGGCGTCTTGCGCAGTTGCAGGCCAAAGGCCAGGTTGTCTTCCACCGTCATGTGCGGATACAGGGCATAGTTCTGAAACACCATGGCGATGTCGCGGTCCTTGGGGGGCATGTCGTTGACCACCCGGTCCCCGATCCGGATCTCCCCCTCGCTGATCTCCTCCAGGCCCGCCACCATCCGCAACGCGGTGGACTTGCCACACCCCGACGGCCCCACAAACACCATGAAGTCCCCATCGGGGATATCCAGCGACAACCCATTCACCGCCCGCACGTTGCCGCCATACACCTTGGACACATCCTGCAGTTCGATGCGCGCCATGCGTCGCTCTCCCTCCACCCGCGTCGGGCCGGCCTGTCAGCACGGGCGGTCGGGCCGCCCCGCTGACCTGCGCAGACCTTACCCGACGAATCCAATCAGAAACGCCGTCCGGGGGCGTCCCTGCCGACCTTGGCAGTAGCGTAGCCGTCCGTGATGTTCGATTCCAGCGGCAGCATCTCAGGCGGTCGAGCGGGACCGCTACACTCCGCGCTCATGAGCCGCCGAATCGGGGTCATGGGTGGGACGTTCGACCCCATCCACCACGGCCACCTGGTCGCCGCCGAGGAGGCCCGCTGGCAGTTCGAGCTCGACCAGGTGGTGTTCGTGCCCACCGGTGTGCCCTGGCAGAAGCCGGTCGGGGTGAGCCCGGCCGAGGACCGCTATCTGATGACGGTCATCGCCACCGCCTCCAACCCGGCCTTCACCGTCAGCCGCCTGGAGATCGACCACCAGGGGCCCACCTACACCGTGGACACCCTGCGCCGGCTCCGGGCTCGGCTCCCCGAAGGCACCCGCCTGTTCTTCATCACCGGGGCCGACGCGGTGCTGCAGATCCTCACCTGGAAGGAGCCGGACCAGGTGCTCGCCCAGGCCGAGTTCATCGCCGCCACCCGGCCCGACTTCGATCTCGACAGTCTCGTCAACCAGGTGCCCGGCGCGACCGGCCGGGTCCACCGCATGGAGATCCCGGCCCTGGCCATCTCCTCCCGCGACATCCGGGCACGGGTCGCCCGCGGCGCCCCCGTCCAGTACCTGGTTCCCGACGGGGTCGCCCGCTACATCAAGAACCATGCCCTCTACCGCCGCCCGGCCGGCACCGACCCGCCCGACCCGCCCGACCCCCCCGACCCGCCGGCGTCCGGCCACAGTAACCAGTGAGATCTCCTGGGTGCGCGCCGCTCTCCGGCTCGGTACCGTAGTGGTGTCCGACCGCGCCGACCTCCAGGAGCTCGCCCCTGCCGACCAGCCTCGACTTCGCGCTCACCGCCGCATCGGCGGCCTCCTCCAAGCAGGCCCGCGACGTCATCGTCCTCGACGTCTCCGAGCCGCTGGTCATCTCCGACTACTTCGTCATCTGCGCGGGTAACAGCGACCGCCAGGTACGCGCCATCGCCGAAGAGGTCGAGCGCGCCTGCCGGGCCGAGGGAACCCGACCCCTGCGCCGCGAGGGAGAACGCGACGCGCGCTGGGTCCTCCTCGACTTCGTCGACTTCGTGGTCCACGTCTTCCTCGAGGAGGAGCGAGCCTATTACGACCTCGAACGCCTCTGGCGCGACGCTCCGGTGGTCGCCCGCAGCGATGAGGTCGGCAGCCTGGTAACCGCCTGATTTCTCACAGTTTGCCCAGCAGGACCTCCCCGGCGCAGACTACGCTGCCAATCTTCCGGTCGGGGGGGTAAAGGAGCCGCGCGCCGTGGTCCGCCGCAGATTCAGCCTCCTCGGCCTCATCTACATCCTGGTCGGGATCTACGTCGCCTTCGCCTACGACTACATCGGCGTCCGCCTGGTCAAGCTCGTCCTCTCCGCCCTCCTGGCCATCTTCCTCTGGCCCCTGGTCCTCCTCGGGGTCGACCTCCGCATCCGCTGACCTTTGCGACTCGGCCGGGTCGCTCGCTATAGTCACCACCTTCAGGGGCTGTAGCTCAGCTGGCAGAGCACTTGCATGGCATGCAAGGGGTCAGGGGTTCAAATCCCCTCAGCTCCACCAGGCACAACGCATCGGCAGG
>DASYSE010000067.1:0-2572 GCA_036003705.1 Actinomycetes bacterium | reverse complement strand
CCAGGACTCGCGGGTCATCCTGGACGCCGGCGGGGCCGACAAGCTGGTCGGCCACGGCGACATGCTGTACCTGCCCGGCGGCACCTCCAAGCCGCGCCGGGTCCAGGTCGCCTTCATCACCGAGAAGGAGGTTGAGGCGGTCGTGGCCTACTGCAAGGCCCAGCAGCAGGCCGCCTACCAGCCCGGGGTGGTGGCCGAGGGCCGGGCCGCGACCGAGGACGACGACGGTGACGAGGACCCGCTGCTCACCCAGGCGATGGAGATCGTGGTCCGCTCCGGGCTCGGCTCCACCTCGATGCTCCAGTCAAAGATGAAGGTCGGGTTCTCGCGGGCCCGCCGGATCATGGACCAGCTCGAGGAGCGGGGGGTCGTCGGGCCCTCGGAGGGCTCCAAGCCCCGCGACGTCATGATGACCGTCGAGGAGCTGGAGCAGCTCCGCGGCCGCGAGACCACCTACGGTGAGATCGTCGAGGATTAGGCTCCCGGAGGGGTTCCCCGGTCATCAAGGACGGTGGTTGCCGTCGTCCTCCGGATGTGATGAAAATCCGGTGACCCAAGGAAGCGATTCTCCGTATTGCCCCGAAATTGCGTCCATGAAGGGGTGGCCCGGCTGAGCACCATTGGCGAAGCGCTGCGCTCGGCTCGGGAAGCGCAGGGCAAATCGCTCGACGAAGCCGCCGGCGCGACCCGGATCAGGTCGAGCTACCTGGAGGCCCTCGAGCAGGAGCAGTTCGGCGAGCTCGGCGGCAGCGTCTACGCCAAGGGCTTCCTGCGCTCCTACGCCGGCTACCTGGGCGTCGACCCGGCGCCGCTGCTGGAGGCCTACCGGGCCCAGGAGCGGCCCGATGCACCCCTGTTTGAGCACGCGCCACAGGCCATCGGCGGCCTGGGGACCGGCCGGCGCGGCCCCACCTGGCTGGCCGTCGCCATCGGGTGCGTGTCCGTCATCCTGCTCGTGTCCCTGTGGGGGCTGCTGCGGCCGGCGCCCGACCCGGCCGACGCCCAGCCGCCCTTCGTGTCCGCTGCGGCCCCCACCACGGCCGGTGCCGCGGCCAGGACCGCCCCGTCGACCACCGCCAGGGCCACCCCGTCCGGCGTGACCGTCACCCTGCGGTTCACGGCCGCCTCCTGGACGCGGGTCACCACCGACGGCCGGCTCTCGTTCGAGGGCACCCCAGGGGCCAACGAGCGGCGCACCTTCAGGGCCAAGCGCTCCCTGGACCTGATCCTCGGCGCCCCCGCCGGTGTCCGTCTCACCGTCAACGGCCGGGATCTCGGCGTCGCCGACCGCTCCGGCAACATCTGGCGCCACTCGTTCACCCCAGGCACCCGGTCGCTCGGCTAGCCTGGCGCCATGACCGACCAACCGCGCCTGGCGCTGACCTTCGAGGACGTGCTGCTGGTGCCGCGGCGCTCCAGCATCCGCTCCCGCCGCCACGTCTCCACCCGGTCCCGCTTCACCCGCGGGATCGAGCTGGCCATCCCCATCGTCTCGGCCAACATGGACACCGTGACCACCGCCCCCATGGCGATCGCCATGGCGGAGCTGGGCGGCCTCGGCGTGCTCCACCGGTTCCTGCCCGTCGACGCCCAGGCCGAGGAGGCCCGCAAGGTCAAGCGCTACCTCGGCCAGGTGATCGAGCAGCCCTACACGGTCGGCCTGGAGCGGACCATCGCCGAGGCGGCCGCCGAAGCCAAGCGGCTGGGCGTGACCGGCCTGGTGGTGGTCGACCCCGAGCGCCGGCCGCTCGGCATCCTGACCGCCCGTGACATGCGGGCCGATGCCGGCGCCACCGTCGCGTCGGCCATGACCCCGGCCGAGCGGCTGGTGACCGCCCCTCCCGGCATCGACCTTGACGAGGCCCGGAAGCTGCTGGACCGCCACCGGATCGAGAAGCTGCCGCTGGTCGGGCAGGACGGGAAGCTGGCCGGCCTGATCACCCTGCGCGACATCGGCCTGCGCGAGCGCTGGCCCCAGGCGACCCGCGACCAGCCGGGCCGGCTGCGGGTGGCGGCCGCCCTCGGGGTGCGCGGCGGGTACCTGGCACGGGCCCAGGCGCTGGTCGACGCCGGCGTCGACGCCCTGGTGGTCGACGTCGCCCACGGCCACGCCGACCACACCATCGATGCGGTCCGCGAGCTCAAGACGACCTGGCCCGGCAGCGAGGTCGTGGCCGGCAACGTCGCCACCGCCGACGGCTTCCACGACCTGGCCGAGGCCGGCGCCGACGCGGTCAAGGTCGGCATCGGCCCCGGCTTCGCCTGCACCACCCGCCTGGTCGCCGGGGTCGGCGTGCCCCAGCTCACCGCCATCCTCGACTGTGCCGAGGTCGCCAGGGCCACCGGCGTCCCCCTGATCGCCGACGGCGGCATCCGCCACCCCGGCGACGTGGCCAAGGCGATCGCCGCCGGGGCGAGCACGGTCATGATCGGCGGCCTGTTCGCCGGCCGCCCCGAGAGCCCGGGCGAGGTCGTGCGCCGCAAGGGCCGCGAGTACAAGGTGTTCCGGGGCATGGCGTCGCTCGGCGCCGCCGCCGCCCGCCTGGAGATCGAGGGCCGCGGCGACGCGCTC